>JAGVUR010000209.1 GCA_019136135.1 Verrucomicrobiota bacterium
AAAAGACTTCGCCGGCAGGCGGAACCCGGATTTTTTGAGAAGTCTCCCCTCGCCGGTGCTTCGTCGCGCCCGGATTCCGAAATTCTCCCGAAAAATCATCTTCTTGGGACTTGGTGGGCGGGGGGCGGATTCTTTTTTTTCGTTGAGGAACTGAAAAGGATTCTTTTTCCTAAAAAACCACCAAAAGATCAAGGCAAAACACCCTTCCTTTCGCTTTTGGCTCAGGAAGAGGCACCCAAGGTGTCCCAGATGCGCCTTTGGTGCGGCAAAAGCCTGAAGTCGTTACCCTAGGTGCCCTCTATGGAAGCTCATTTGATTCTGAAAGAGGCACCCAAGGTGGCTTGTGGGAGGCTTTCAGCACGGAGAAGGAGATGGACAGCATCCCAGGTACGAAAGAAGCACCTGGGATGGTCTATTGAGTGCTATCGCCCCAGCCTAAGCACCCGGAGTAGTCTATTGAACCCTGCGGTTTTGGAAGAAAGTCAAGACAGTATATCAGGTACAGAAAGGGCACCCGGTGTACCCAAATCAATTCTTTCGGCTTGGAGAGGCAGGCCAAGACAGCATCCCAGGTATGAAAGGTGTACCCCGGGTGACCTATTTTGGACTTTCGGCTTGGTGAAGAGGTAGGCCATATCTTTGGTATAAAACTGGCACCTTGGGTGGCTTCTGGAGCATCCCGGGTGTGCTCGAATTATGATTTCGGCGCCCTGGGTGGTCTCTAGCGTACTTTGGCTCAGTAAGTATGATCCAAGGTAGTCTATGATTGATAGAACAGCACCTTGGGTGGCCTTCTGGAATGCCTTTTGTCCAGCAGATTCACCCTGGGTGGTCTCTTGAATACCTCCAGCTCTGGGCGAAGCACCTTGGGTGGTTCATGGGGGCTTTCAGTTCAGGTTCGGCACCGAGGGTGGTCTTTTGGGATGCCTATACTTTGGCAGAAGCACCTAGGGTGGTCTCTGTTTCGCCTTTGGCTCAGTGATAGGCACCTTGGGTGGTCTTCTTGGATGCTTGAGCTTTGGCAGAAGCACCTTGGGTGGTCTCTGGAGCATTCTGGGTGTGATCGGATTATGATTTCGGTACCTTGGGTGGTCTCTGGAGCATACTTGGTGTGCTCGAATTATGATTTCGGCACCTTGGGTGGTCTCTGGAGCATTCTGGGTGTGATCGGATTATGATTTCGGCACCTTGGGTGGTCTTCTTGGATGCTTGAGCTTTGGCAGAAGCACCTTGGGTGGTCTCTGGAGCATTCTGGGTGTAATCGGATTATGATTACGGCACCTTGGGTGGTCTCTTAAAGTGCCTTTGAGGCTGTCATAGTGGCACTGTTTAAGAAATTGTTAAGGCGTGAGAGCGTAGAGGCTTGAAGGTTTTGTTTTGGCTGCAGGGGGTTGGGAGTGCAGTGAATACTTGATTTAATTTATCTCGAGTTTGTTTTCTGTGAGTGGGTTCAATTTTAGCAAAAGCATTTCATTTTGGCTTGCGAGGTTGCTTGAGGGGCTTATATTAAGTATCTAAATCTGGCGAATGATTCGGTGAATCCCGTGAGAATCGGGAGCTGTCGCGCAACCGTGAGTGGCCTCTTGCCACGAGTCGGATCCCGTCCGCCAGTCAAACCCAGCCACTAGATGTGCGCGCAACACAAGGAAGGCCCATGAACATCAAATTGTTCCACGTTCCCAAGACATCCCGTTTCATTCGAAAGTTTGCATTCCGTGCCCTTGTCGGGTGCACGGCATTTGCGACTCTTTCGCTTTCGAATGCCCAAGAGCAGCCAGCGCCCAAGGTCGAGCAAGCCCCTACTGAGCTTCCCTCGATGACCATTACTGCCACGCGTACCGATGCGCTGGTTGAGTCGTTGGGGCAAAGCGTCATCGTTCTGGACCAGGAGAAGATCCAGCAAACTAAGCATGCCTACGTAACGGATATCCTGCAAGAACAACCTGGAATCGACTACTATTCCTTCGGGACACGAGCTTCACAACCCGTTATCTCGCTCCGGGGGATGAGGCACTACCATACCAAGCTGCTTATTGACGGCGTTCCATACTTGGACAACTCAACGGCGGCAGGTAATTCACCGATGCTTGATAATCTTTCACTCGACCTTATCGACAGGATCGAGATCATCAAGGGTGCAGTTTCGCTGCAAGGCTCATCGGCCATGGGCGGTGTCATCAACATCATCACCAAGAAACCCACTGAAGAGGGCACGCACGGCATTGTCAATTTCGAGGCAGGTTCCCATGCAAGATTCCACTCATCGGCTTTGCTGTTTGGCAAATACGACATCGTCGATTTCAAAATCGGCATAGGAAGGCAAACCGAACGCGGAATCTCATCGTACCGCAAAGGACCGTCAGCTGCCATGGATATCAATGGCGACGACGATGGCTACAGATCCATGACTTACCAGGCGCAACTCGGACTCCAGCTCGATGAAAACTGGAGAACCGAAATCGCAGGATCATTCATCGACACCGACGAGGAATACGACAGCGGCGACTTCAATGAAATGACATTCGAGTCCATCGATACCGACGACATTTACATCAGGCGCACTGCAGGGCATGCGAAGATCATCGGCTCTGAGCTGTTGGATGGCGCCCTGGATGTCCAAGTCACCTACGCCAAGTCGCGTTCGGACAGGATCTATGAGGACATTGCCAGGAAAAACTGGTTTGCCGCTGCCTATCGCTACAAGGGCGATGTTGACTTTGTCAACGCACAGGCGAAATTCAACTTGAATGAAAGGAACGCGATCACCCTCGGTATCGACTATCAGGAAGACCATGTCCGCGGCTGGATGATTGGGCAAAGAAAATACAAGGCATGGGATGAAACGACCTATACCTCGGGATACTACCTGGCCTATCAAACCGAACCGATCGACAATCTTTTCTTCAACGCCAACCTCAGATTCAACGACCACTCGGATTTTGACAACGAATGGACTGGCGACGTTTCCGCATCCTACCTGATCGAGCAAACCGGCACGACGCTTAAGTCGGCAATCGGCAAGGGCTACAGGGCTCCCAATCCCTACGAACTGATGCCCATCGCCAACAACGCATGGTTCTGGCGTGGGAATCCGAATCTGGAGCCGGAAACCGCAATAACCTGGAGCGTCGGCGTCAACCAGCAGATTATCGCCAAGGTGCTTGACGCAGATGTCACCTACTTCCAGAATCGTGTCGAAGACTTCATCGACGGTTACGGCGGATTCGACCAAGATACCTTCTTCTCCTTCCCGACCAACATCGACACTCTGAAGATTCGCGGTGTCGAAGCCGGCATCAACGCCTATCCGTTCAAGGAACTTTCGCTCAGGCTCGCCTATACCTGGCAGCATGTCAGGGACACTGCGACCGGCAACAAGCACATCGCCTTCATTCCTGACCACAAAGTCTCCTTTGACGCCAACTACAATCCCATCACGCCCCTCATTCTCAACCTGGGCGGCGTCTTCGTCGGTTCCAGATACAATGCTGGCTTGACAAACAAGATGGACAACTACTGCCTCGTACATTCCACGGTTACCTGGAAGTTCAACGAGAACCTGAAGGCATATGTTCGGGTCGACAATCTTCTGAACGAAAACTACGCGACCTACGATTCATTCGGAGTCATCTACAACACCTACGGCAGGACCTACTACGCCGGGTTGACCTACTCATTCTAGTGAAACAATCGATTGTTCACATTTTGGCAATCTGTGCGCTGCTCACATCGCAACTGGGCAGCGCACAGCAAACTACCTTCGCGGAACACTGTACCGCGTTGGCGGCGGAACTTGCAGCCTGGAAAGCCACCCATGACAATCGGTCTGCGCAGTTGAAGACCTTGGAAATCCAAGTTTCGGAACACATCCACAATTTGGCCCAGCAGCTTATCCAGGCCCAAACCACCAACAAAAAACTTCTTGATCAAAAGAAGGGCTTGGAAGCCAAGCTGGCTGACCTCAAGGCTGCGCAAAAGCGCCTGGCAGACAAGCGGAATCAAATCCTCCAGACGCTTGAAAGCCTCGAGCAGAGCCTGGAAGGCAGGCGTGCCAGCCTTCCAGAGCCACTGGCTGACCAGCTTCTGCCTCCATTGGCGGGGCAGAATGAGCACAACTTGTACTCACGGGTTCAGCGTCTCCAAAACTCACTCAAGCTTTGCGCTAGTTTTGCCCAAAAGCAGCCTGTTGTGCATCACACCACCCTGGGTGGTCCGGATGGCACGTTGCGGGACACGACCATCATCTATCTTGGGCTTGATACGGCATATGCCATTCAGAATCAAAGCACCGCTATCGGAACACCTTCAGAGTACGGCTGGAACTGGAATTGGAACCACGACTTGACGGAAACTATCCGGAAAGCGCCCAATATCCTTGCAGGATTAGATCGTCCATCGCTTCTTGCGTTGCCAATCCCAACAGCCAAGGGGGGGCAACGATGAATGCGAAAACCATCGCGATTCTGCTTGCAATCCTATCGCTCGTAGTACAAGCGCAAGATATAAACGAGCTTGAAACACGACTTGTCAACGATATCCAGGCGACCAAAAAGCAAGCGGAAAAGGCATCGCAAGACATTGAAAAAGCCTGGAGCGACTATACTCAAAAACGCGATCGAATCGTCAAGGACGCCAATGAGACAATCGCGCAAAACGATAAGCTCCAAGACGACATCTTCTTGCTAAAACAAGAGATCAGCGAGCTGGAACTCCAGATCGATTCAGAGCAGCAAGTTCTCGACAATACGGAAAACCTGCTCAAGTTGATCAATCTAGATCTTCCGGATTCCAGTTCGAAGCCGGCACAGGTCATTGATGGCAACGGGCAAGTTCACGATGCAACAATTCGTCAATTCGGGCCTGTGGTCATCGCCGTTGCCGATGGTTTGGCAGGGCAGGCTTTCTTCGGTGCCGACTCAAGCCTTCCCCTTGTCCCGCAGGCTAAAGATCCGCATCAATTCCAAGTTGCTTTTGAGTCTTCCGGGTCGATTGTCGATCTTGACCTTGACATTACCGGAAAGCATCCTGAGTTGCTTTCTGGCGAATTGCCATTTCTTGTTCATCTCAAGCTAGGTGGAATCATCATGATTCCCATTTTGCTTCTCGGGGCAATTTCTGTGATTATCGTCATTGCGAAACTGATTCAAAACACGATTCATTCCCAAGGCAAGGCATCGCAAAAACTTGTGGTTTTCGCCGAGGAGAACCCAGGGCTTCCTCACGATCAACTGGAATCGCAGCTCACAGCGATTGCTCAAGAGGCGCTTGACAAGCGTCAAAAGTGGCTTTCCTGGCTGGCGATTACCACATCGGCAGCGCCATTGCTTGGACTTTTGGGTACGGTGACGGGAATGATCCATACCTTCCAAGTGATTACTCAGCACGGCGTCGGGGATGCCAAAATCCTTGCTGGCGGCATATCGGAGGCATTGATTACCACGGAAGCGGGGCTATGCGTCGCGATTCCCGCTCTGATGCTCCATGCTTTTCTATCTCGTTCCGTAAAGCACTTGGAAGCCTCCCTTGAAAGCACCATCAATTCACTAATCAATGACTCAAGCCCATGAACGAGGCGTTACAATCCATCCTCAACTATGGTCGTGCCGGTGGGGCTCTCATGATTCCCATTGCGGCTTGTGCCGTAGTGATTTGGGTATTGTACGTCAACGAACTCGTCAACGCCAAGTTCGGTTTTGCTTCCCAGACCAGGCGGTCATTGGAAAACCGTCTTTCTGTTCTGGCAGTTCTGGTTGCCGTTGCGCCACTGCTTGGCTTGTTGGGAACCGTCGTGGGCATGATCGACACGTTCAATGCCATCGCCGCCTTTTCAAACGCCAATTCATCGGCTTTGGCTCAAGGCATCAGCAAGGCGCTGATCACCACCCAGGCGGGGCTGGCAGCCGCAATCCCTGGCACGCTTGCATACGCCCACCTTAGTTCAATCGCTGAGAAGAAATGAGAAAACCCCTGAGGACATCGCAATCGCAGAGCGCTGAGATCAACATGTCGCCATTGATCGACATGGTCTTTCTGCTCCTCATTTTCTTTATGGTCACCGCAGTCTTCACAAAAGATTCGGGGGTCAATATCAACAGGCCGACCGCTCAATCTGCAAGACCCCTTGACGCAAACGCGATCTTCTTCACGATTGATGCGAATGGCGATATCAAGCATGCAGGACAACCCTACACGATTGCGCAAATCCCCAACCTGATTGCTGAAATCAATCCTGCCAAGAAAGCACCAGTCACGATTATCGCAGACAAATCCGTGCCTACCGGCTTGACCATCCAGCTCATTGACGCATGCCAACTCGCCGGATTGGAAAATATCGCCATTGCCGCGAACAAAAAATGATCTCGTCCAAAGCTCAAATCCTGTTGAAAATCCCCTTGGCTTGCCTTGCTGCGTTCGTGGCACTAGCCTCGATTTTCATCTTCCCTTTGTTCTATTCGACTCGTACAAAGCCCACTCCAGTCATCGCCCGAAAGATTAGCGTGGTTCGACTTGATAATACGGTCGGCACCCAGTCCCAGTCGGGCAAGGCTGGAGCATCACGTCGGGCACCTGCGCGGCTTCGAGCTTCGCCGTATCCTAGTCGCCCGCAGGTCAAGTCCCTTGTCAAGCCACCAAAGATTCAGTCGCCTACGCCAACCAAGGCATTTATCAGGGTTCCTCAGATCGAATTGCCGGTTCAGCAAGCCGTCGTGCCTTCTTCGGTTCCTATCTTCCAGCCTTTGGAACCAACCCAGCCGATTGTTTCCCCATCATCGGATTTCGCTTTGGACTTGGAACCACAGTTTCCGCAATTCTCGATATCGCAAACTGATCTGCCATCGCAAGAAGGCGGCGATACTCCACTAGCAAGTTCGCTCCGATATCCGCCAACGCCAATTCGACAGAAAAAGCCGATATACCCGCTACGCTACAGCAATCAGGGCATCGGCGGATTCGTCGTCGCGCAATTTACTGTCAAGGCAAGCGGGGATGTTGATGCCATATCGATTACCGAGAGTTCTCCGGAAGGGATTTTCGACGATTCGGCGAAGCAAGCCATTGCGACTTGGAAATTTACTCCAGGGCGTGATCTTGCTGGTGAGCCGATTGATTGCATCGTGCAAATCAGGCTTGACTTCGAGGTTGTTTCCCGATGATGCCTCACTACTCAGAATGATTGTAGTGCCTTTACAAGGCACGGTCTTCGTGTGGTCTCCTTTCCCCAGGATGAAGCCAGGGGTTAAGCATGGTTAGGCGCCTACGGCGCAATGCCTGGGGCAAGCACAGTTAAATTCTTATGGCACAGTGAGTTGTGCTTTTCAATGGCGACCAGTCTGCGCTAAGTTTTTTTTCCTAAAAAAAGCAGTTGACCCCATGCAATAGTTTAGGTAGGGGCACCCGGGGTGCTCGTACTCAAGGTGTATCGGTGTTCTGGGGGTGGAAGTCGCTTGGTTTTCGAAGCTGGAAATGTCAAGGCAAAGCAGCGGGCAAAAGCGTATCCAGGCTGCAGCGGGTTTAGGTAGGGGTACCCAGGGTGCTCGTACTCAGGCAGTGTTTAGCAGTCAAGCGGTCGAAAATGGTGCATTCCTAGTCGGATGGGTCGGACGGGTCGGACAAATTTGCTCTGCTGCAAAGCAAGACATTTTTAGGTAGGGGCACCCGGGGTGCTCGTACTCAAGGTGTATCGGTGTTCTGGGGGTGGAAGTCACTTGGTTTTCGAAGCTGGAAATGTCAAGGCAAAGCAGCGGGCAAAAGCGTATCCAGGCTGCAGTGGGTTTGGGTAGGGGCACCCGGGGTGCTCGTACCTGTGTCGAACCATCAATCAACGCAGAAATTGCGGGAGTTTTGTCGCAACGAGCGGAGTCTTCCAAGAAAAGGAGTATGTAAATCACTTTTTCAATGCATTTCACTAACAGAGTGAACGGCAAAAAATTCCTAACTCCGTGAAGATCAATCTATTAGGAATGATAGATTGGCTTTAATTGATTTTTTAGGTTAAATTCTTATGGCACAGTGAGTTGTGCTGTGCAAGGGCGGTCAGTCTGCGCTAAGTTTTTTTATGGTTGGCTAGAATCGCTTTGCCTTTTTGAGTGCGTCCGAGAGTTCGTTTTGAGGTTGAGGCTGATCAGGAGGTTGCCGAGGAGTTTTCTCGGTTGGCTGGGGTGCGGAAGGCGGTTGCGGGATCGCAGGTTGCTGCTCTGGGGGCGATTGTGTCCTAGGCGATTTACGGCGGAGTCGCGGGAGAGGATTGCGGAGGTTGATTGCCGGGATTTTAAGGAAGGCGAACTTGGTTTGAGCGATTTCAAGGAGAAGGAGGGCAATGGCTAGGGAGGCAAGAATCGGGGTGAGGTCAAAAAGTCGCTTCTTTGGGGGGAGTTCATTCCAGATGCGTTGGACGTCAATCCGTTCTTTGCCTTTGGTGATTGATTTGCATAGTTGCTGGATTGGTTGGATGTGTCGCGGAGGCGGAGTGAATTCTGCGGAGAGCGGGAGGGCTACGGGGGGTATGGGCATGGAGCGATTGGCGTCAAGGGCAATGGTGCTGAGGATGATTGCATTGTCGTAGAGGGGATGCTCGCATGTTAGCTTGTCGGGATTTTTCCAATTGAAATCCAGTGTTTGGGTTGATATTTTTCCTGTTTCTTCCTGTATGACATTGATCAGCTTTGGCTTTGTTGGGAAGATTTGCTTTGTCCGATCCGGATCCAACAGGATATTGACTGTCCTCGTTGCGTTTTGCGTCGATTGCGTCACAACGAAGTCATTTTGGTTTTGGTTGTCGAGCGGGAGCGTCCAATTGAGCAGTCCTGCCAGCAGTTGCGGCGTGTTTTGATGTGTTGCCAGTTGTCCCGTGTTTGGGCCATCTGCTTCTGCGGTCAGTGCTGCTGAACGTCCCAGGTTGACGTTGGCGATCGCCGCTACCGGCGCCTTGTTCTCGTCGTCTGTGAGGATAAGGGTTTCGCCGGATCTTTTTGGGAATGTCAAATTGTACCCGCCGATAATTGGTGGTGAATCTGTTTTTTTGATTGCGAATGAGTTATAGGCCTGCGTGTAGCTTGTTTTCGTTTCCTGTTTGATGAACGGTTGTTTGGTCATTGCGAACGTATCTTCAACGAAGAGTTTTGGTATTTCCGCTGGATCCTGTGCGAAGTGGCAGATACCGTTTCCGAGCCTTGCGATATCCTTGAGCAGCTTTGCGTCAATGTCGGTTTCGCTTCCGAGTGCGATAACTGATACCGTGATGTCTTCCTTGACTGCCCTGAGCAAGAGTTCCACGTAATTTCCTGGTTGTTCCGAGTCTGCGGCGTCCGCGAAGATGATAGCGTGCCTTGTTGCCGCGTTTGAATGGACAAGGAAGTAGAGGGATCGGGCAAGTGCTTCTTCGATGAAGATTCCACCGCCGCCCGATTCGATTCCCATGATCTTCTCTTCGGCACCCCCGTGCTTGCTAACGGGAAGCATGTCCAATACGACATGGGCTTCCGTATCCACGGCGAGGACACCGAGTTCGTCCTTGGGGTTCAATAGGTGAAATACCTCCAAAGTGCCTCGGTTCGCCAAATCCATTTTCCTCAATGAGGAATTGGGAAGTTGGGCTGCCATACTGCCGGAGCGATCTAGGGCAATGACCATGCCAACGGTTGATTTGCGGATGTCATCGCGCTGTTCCAGATCGACGGCGATGACATCTTCCAAGGGCGAATTGTAGTAGCCGCCTGCTCCGAACGAGGTTTTGCCACCGGTCATCACCAGTCCCATCGAGCCAGATTTGACGAGTTCCGCGAGCAGTTCCAGCCCTTGGCTGTCAAATGCTGATGCGGGGATGTTTTCGATGATGGTGGCGTTGAATCTGGCGAGGAAATCAGGGGTCAGGATTGTTTTGCTTGGTTTTAGCGTAACGACCGGGAAGTTGGCGAGGCTGAGCGATGTTGCGAAGTTGCTTGAGCTGGCGTTTGAGAAGTGGAGGATTTGCTTTCGTTCGGCGATTTGCACCAGCTGCCTGGCATGGTTGTTTTGCGGGAAGTCGTTTGCGTTGATTTGGCTGACGCCGATCCTGATGTCCAGAATCTCAGGTTTGTCGCTGATATGCCATCTTGATATGGTGTTGAGTCCTTTCCTGAGTTCGATTTGGTGCTGGCTAGGCTGGCTCTGGTTGATTTTAGTGGTGAGGACTGCCTCGGTTCTTTGTGGTGAGTCGATGATTGTTGTTATTGGGAATGCCTCGTTTTCGGCGACTTGGCTTGGCGCGACGATATTGACGATTGCCAGGTCTTGCAGGGTATTTCGTTTGAGTATGATGCAATCGACTGGGATGTTGGCGACTGCGGCGGTTGTCAAGGCTTCGGTTGGATCTGGTCCGTTCCAGTTTCCGTCAGTGACGAGCAGGATTCGTGCGGGTGTATCAGGTGGGATTGAGGCTGCGGCGACCTGTATTGCGTTTGCCAGGTTTGATGCATTTTGGTTTTTGTGGTTCGCGCTGAATTGGCTGATTGTGTTACCCTGTATCGATTTTTCCAATTGGGTTGATTGTGAGAATGACAGGACGATGTGGTTTGATTTTGGAGGCTTTTCCCTGTCGAGTTCCTTGATGAATTGGAGTGCTTGGTTTTCTGCTTTTTCCGGCATTGAGGCTGACCTGTCCACGACCGTGACGAGGCAACCATGCGTGTCTTCGCGTTTGATTGATGGTTTGGCGATGATTGCGACGATAAGGATTGTTGTGATTATCCTGATCGCATTTGCAATCCTATTGCTCAAGGGTCTCCTAAGCCAAAGCACAAGCAATGGCAGGATCAGGAGCCAGGCGATTGGATATTGGAATGTGATCATGGTCAATTGAATCTAGGGATGAGCACGAGGATTGCCAGGAGCGCCAGGAGCCAGGCGAAGTTGGATTTTGTGGCTTGCCTGAACTTGATTTGGGTTGCGATATCCTTCTTGAAGGAAGCTGCATTGGTCAGGTCTGATTCTTCAGGGTCGAGCGTATTGACTGCGACGTTCCAAGTATGGGATTCAGTTGTGAACTGATGCAATCCATTGGTTGCTTCGAGGACGATTTTTTTGGAGTTGTCCGTATTGATAGTTGTTTTTGAGTTTTGCGTTGCATGTGTGATCTTTGTTGTGTCGATCGAATGCAGGTTGAGTTGGATTGACTCGTTGTCGGTATAGTTTGCCTGTGTCGGTCCCGGTCGATTGGCCTTGATGTATTGGGCGATGTTTTCGAAGAGTGTCGGCCATGCCGGGTTTCGGTGTACGTTTCCCAGGGATTGATGGAGGTTGATCGTGAGATCGAAGGCATTGTTTTGCTTGTTTTGGATAGCGAGCAGCGTTGTGCTTGCCTGTGCCAGGAGCGTTGTGCCCGGGATTTGTTGGTTGTGGTTTGCGGGCCAGATAAGGTTTCCCAGCGGGACACCGTCCAGGATTGGGTGGGCAGTGACAGGCACGATAGGCGCATCCGAGATGGCTGCGCTCTCGTCAGCGGGTAGGTACCAGAGGATTCTGCTGGTGCTGTGGGGCGTGTCTTCGCTTGCTGGTTCGATGATCAGTTCAGGCTGGGCGTCCGCTTTTTCAGTCAGGTTGATGTTTGTTTGTATCGTTCTTCTGATCGCATTCTTGAGTTTTTCGGGTATGCCATCGTGGATTTTGACGTTTACCGGCGGCTTGTAGTCGTTGACGAGTATGGCGTAGTTGTCAGCCTCCAACGGATCGTCTTGTACCTTGAGGTGGATTTCGGCGATTGGCTCGTCGCATTTGACGACGAGTGATTTTTGTTCATCAGGCTTGAAGTCAAGCTGTTGTTGCGCCTTGTTGACGAGCAGGGTTGCGTTGGCCTGCTTGTCGCCGGCGTTGGCGAGTTCGAGCAGGATTTTGTCATCGTTTCTCTTTGCATTGACGATGGCCAGATTATTGAAGGATTTTCCGAAGGCGACGTATGCTGTGTCCTCCGGGATTTCGAAGGTCGGGATATGGTCTGTTACAATGATGTATTCTGCATTTGGGCAATTGTTTTTTGCGAAAGCAAGCGCTGCTTTCAGGTCTGCGTTTGATTTGCCGGGCAACCAGATTTGGGCTAGGTTGGGGAGTTTTGATTCATCGTGGATAAGCGTTGGCTTGTGTCCTGCGAGATAGACTAGGAATCGCCGTTGGGGGAATTTTCGTGCGACGGATTCGATGTGGTCAATGGCTTTTTCCTTGGTTTTTCCCGCCTGCATCGACATGCTGTCGTCGAGGATGATGTTGAGCGGTGGGAATTTTTGGTTTGTGACGACATATGGGACTGCGGCTGCGAGGATCAGCAGTATGATTGCGAGCAGGAATTGGTAGAAGTCGAGTGGGAGCCGCGTGATTTTCCATTTTGCTCCAGCGTCGCTGGAACAGTTTTCGGCAGGCCACAGGAAGATTGCGGGCACGATTTTGGAGGTCGCTTTCCGTTGCCAGAAGTAGAGGGCGACCAGGATCGGGATGGCGATTGCGGAGACTAACCCCAATGGATTGTCCAGGAAGAAAGTAGGCACGGCTTAAAGGTATTGGATGATGGCGGCTTTGAGGAAAGGTTCTAGGTTCGGGGCTTTGCTGAAGGCTTCCGCGTTGACTTGAATGAATTGGGTTCCCGTCATGATCGCGGCATTGTTCCAGAGTTCCAGGTGGTTTTTGATCGCTTGCTTGTAGCTGCCGATCGTTTTTTCGTCCAGGTTGAGCAATCTGCGTTCGTTGGTTTCAGGATCGATCAGCGTGGCGATTCCGCCTGGTGGCGGATTGATTTCATCGGGGTTGAGGAGCTGTATTGCGACTGTCTTGATCGCGCCATTGGCGAAAGCCTGTAGGAGTTCAATGGGGTTTTGCGGCCAGAGGAAATCGGAGATGATAAAGCGAATGCCGCGCTTTTGGATTTTTTCAAGATGGAATTTTGCGTTTTGTCCTGGCGATAGCGTTGCATTGAATTCGAGGTTGGTCCAATTTTCCGGGGTTGTAGGGAATGGGTCTTTGGTCCAGTTGTCATGCGCGTGCCAGATTGTGGTTGAGAAAGCGGCGTTGTCTGCTGCGATGGCGAGGATTGCGGCGATGGCGAGCGCCGCGTCTGGCTTGCCTTCGCCGGCCTGGATCGAGGCTGATTGGTCGATGACGATATCGCATCTTGGGTCGATTTCCTGGGCATATTGCTTGACGAGCAGCTTGTCGGTCCTGGCCAGGATATTCCAATCCAGTCTTCTGATATCATCGCCTTGTTGGTAATCCCTGTATTCGACGAATTCGAGGGCGTTTCCTGATTTTCGTCCGATTTTAGTGCCGTCAAATCCCGCCGCATTTCTGATGGGCGCAAGTTTGATGTTTTGCGCCATCGTGCAGGCAGTGGCGATGATATTTGAGACGGTTGAGGTCATTGCTTTAGGAAGTCTCGCGCTTTTTGTGCGACGATGAACGCGCAGGGGATTGCGCCGATAGCTGTAAGTACGAGGGCGAAAGTAGTATCGGAGGATTCGTGGAAAGGCGTTAGTATCAGGATGAACTGTGAAAGCTTAGAATTATCGATGGCGTTGAGGATTCCAGCGACCAGAGACGGAGCGACCATCAACAAGGCGATAGTGAAAAGCCATGAAATTGCCGGTGGCGTGTTGGGAAAGAATTTGGATAGGGCGATGGCGATTTGTGCGTAGGCGATGGCGAAAATCGCGACATTGATGTTTTGTATCATGGATTTGGATACGAGAGGGTCAAGGTCAACATGTCCTCCTGTAATTTTGTAGAAAAAGCTGATTATTGGGGTGATGGCTATGATCCATGCGAGTGCGATTCCGTTTGCCGAGCCTGACGAAATAAGGAAGAAGAGCGATCGGGGGATGAGCTTTTTTGGTGCTTCGTTGATGATTCTTGGTCCTGAGTCGTGCCGTTCCCAGGCTGCGATCGTTGCGATGATGGCGGCGATGAAGCAGAGTATCGATTCAATCGAAAGGGCGGAGTTGGGAATGAGAAAATCTTTTTTGAAGACAAGGCTTAGTATTTTGTCGAGTATTGCGAGTGCGGCGTACACGATCAGGAAGCATCTGGTCGGCAGGATGTTATTGGTGTATTTTGTTCCCATGATGGCGATATTGAGTACGAACAGGAAGACCATGCCGAGCAGATATGTGGCTGCCGCTCGAATCACGTCGAGGAAGCCGATCTCGCCAATGAGTTTTAAGAAGATCGCTCTGTCTATAGATATGACTTTTTTTGTAAGGTAGAAGCTGGCCAAGATAAAAAGGAATTCGATCTGTTTCTTTCCTGTGGAGCCGATGAGAATGGCGATTTGGATCATAAGGATTCCGAATGCGAGCACAGAGGCGAAAACGGTCGCGATATCCAGGATTGAGATGCCCTTGAGGAAGTAGGCGATGACCATGAAGGGCAGGCAAAGGGAAACCAGGTAAAGCGCGATGAGCAAGGACGATGAGAGCTTGCCTAGGATGATTTGCGCTGGCGTCATCGTGCACATTCTGGTGAAATCAAGTTCGGGATTGGATCTTTCCTTGATGAATCGATGCATGGGCTGGAGGGCGCAAAGCACCCAGGCGGCGATGAAAAAAACCAGTAAAATGATATGGAACAGGATCAATCCCATATAGCCATCTAGGTCTTGACCTCGGGCATTGTCAATTATCAGTTGCGTGACTAGGATCGCCAACAGCTGCCCAGTGAGCAGGATTGCCATGACGATAACCAGCAGCTTGCTGTGGAAATGCTGCCTGTAGTCCTTGATCAGCACAGGATTGAGCATGTCAGAAGTTACTTTCATGCGGCATACGAGGATTATTGCTTTAGGAAGCCTCGCGCTTTTTGTGCGACGATGAACGCGCAGGGGATTGCGCCGACAGCTGCGAATATGAGCGCGATGATGATCTCGGGGGATTCTTGGAACGGTGTTAGTGCCAGGATGAATTTTGAGAGGTCTGCTCTATAGGTGATGTCGAAGATTCCGGCGAATACCGCCGGAGCGAGCGCCAGGACGACGATGGTTATAAGCCATGAAAGTACAGGTGGCTTGGATGGGATGAATTTTGATAGGATGATGGCGAATTGTGCGTAGGCGATGATGAAAATCGAGCCGTTGATGATGAAAATTATGGGCGAGAAGCCAGAGGGCAGGGCATTGACTTTTCCTATGGTTTCGTAGGCGTATCTAATTATTGGGATGATGGCTATGATCCATGCGAGTGCGATTCCGTTTGCTGAGCCTGACGAAATCAGGAAAAAGAGCGAGCGCGGGATGAGCTTTTTGGGCGCCTCGTTGAGAACTCTTGGGCCGGAGTCGTGTCGTTCCCAGGCGGCAATCGTTGCGATGATGGCGGCGATGGAGCAAAGTATCGCTTCGATGGAAAGGGTGGAGTGGGGAATGAGAAAATCTTTTTTGAGGAAATAGCTTAGCGCCTTCTCGAGTATCGCGAGCACGGCGCAGGCGATCAGGAAGCATCTGGTCGGCAGGATGTTATTGGTGTATTTCGTTCCCAGGATGGCGATGTTAAGTACGTACAGGAAGACCATGACGAGCAGATATGCGGATGCCGCTCGAATCACGTCGAGGAAGCCGATCTTGCCAATGCCTTTTGAGAAGATTGCTACGTCTATAGATATGACTATTGGCGTAAGGTAGATGCTGGAAAAGAAAAAAATGAATGCGAGGGATTTCTTTCCAGTAGAGCCGACGAGAATGGCGATTTGAATCATAAGGATTCCGATTGCGAGCACCGAGGCGAAAACGGTTGCGATATCCAGGATTGAAATGCCCTTGAGGAAGTAGGCGATGACCATGAAGGGCAGGCAAAGGGAAATCAGATAGAGCACGATGAGCAAGGACGATGAGAGCTTGCCGCTGATGATTTGCCTTGGGGTCATCGAGCACATTCTAGTGAAGTCAAGTTCGGGATTGGCTCTTTCCTGGATGAATCGTTGCATGGGCTGGAGTGCGCAAAGGATCCAGGCGGCGATGCAAAAAATTCCTAGGATGATGTGGAACAGGTACAATCCCGTATCGTCATTTGGCCCGTTATTGTTGTCGTCAAGCGCCAGCTGGGTGATGAGGATTGCCAGCAGCTGCCCGGCAAGCAGGATTGTCATGACGATGGGCAGCAGCTTGCTGTGGAAGTGTTGCCTGTAGTCCTTGATTAGAACGGGATTGAGTGAGTCGGAAGTTATTTTCATGTGTTGTGGCGCGGGTTATTGGATTTCGCCTTTTGTGATTTTGAGGAAGATGTCCTGGAGTCCCAGGTCCAGTTTTTCGAATGCGACGATTGGGAATCCATCGTCGAGAAGTTGTTTGATCAGCATTGGGATTTGGTCGTCAAGTCCTGCGAATTCGAGTTTGACTTCAGAGTATGCATTTGCTTCGACGTGTTTGACGAGTGGGTTTTCGAGTAGTTTTCGCACGAGTTGATCTTGTTTGTCGAGTGTTTTGATTTTGAGCGTGATGATTGGCGTCGCCATCAGGATTGGTTCGTCTTCTTGCTGTTGCATTTCTTCCTGAGGCTTTGGCGCCTGGTGGTGTTTAGCGTCCACGAGGAGTTCCCCGATGACTCCGGAGGCTAGGATTTTTCCTTTTTCGATGATGACCGCCCCGTCGCAGACATCCTGCAGTTCTGAAAGGATGTGGCTGCTGAGCAGGATTGCCTTTCCTTGGCCTGCAAGGATTTTCAGGAGCTCCCTGAGTTCGAGCCTGGCGTGCGGGTCCAGGCCTGCCGCGGGTTCGTCCAGGACGAGGACTTGCGGGTTGTGGACGAGGGCGCGTGCCAGTGAAACCCGTTGTTTCATGCCCTTGCTCAAGGTGTTCAGGAACTTGTCGCGGATAGGCCCCAGGCCGGTGAATTCCTGAATGTCCTGGAGGGTTCGACGTCGATGGTCGCCCTTCAAGCCAAAGGCTCGCGCGTAGAAATCCAGGTATTCCCAGACTTGCGTATCCGCGAAGGAGGGCAATTCATCAGGCATGTAGCCTATGATGCGGCGGATTTTTTCGGGATAGAGGACTGTTGAGACGCCATCGAACAGGACATCTCCCTTGGTAGGGTTGTCGAGGGTCGCCATGATTTTGATTGTTGTGGTTTTCCCGGCTCCGTTAGGGCCGATGAAGCCGAAAATATGTCCGGAGGAGAACTCGAAAGAGATGTTGTCCACCGCAGTTTTCGCCCCGAATTGCCGCGTTAGGTTTTTGACTTGAATCTTCATGGAGGTGTTTACCTGTAGGTGCCGTGGATGATGCTGATGGCGTCGAGTTGATCTGGCTTGATACCGACCGTGACGAAGGTTGGCGCCTTTGTCATGGCGACATACTGTCCTGGCATCAGTTTGCCTAGGTAGGGTTTTAGTTCATAAGGGATTTCGGATCCTTTGACGAGCGACGTTTTTTCTCCTGGGTCGATGGGATTTTGGTTGGTGTAGATTTCCCCTGGCTTCGTCATCAGGAATATTTTTTCAATTTTATCGCCGATTGCATTGACGACTTCGGGTTGTTCCTGCGATTCGTCAACCTGGATTTTCCCTGCGAATTTCCTGGCGTATTTGTAGTAGTAGTTGAGTGGGATCCTAGGTTTTGGCGCATTTCTGCTGATTCGTTGTTCTTGTGCATCGAGGCGTCTTACGGTGCGTGCGTTCTCGAAGAGGATGTATTCGTCATTGCTGAAGAGGAAATCCTGTTTTGGCTTGAGCGGCGTCAAGAGCGAGATTTCCCCGAACGTTGCAGCTATTTCGGTGGTTTGGTCGAGTTGGGTAAAGGCTGTTACGTTGGCTCTTGAATCCCAGCCGTCCTTGAAGGTGATGAAGACAATGGTGAACAGGCAGAAGACAATGGAAATCGCAGGGGATACCAGCAAGATCAATTCGGTCTTCTGTTTGCGATGCAAAACAAAGTAGGGCAGCGGACCGACCAGGATGGCGAAGATCGCCATTACGATCAGGAGCTGCATCAGCGGGACGGGGGATTCCGGGATCGGACGTTGGATTGTGTAGGGATCTTTCGATGGCATCGTCAACAGTCCAATCAGCCTTTTGATCCCTGCGTCATGCTTAAGCTCGTTTGGGAGGTCGGGGTGATCTTTCTCTCTGTTAAATTTGCCTTCCGGCATCTCCTCGACCTTCTTGCCATATTCCATGACCAATGGCTCCAATTGCTTGTCATAGGGCTGGAAGGTGATGATTTGCCCGGACATCAGTTTTTGTGTCTTCCCATGTTTTGGGATGTCATTTGGGCGTGGCATGTCAGGGGGGATGACGATGACGAGCGTTCCGCCTAGCCTGACATAGTCGTGGATTGCATTTTCGACTTGAGTCGGGAGGTTGTCCTTTGAGCTGATCCAGATTGCCGTGATTCCCTCGTAATCCCCGTGCTTGGTTGGCCAGCTTTGCAGGGGGCACAATGCCTCCCTGATGACTGTTTTTGTATTGTAGTTATTGCTGTATGGGAGGAGTTTTTCGTATGCGCTTGGTGTGAGCGAACGTGAAAACAGGTGGAATCTAGGGTAGGAGCTGATGTAGGCGAGGTGCGATAGTAAATCCACGCGACGCCCGTTGACGGTGCCATCTAGTCTTAATGACCGCTGACCATGATAACTCCAATGAGATTTATAATGACGATTTATGCTGATGTTGGGTGGAATCTCCAACTGGGTGACGACCGTGGAACCCGGGGGAAGTTCAATGTGCTTTTGTGCAGACGAGTTGGAACCGGTGGCGGTATCAAGCAGCAATTCGATTGTTGCGGGTTTCAAGCCCGTGTTCTTGAGTTCCAGGATGAGCGTGGCGTAGTTGACATAGAGCTCGTAGTCGTGAAGTCGCGAGAGTTCGTTGATCTCCACATCGTCGAGCACTACGGCATGAAGGGCAACGGTAGTTACTGCGAGGATGGCTATGAGGGATTTGAATGATTTCATGGTTTTGGTTTTCGTGAAGTTTGTCCTAGTCGATTTCAGATGGATTCAAGGTGGTGTTGTTCGTCGCAGTTTTCGCCCTGAGTTGCCTCGTTAGTTTTTTGACTTGAATCTTCATGGAGGTGTTTATCTGTATGCACCGTGGATAATGTTGATGGCGTCGAGTTGATTTGGCTTGATGCCGATTGTGACGAAGGTCGGTGCCTTGGTCATGGCGACATATTGTCCCGACGTCAGTTTGCCTAGGTAGGGTTTCAGTTCAGAAATGGGTTCGGATAAGTCTTTGGCGAGCAAGGTTTTTTCTCCTGGCTCGATGGGGTTTTGGTTTGTGTGGATTTCCCCTGGTTTCGTCATCAGGAATATTTTTTCGATTTTATCGCCGATTGCATTGACGACTTCGGGTTGTTCCCGGGATTCGTCAACCTGGATTTTCCCTGTGAATTTCCTGGCGTTTTTGTAGTAGTAGTTGAGCGGGATCCTAGGTTTTGGCGCATTTCTGCTGATTCGTTGTTCTTGTGCATCGAGGCGTCTTACGGTGCGTGCGTTCTCGAAGAGGACGTACTCGTCATTGCTGAAGAGGAAATCCTGCTTTGGCTTGAGTGGCGTCAGGAGCGAGATTTCCGCAGACGTTGCAGCTATTTCGGAAGTTTGGTCGAGTTGGGTAAAGGCTGTCACGTTGGCTCTTGAATCCCAGCCGTCCTTGAAGGTGATGAAGGCAATGATGAGCAAGCAGAAGGCGATGGAGATCGCAGGGGATACCAGCAGGGTCAATTCGGTCTTTTGCTTGCGACGCAAGGCAAAGTAGGGCAACGGCCCGACCAGGATGGCGAAGATCGCCATTACGATCAGGAGCTGCATCAGCGGGACGGGGGATTCCGGGATTGGGCGGTGGATTGTGAAGGGTTCTTTCAATGGGGTCGTCAACAGTTCAATTAGCCTTTTGATCCCTGCGTCATGCTTAAGCTCGTTTGGGAGGTCGGGGTAATCTTCCTCGATGTTAAATCGGTCTTCCGCCACCTCCTCGACCTTCTTGCCATAATCCATGACCAATGGCTCCAATTGCTTGTCATAGGGCTGGAAGGTGATGATTTGTCCGGACATCAGTTTTTGTGTTTTTCCTTCTTTTGGGATGTCTTTTGGGCGTGGCGTGTCAGGCGGTATGACGATGACAAGCGTTCCGCCGAGCCTGACGTAGCCGTGGATTGCATTTTCGACTTGAGGCGGGAGGTTGTCCTTTGAGCTGATCCAGATTGCGGCGATCCCCTCGTAATCCTTGTGCTTGGTTGGCCAGCTTTGTATGGGGCGTGATGCGTTCTCGAGGACTGCTTTTGTATTGTAGTTATCGTTGGGCGGGAGGAGTTTTTCGTATGTGCTTATTGTGAGCGAGGGTGAAAAAAGGTGGAGTCCCATGGCTCCGACGGTCCATGTGGCACTTATTAGCGCTAGTGGAAATTTCGTATGGCGTCCGTTGACGGTGGCATTGAGATCGAATTTCCTCGGGGGAATAAAATACGACCCATAAGCCGAATGCGCAACACGAGCCATACGGTCATTTTGGGGAACCTCCAATTGGGTGATGACAGTGGAACCCGGGGGAAGTTCAATGTGCTTTTGGGCTGACGAGTTGCAACTGGAGCTGCAAGAAGGGGAGGAGACATCGAGCAGCAATTCGACTGTTGCGGTTTTCGGCCCCATGTTCTTGAGTTCCAGGATGGCCGTGGCGTAGTTGTCCATCAGGTCGTAATAGTGGAGTCGTGTGATTTCGTTGATCTCCACATTGTCAATCACTGCGGCATGAATGGCGGCGGTAGTGATTGCGAGGATGGCTATGAATGACTTGAAGGATTTCATTCTTGTGGTTTTGCGTGGAGCTTGTCCCAGTCGATTGCAGCAGGATCCAAGGTGTCGAGGATACGGTCAACGATTGTCTCTGGTGTAATGTTTTCCAGTTTTGCCTGGTAGTTAAGGATGATTCTGTGGTTGAGGACTTGTTTTGCGACTGCGATGACGTCGTCAAATCCTACAGTTGGCCTTCCTTCGAGCAGTGCCGCCGCCCTTGCCGCTTCCGCGATTGCGATTGCGGCTCTTGGGGAGGGGCCGAATCGGACGCAATTTCTGATGGATTCGTGTGCGTTGGGCGCGTCTGGATGTGCGGAGGTTACGATTCGTGCGATGTAGTTGGCGACTGGTCCGGACAGGTGGATGCGATCCATTGCATCGAAGAGTCCATCCAGTTGATCTTTAGTGATGGCCCAGGTAGGAGCGGGTGGTTCGCCGCGTCGTCGCTGCGAGATGATTTGCGCGAGCACGTCTGCATTGACTCCTGTGACATTGATCTTAAAGAGGAATCGATCCAGTTGTGCTTCTGGAATTGGGTATGTTCCTTCCAGCTCGATTGGGTTTTGGGAGGCTAGCACGAAGAATGGATCTGGCAGTGGCCTTGTCGTGCCCTGCAATGTGACAGCTCGTTCCTGCATGGCCTCGAGCATGGCGGATTGTGTTTTTGGGGATGCCCGGTTGATTTCGTCCGCAAGCACGATGTTGGCGAAAATCGCTCCTGGCTGGAAGACGAGAGACCTGTTTCCATGTTGATCTTGTTGGAGGATGTTTCCCCCAAGGATGTCAGCGGGGAGGAGGTCCGGTGTGAATTGGATTCGCTTGAATTCCAGGTTCATCAGGAGTCCCAGGCCCTTGACCAGCGCGGTTTTGCCGACTCCAGGCAGTCCTTCCAGGAGGATGTGTCCCTTGCTGAGGATGCCAATGATCAGGAGTTTATGGACTTCGTGTTGGCCGAGCAGGATTTTGTCAAGTTCCTCAAGCAATTTGAGTGCGACGTCCTGGTGTTCTTTGAGCTGTTGTGGTTCGATCAGCATGGTTGGAATTGTTGTCTAGTGTTTGAAGTACTCGTCAACGGCTTTTCGGTGTCTAGGCTGGATTGTCTTGCCCTGGCTTTTGACTGGAGCCTTGGCTGGGTTCAGGTTGCCAGGTGTGTGTTGTTGAATGGGTTGGGCCTGTTGTGGTTCCGGGGGCGATTTTGCGACGCCCATGAGGATTGACCCTTCCTGGTCTGCCAATGCGCTCAGCGGGATGGATTTGTGTTTTGCGTTTTCGAAGCCCTTGGCCGTGTTGTCATAGGTCAATGGTGCCGTTGTTTGTTCGCCTCTGCTAATTCCTTGCATCCCGCCCTCTGGCAGGAGGTCTTGAAGTTGCACTGCCCCTGGCGCATTATTTTCCAGCCAAACCGCGAGCGATTCACAGCATCCTTCGCCATTTTCTTGATTGCATTCGCACTTTTTGAGTTTTGCTGCAATGGTCTTCTTCTGGTGGTTTTGCTTTTTGAGTTTCTCGATCAATTCTTTGATTTGTTCTTTAGTCAATTTTTGTGCTTGGCTATTGCCCTTGATGTCCTGGAGGAGCATTTCGAGGTCTTTGTCTGAGAGGACGAGCGTATCTAGAAGTTTAGCTAGTTCTTGCATTTCCGGGGATGAATCGAGTTTATCTTGTTTGAGCAGTTCCTCGAGCAGCGCCTCCAGGTTATCTCGTGTTTCGATTTGCTTTTCGATTTTAATCAGGCTTTGTTGTTCTGCGTAGTCAATCCTGGAATTGATTGAATCGATAAGCTTGTAAACCTCGTCAGGCGCGGTCGCATCGTTTGCCTGGTCCAGTTGTTCGATGGCGTTGCTGATGCTTTCGAGTTGCTCTGTGATATCTTCGGATTGGTCTTTGAGCATGTCGAGCTTTTCTTGGAGTTGCTTCGTTTCTTCGGTCAGGTCGAGTTTGAACTGTTGTTGCGTTTTGTGTTCGATGGGGAAAATTGCGGCGCCAATACAGAACAGGCAAGCGATCAGGGCATGGATGGCGCTTGTCTTCCAGTCGTGGAAGTGATTGACTTTCGGGATGCTGGGTTCTGGTGGTTGCCATGAACCCAGGCTTGTGTCTAGCGAGGTTGCCAGGAAACCGCCGGCATGGCTGTGTGCATCAAGCCAAACCAGGAGCTTGGCGGCGGAAGGAAGGTGCCGATGTGCCTCGATCCATGCCGCAAGCGCAACCAGCAAGGTGGAAAGAAGGAATGGAACGAGGTAGGTCGAAAGCATAAAGACAGAAGAAATGGTCAACCTGTGAACCAGGATGACCATTCCGTAAAACCAAATTTCCACCGTCAGGAAGCGAATGAGGGAACGGATGAATTCTGCCCAAAGCAATCGCTTCCTGAAGGTTTTAGCTTGTTGTATCAGAGCTTTGTCCACTTCTTGTCGCCATTGGAGTTTTCGACAATAGCCTCCAAGAATCTCATTTCGCTAATGCCGTCTTCGATTCCCGGGTAGTCTCCCACTGGCGCTTTTCCTGCCCTTTGTGCATGGATGTCGTCTGCGAAAGAGCGATAGATCGATGCGAATGCCTCGAGGAATCCTTCTGGATGTCCTGCCGGGAGGTTGCAGACCTTCCGTGCCGCGTCGCAGGTTCCCGCCCAATTTCGCCTATAGATTTTCATCGGTTCATCATTGGAGCGGACGATCAAGTCTTCCGGTGATTGTTGACGCCATTCGACTGCGGCCTTGGTGCCGTAGATCTTGATGATAAAGTTGTTTTCTTCTCCGGTGGAGACCTCTGATGCGAAGATGACGCCGCGCGCGCCATTGCAGAACCTGAGGAGGACGGTGCCGTCGTCATCCAATTCCCTGCCTTCGACGAAGGTTGCCAAATCGGCTGAGACCTCGGTGATCTTGAGTCCAGTGATGTAGTTGATCAGCTGTTCCGCGTGGGTTCCGATGTCAGCCATGCAACCGGAGATTCCAGCTTGCTTGGGATCGACGCGCCAGACGGCCTGCTTGCCCGCGTTGGGAGACGCCAGCCAGCCGAGGGAGTACTCGACGTTGATCTTGCAGAGCTTGCCCAGGACGCCGTCAGCAATCATTTGCTTTGCTTGCTTGACCATTGGGTATCCGGTGTAGTTGTGCATCAAGGCGAACAACTTTCCGGAAGCTTCCAGCGTTGCCTTCAATTCGAGGGCTTGCTTCGAGTTCAAGGTCATGGGCTTTTCGCAAAGGACGTTGAATCCTGCCTTCAAAAAGGCGTTGGCAATGGGGAAGTGCCACTGGTTGGGGGTCACGATCGAAACAAACTCGATGCGCTTGTCTGCGGGCAACGCCAACTCGCCCTTGATCATGGCCTCATAGTCGGTATAAACGCGATTTTCCGGTACGAAAAGATCCCTCGCACATGCCTTTGATGATTCAGGATTCCTTCCGAAAACACCTGCGACCAGCTCGATGTCGCCACAAAGGCGTGCTGCACGTCTGTGAACATCGCCGATAAACGCACCTGCACCACCGCCAACCATGCCCATTCTAATCTTCTGCTTCATTGCCAGCTCCTTTTGGTTTGGTGTTGATTTTCAACTGTATCCAGTCTATTTCTAGTGGAAAAACACATACAACACAATACACGGGATTTCCGTGAAAAGCAAATGATGAATTATGAATTATGAATGCTGAATGCTGAGTTGGAATCAATCCTACTACAAGGGCTCTTTATGTGAATATCTTGTTGTTGTTCCAGTCTGCCCAGGTTGTTTCGAACCAGGAGTCGTCGTTTGGTATTGGCCTAACAGGTTCGACTGTGGTTGCGAAGTCGGCGATCGAGTTTTTCTTGAGTGCGACGTGGATGATTTCCTTTCTCATCTGGAGGTTTTCTTCGCGGTGCCTGAGGTCTGGTCCGTTCTTTGAGTTGACGACGAGTTTTCCGTTGTCATCGAGGATCATGAAGGCGCCTCTTGAACCTCCGCCCCTGTCGATGTAGGTGATGAGTGCCTGCAGGAATGCGACGGACGTGAGCGCCAGGTTTCTGTCTTCGTTGATTTTGACGAGTTCCCTGTGCGAGTTGGCCTTGATTCCGTTGACTTCAATATCACGCACCAGTTGCCATGCTTCGGCAAGCGCTTGTTTGGTGCTGCTTGCGGAGCGGATAAAGGCGTGGTTTTGTGTCATTCTTTCCTGGATCTGCGGCCTGACTTTATTGCTGTCGAGTGACTCGTTTTGCTTTTTGAGGCACAACAGGTTGAATTGGTGCTGTCTGATGATTTGTGTTTGTGCCTGCTGGATGAAGTCGCGGTTGTCCTGTTGAGTCTTGAAGTAGACGTTAGCGATTCGTTGTGCGGCCCTGATTGCCCCGACCTGGGTAGCGTTCAATGCCGAACCGCCAGGCCTGACACCATGGGTGCCAGCCAGTTCGCCGATGCAAAACAGGTGCTTGACGGAGGATTCCCACCAGAGGTCAACTGAGATTCCGCCATTGCAGTGCTGTGCGCAAACGGCGATCTTCAGGGGCTTCCGAAGGTCGATTCCGTGTTCGGCATACAGTTCGATACTTTGCGGGTTTGCGTGCTTGAGCCGTTCATATGGAGTAGGCTGGGTGGCTCCTGATTTGAGGAGGTAATCACGCGCTTCAGAGGTAAGTTCGTTCAGGGAGAAAGGATTCATTCCAGGAGCCGGAGTTGGATTTTTGGTGAAATCCATAAAGACTGTCCTGCCCTTGCGGATTTCGTTTTCGACAGCGATGTCAATTAGTGACGAGCCGAAGTCTTGGGTTCGTTGGGCATGGAAAGGCCATTGGTATCCTTTGAGGAAGATGTTGGATGCCAATTGCTCCATGGTCTCGTAGTAGTCGTGCAGGAAGAAGCGCTTGTCGGAGCCATCCTGGTTGGTTGAGAAGTAATCCGGGATAGCCTGTTGGTAGGTTCCCGAGAGGTTCCAGCGGAAATCTGTCGAGGCAAGTCCGTATTGCAGTTCGGTGAGGTTGTTTGCCTTGGCGCCTGCCTTGAGCGCAAGTCCATGGGAGCCGGTTTGACCATGTGGCCAGACTGAGGTCTTGAAAAGCTCGCCTGGTCCTCCAGTTGCGAGAACGACATTGGTCGCCTGGAAAGCGACGAGTCCGCAATTGGGTCTCCAGGATTCGTCCTTGTTGATCGCGAGGATGCCGATGGCGTCCGAAGAACCGTCGGCGTTTTGCTTGGTGAGCACAGAAACGGCTGAATGGCGGTTGAAGATTTTTGTTCCGTTTCGTTGTGCTTCGGCGAGCAGTGCCTCGAACATGTAGTGGGAGGTCTTGGGGCCTGCCGAGGTCGCCCGTTGCCTGGGGTCGTGGTCGGTTTTGTATCCGACGTATGCGCCGTAAGCGTTATGCGGGAAAGGGACTCCGAGCCTGCAGAGGTCGAAGAATGCGGGCACCGAGCCGAGCGCTTCGACGTAGGCGGTGTCCCCATGCATCATGCCACCCTGGAAGAGCGATTCCGCGAAGTCGCGCGGGCTGTCGGGTTCGCCGCCGAAGACTCCCAGCTTGTAGTAGGTCTGCTTGTCGGAACCGGAATTGTTAGAGGTTCCGTTGCCGAGTTTGTCAACGATGACGGCGATGTCGTGGACACCGAGTTCATGGAGTTTGACGGCGCATTTGAGTCCTGCGGCTCCTGCGCCGACGATGATGGTGTTGAGCGTCACCAATGGGCATTGGAGATGTACGCCATCCTGGAATTCAATGGTAGTGGTGTTCACGGGACATGTCCTCTCTTCTCAGGTTTAAATTATCGTGCAGGTTGCCAGGCTGGGAGCGAGAATTGTCCTTTGCCGGTGAGCGTCTTGAATGTTCTTAGCCATGTGTCGACGACTGTGATTTCCCTTGTTCTGGCGGTCTCTCTTGTGCAAACGATATGCCTTCCGTCTGGCGCCCAGGAAGGCGCTTCCCAGTTGCCTGCCGCGAGCGTTACGATTTCAGGTGTTGCATTGGGTTCGCCCATGTCGATGACGCCGATGACATATTGTCCGTTGGAAGCCTTTTGCGCATAGCAGATTTTGTTCGAGACATGTGACCAGTCAGGCGAGACGCATTCGCCGCCGCCGATTGGGAGGCGTTGTGGTTTTTCACCTTTTGTTGAGACGACGTAGAGTTTTGGAATTCCTGGCATGTCGGAGACGAAGCACACCCTGGATCCGTCAGGGGACCAGCATGGTGAAGATTCGACTGCCTTGTCGCGAGTCATTCTGATGCGGTTGTTTGTCGCGAGATCGATTGCATAGAGGTCGACTTGGTTGTCAAATGACATTGAGAGCGCCACGTATTGTCCATTTCTTGACAGCGCTGCCGAGGAATTGAGTCCACGAGCTGATGAAATGATTCTCTGGCGTTTGTTTTTGATGTCCATCAGGATGATGTGGAGTGCATTGTTTTTTGCGAGCGTATAGACGAGTGCTCCTGCGTGTCCCCAGCTGGGTTCCGTTGAGATTGCGACGTTTTTTGTCAGTCTTTCGAAACCTGTATTATCGATGAAGATCGAGCAGATTTCCTTTTCATCGTTTCTTCCTGGTTGAACGTAGGCGATCTTTGTCGTGCAGAAAGCCTGGACATTGAAGAGTTTGGCGAGGATTTGGTCAACGATGTCTCGTGCAGCGTAGTCCAGGTCTTGTCCGTTGCTTTTGAGTTCGAGTTTATGTCCTGGCGCCTGGAGGTTGATTGCATACTGGGCATTTCCCGCTGCTGCCTGGAGCAGGATTTGTGCTTTGCCTGCTTGGTTTTCGGGCAGCACATTGAACCATCCCGAGAGTGCGAGCATGCTTTCCAGTTTTGCCCTGGCTTCTTTTGGTCCATTGAATGCGTTGATTCCGATGGTCGGGTTGTCTATTGCCTGCTTGATGACTTCGGTTTTCTGGACTGGTTGCGCCAGTAGGATTGCGGCGATCAACATGGTTGCCAGCGTTGTTACTTTGAGTTTGCTCATGGTTGGTTTTCCCTTTTCTTGTTTTAGTGTCTTCGTTTTTTATTAAGGAAAGCTTTGAGCCTGTCATTGATTGAGTGTTGCGTATTGCAGGTCTCGTTTTGGACAGGCGTAATATGATTTGTTTTGCATTGTGGGATTTGGTCCAGCGCTCTCCATGGATCTCCGTCGTTGTCCTGGACGTTGTCGCAATGATGTATTTCGAGCAGCTTTCTGGCTACGAGGAGGAGCGAGATTGTATCTGCCGCGCAATACTTGACGAGTTTTCGCCGTGCGTTATGATCGTTTAATTTGGCCCATTGATTCCAGAGGATGACAGCGTCGTTTCCGTCCGTTCCCCTGATGTCCTCTGGTCTTTTGATATTGAGTGTTTTTTCGATGTTTTTAAGTCCTCCGTCCAGGAAGCAATTGTGGCAGAGCCACCTGAGGTCTACGTGTGGGACCGGTATATTCGGGAGATTGAATTCCCGCATGATTTTCGGCAGGTCGAATGTGCTTCCATTGTAGGTGACGATGAACTTGAGTGTAAGTAGGAAATCAGGGAAATCCTCCAGGTTTTCGTTTTTGACGAAGGTATGCAGTTTTTGTCCATCGAAGGCTACGATTGTCGTGATGTAGTTGTCAAGGGATTCGAGTCCGCTTGTTTCGATATCTATGAAGGTTGTTTGGTTTAGCTTCAGGTGCAGCAGTCTCCATCGGTCGGATGGCTTGAGGTTTTGCGTGAAGAATTGGAGGTTGCCGTTTGCGAATGCCTCCCTGGCATCGACGGCGGCGTTGTAGATGTCTTCCCAGAAATAGCTCCAGTTGTTTAATAGCGGCGGGGGATTGGGTTCGATGTCATCCCATTGCCTGATTCCTGCCTGGCGCATGAGCCGAAGGCGCACGGGACCGATGTTCGGGAAGTGCGCGAAGGCTTGCTTGAGCGGCAGAATGTCCGAGGAAGATGACATAAGCTTGGTTAACCCTGACCAGAAGATAAAACCAAGTAAAATAATGGAATTGATTTAAAAATCAAATAAGAGCGTAAGGGAGAGTTCTTTGCGGCAGTTTTCTTGAATGCGCTTGTTGTCGAAGTACATTGGAGTAATTTTTCGTGTATACATGTTATGGTCAATCAACTAACGAACAGGAGGAAGCAGGCAATGGTCAATGTGAACGATTTTCATGTCGGGAGTGACAATGACCGGATCGAGGCTGCATTTGCGGCTTGCAAGGATGGGGTTGTGGTGATTTCGCGGCGCGAGTCGGATGTCGAACCCGAGCGTGATTGGTGGTTGCTGGATCGTGCGATCCTTGTTCCTGCCAATACGACGGTGATTGTCAGGAACTGCAAGATCAAGCTGTCCGACCGATGCCGCGACAACTTCTTCAGAAGCGCCAACTGCGGAATGGGGATCAACGAGCCTGAACCCTTCGCCAATATCCACATCATCGGCGAGGGAACCGCAACCCTGGAAGGCGCCGACCACCCCAGGGCGACGGGGGATTCGAGCAAGACCCTCGGATGCCCATGCCCGTTGAACTTTACCGGCAATCCAAATCCAACGTTCGCTGACAGGCATGACTATTCCTACGGAACCGATGCCCTGAAGGAAGACGAATCCAAACGAGGGGATTGGCGAAATATCGGCGTACTGATGGCCAATGTGGAAAACCTTAGCATCGAAAACCTCAGGATTATCGAGCCGCACGGATGGGGAATCTCGCTGGAAGCTTGCTCACATGCACGGGTGGAAAAAATCTTCTTCCAAGCTTGCATGTGCAGGATCATCGACGGCGCGGAGAACAATATCGAAAACCAGGACGGAGTCAACCTGCGAAACGGATGCCATCATGTGCTGATATCCGATATCTCAGGAACAACAGGCGACGACTCGGTGGCGCTGACCTGCATCGTCGGAACGATTTTCCGACCTGGAGGCTCCACATGCAATACACACGTGATGCATAGCGACTACACAAAGCGAGACAAGGATATCCATGACGTGATCATCCGGAATATCACGGCCTACTCCGCAAGCGGAATCTGCTGCCAAATCAGGTTGCTTCCTACTAATTCGGCAAAAATCTGGAATGTGCTGATTGACGGTGTGATCGATGGCGCTCCCGACGATTTGCACGCCAGGACGTCGGTGCTTGTCGGCGAAGGCGGAAACACGTATGGCGAGAACCGGAACGATTCGATGAATCACATCACGATCAACAATGTGATCAGCAATTGTCGAAGCGCGATCCTGGTGCCTGGCTACCTGAACAACTCGATCATCTCCAATGTGCAAAACAGGAATCCTAAGGGGAAGGTGATCGATGCACGGGAAAACGCATTCAACGATGTCCTGATCTCAAATGTGAGATAACTTCCTGACCGAAAAACAAATGAAAAAATCGAGGATCCCGCCGACACATGGCGGGATCCTCGATTTATTTTACGGCTCCTTAGGATTCAGAGGCGGTTATTGCGGCATTGCCGACATTCCCTTCTGGATCTTGTCCGCGCCCTCGATGGCCGAGCAGATCGCGACCTTTTCGCGGACTGTATCGACTTTGATTGCCCCGACCTTTTCAAGGGTTCTATCAAGGACTTCACCGGTATCGGGGTCTGTCAATTCTTCGGATTTTCCGACTTGGAACGTCATTCCTGCCGCGATGCCTTCGCGGGTTCCCCTGTTGATGATGAATTTTCCGTTGTTAGCGGAGATGATCGTTCCTTCCCATGGGATTGAATCGAGTTGCGAGATCAGGAATTCGGTGCATTGGTTGACGGCATCGATCGTGGCCTTGCCCATATTGTCCTTGTCGAAACCGCCCAGGTCGCCGGTAAGTCCGCCAAGTGCCGAGCCGTGATAGCCAATCTTCAAGCCTTTCTTGCCTGATGAACCGATGACGCTCTTGGATGCCTTGACTTGTCCGGTTCTTGAATCGACGATGTAGATGGTGACGTTGATTTCTGTTACGCCGCCACCGCCGCCCAGGGTGACTCCCTTGAAGCCGATTCCACCGCCGCCGCCCTTCGTTTCCTGTACGTGGGTAATCGCACCCTTGACGAGGAGTTGTGCTGGAGTCATCTGTCCGATTGCCGGCGTCTTTTTGCCTTGGGCGGTGCGTCCGCCGGCGGCAAAGTCTTGCTCAGCCATCGCTTCCTGCCGCATGTCCTTCTCGCCCAGGACAATGAATTTTCCCGAGTTCACCAGGGTGTCCGTCATAATCGTTCCCCATGCATCACCCAGATCCCAACGTCCACTCCAATTCGCCTTGTTCTCGAATTTGGTGACTGTAATCGAGTACTTGAGGTTACTTTGGGCGAAACCAATGCTTGCGACGACAAGGGCGAGGACAATCAAATTTCGATACGATAAACTTGCTTTCATACTTCTCCTTAAAATTGATGCCTTGTATTTGAAACACGAGAATAATTTGACATTTAAAATTTTAAACCTTGAAATAGGGAATGTCAAGTAGAAAACAGGATTGGAAATGCCTTTTTCAGAACAAAATGACCTTTCCCTATAAAAACAAGGCGAAATCAATGCGACTGGCGAGAAAATCGAGAAACGTCTTTTTGTCGGATCTTTGAACCTATAAAAAAGCAGTTGAAGCTGGATTTTATTCCTAATTGGCTTATTATCAAATGGTTAAAAAGTTTATTTATTTCACCATGTTGGTGAATTGAAATGCGTCGGTCTTCTGTGGCGCCTTTACAAGGCGCCCGGCATGGGGGCATCCTATCCCCGGGCTCAAGCCCGGGGTTAAGCATGGTCGGGCGCCTACGGCGCAAAGTCTTTGGCTCGGACTGACCGTCCGCAATCCACACGGGGCAGACGCGGACGACAGTTCGGACTTGCCATAAGGATTTGCATAATGCATTGCGCTGTAAGCGCTTAACGATGCTTAACCCCAGACTTTAGTCTGGGGTGGCGAACTCACCCAAGCACAGTGCCTTGTAAAGGCACTACAAGCATTCGGTTCGGTCGGGAAAATGATTAAATGCCACTAACTTGAGGATTGGCTTCCGGGAAAATCCTTTGCAAAAAACAAGTAGTTGCGCGATATGTGCTTGGCATCTTGGCGTCAACTGCTTTTTTTAGGTTGAATTGTTAAGTTGAAAACTATCGGCGGCATTTTATGTTTGGCGGTGGATGCCCTGAAATGGTGCAACTTGTGTCGTCGTTGGGTGCGAAAAGTTGTATTTGTTTTTCGAGTTCGTGGGTGAATCCATATTGGCATGTTTATTGCTTTTTTATTTATAAATTTTAGGGAATAGGATATATATCTGCAAAGAGATGTCGATGCGCAAGCATATATTTACGTTAATCGAGTTATTGGTTTGCATAGCTATTATTGGGATTTTGGCTTCGATGTTGTTGCCTGCGTTGTCACGGGCTCGATTGAAGGCACGGGACGTGAGTTGCAAGTCGCTATTGAAGCAATACGGGATGGCGACAGTCATGTATGTTGCCGACAACGACGGATATTTCCCTGACATTCGGAGCTATCTATTGCCCGAGCATGGTTTTACGGGCTATTTTGTCGCAGGCGGTTCTGCATTGCCTGAGGAGATAACCCGTTGCCCTGGGGATGGGGCGACTGAGGGTTTGGGGCGCTTGGGATTGTATAAGTCTGGTGACAAGTTCATCAAGGTGTCGATTGGCGGGACGTGCAACTTGACGGATTCCAAGTCTGCAACTTCTGTTGGACTTAGGATGATTGTCCAGCGCGAGTCCGATGTGATGAATACGCATCCTTCGAAGCGTTGCCAATGGACGGACTACCAGAATCAGGCTGAAGACAAAGTGGTCAGCGGCGCTGGTTTGAGCATCGGCAGGGACAAGGGGGGGATGGCGAGTTCGATGAAGGAATATGTTTATCGTCATGGTTCGAATTGTTCGAATGGATCCTTTGCCGACGGTCATGTCGGCACCTTGCGTTTGGCCGGTCATTTGAAGGCGTTGAACCAGGGGCATGATCTGGTGGGCGAGTGGCAATTTCCTGGGAATACCACGTATCCATATGGTCCTCGTCAAGGCGAGTTGTCGGTTTATACCGAGCATCCCAGTGTGAATTATTGAGGCAAGTTGAAGCATTATGGTTGAGAACCACGTTGTACTAGAGGATGTTCGCAAGGTTTATCGCACTGGTGAAGGCGGGGGCGTCAATGCTGTTGACGGGGTTAGCCTGGCGGTTCCCCGAGGTCAGTTTTTGGGGATAATGGGGCAGAGCGGTTCGGGAAAGAGCACGCTGCTGCATCTGATCGGCGGATTGCTGTCGGTAAGTTCCGGCTGTGTGATCATTGGGGGGACTTGCCTGGACGGGATGTCGGATAGCGCATTGACATTGTTTCGGCGCAGGCACATTGGAATCGTGTTCCAGGCGTTCAATCTAATACCGACGTTGACTGCGGAGGAGAACATCCTATTGCCGATATTGGCTGGCCATAGGGAGGCAGGGGTGTCCAGGAGTGCGCTTCACGATGGTTTGGAGGCATTGCTGGATCGTCTTGGGCTGACGAAGCGCAGAGGTCATTATCCCGAGATGCTGTCCGGCGGCGAGCAGCAACGCGTGGCGATCGCCCGTGCGCTGTTGCTGGATTATGTGACCGAGACCCAGGGAACGTTGTTATTGGCGGACGAGCCGACCGGCAATTTGGATTCCGGAAATGGCGAGACGATTTGCCGGTTGCTGCGAGACTTGTGCACAGAGCGTGGCCATACAATGGTGGTGGTGACGCATGAAGCATCCGTTGCCCGCTGGACGGATCGGGTGATTCAGTTGAAGGACGGGAAGGTGGTCGGGGATTTGGGCGCTTCCGAATTGGAGGGGCTTGGATGAGATTCCTCCTGAAACTAGTTTGGCGAGACCTGATTCGCCACAAGTCCCTGGTGCTGTTCACGTTTTTGGCGATAGTCGCCACCTGTTGCCTGATCGTCTGGTTTGTCGCAAGCATTGACATGGAGGCGTTTGCGGATGATGATGGGACTTCTTCGTACTATGGACGTTATAGCTTGGCGTTGTGCGGCAAGGGTGTTGGTGATGACAAGCTGATTAGCGCTGTCGAGGGACACAAGGATGTGGTTCAAACTTCGTTTGCGCATCAAGGCGAGGCAACGATGCGCCTAGAGAATTTCGATGAGGGGTTGATTCCCAGCGGTATGGGTGATCGTCGCAGTCCGTCATTGCTTGGTTTTGGCGATGTGAAATCGCCGTTTAAGCTCACAGATGGACGCTGGGTACGAGGAGCTGGGGAATGCGTCGTAGGAACGTCTGCGGCGAAGTTGCTTACTGCGGTTCCCAGTACGGTGACCACGTCTCGACACGTTGTGATAGGGGACAAGATCCGCGTCGAAGGGAAGGGCGGAACTGAGGTTCTGACTGTAGTGGGGTTTTTCGAGCAGAAGGATCGGAGGTCATTCAGTCGTAAAGGCGGGAACCAGACGTTTAGTTTTGGTTTCGGGATGGGGCTTGGCGGTAGTCGAATGGGCGGTGATCCTGGCCTGGCACCTCGTGGTGGCGGGATGTTCGGTCGAGGATTTATGATAAGTCCTGTTACTCCATCGATTTACGTAACCCTTGAGACCTCTCGCAAGCTATTGGGCGGCGATCCGAACATGCTATTTGTTGAACTGTCGAAGCGAGGTCTCGAGGATGTTTTTTACGGTGATTTGACAAAGTCTTTGGGGCGTAGCCTTGAAGAATCCGGGGTACGTGTGAACGATCCTCGTCCCGATGTCAAGGCGGACGAGCAAGCCAAGGCTGAGGATACGGTCATCAGCCAGGCGATGTCAACGATCGGGATTGTCTTGCTAGCGTCTGTGTTCATCATTTTCACGACGTTGAGCCTGGGTGTATCCGAGAAGCATCGTTATTTGGCGTTGTTGCGGACGATAGGATTTACTCGTTTTCAAGTTGCCTTGTTTGTAATCGTCGAGGGGATACTGCTTGGTGTGTTGGGTTGGCTCGGTGGGATTGGTTCTGGATGGCTTTTGCTGACGTTTTTGCTGTATGCCCAAAGCGGTGTCTTTCCAGTGGTTACGTTGTCCTGCAAATCATTGATCTTTGCCTTTTTATGTTCGGTTGTTGGGGCATTGTTGGCCTCATTGATTCCTGCGTATCGCGCAACTCGCGTACCGCCTGTTGACGCGATGCCTTCTCGATTGCGTCGTTTCACGAATCGTCGTTTGATCAGTCGGGGCATTCTTGGCGGGTTGTTGCTTTTGCTGATACCCATCTTGGTATTTTTGGTGCCGATGTCATCTGTGATGAAGATTCGTGTATTTACGAGTGTATGCACTCTATGTCTCGGAGTTGGCTTGTTGCTTGTCATGCCGAGCTTGGTGTTGTTGACCGAGCGCGTATTTGGTCCTTTGGTGTCACGCCTGCTTGGCTTCCATCCCATGTTTATGTCGCAGGTCTTGACCGGAAACCAATGGCGGACGATAGGGACTGCGATTGCGTTGAGCTTGGGACTTGGCCTGTTTACGGCGATACATATCTGGTCGTCGTCGATGCTGACCATGTTCACGGTTCCTGATACGATACCTGATGTGTTGGTTCGGTTTCAGGAAGGGGTAATCAGCGATTATACGACGGAGCATGTCAGCAAGATGCCTGGGATTCGCGAGGGGCATTTCATGCGCGTAAGCGTGGCGCAACCGGATCTGGGCGAGGCGTTGCGTGAAAAGATGCTAGCCAAGGGTGCGATGGGAGGCAATCTGGTGGTAATGGGGGTGGATTCGAGCACGGCGTGGCGTGAGGTCGAACCGATGATCCGGTTGAAGTTCATCTCGGGAAGTCGTGAATCTGTGTCCAAGGCGTTTTCCCAGCCAGGCGCACGGGTTTGCGTGATTCCCGAGACTTTGGCGGTCAACGGAGGCTTGAAGCTTGGGTCGAAAGTGAGCCTGAAGGCATCGACTGACGGACAGCGACCACAGCAGGGACAGCGTGGTGTCCAGGAGGACGAGGAGCTATCGGTTTATGTGGATTATGAAGTGGTCGGGATTGTGGATTTTGCGTGGGCTTGGATGTCGAAATGCTCTGGAGTTCGTGTGAGTTCAGGTCGCACATCCGGCTTGATTTTCACTCCATACGATTGTCCTCTGAAGGATTTCGGAGCGCCAGATCGGGAGTTTTTCTGGTTTGACACGGATGGGAGCGTGAAATACCACCAAATCGCTGAGTATATGCGGAAGATTGCAGGGGAGGCTTTTAGCCGAAAACCTGTGGCTCGGCTGATGCGAAGCTTTGCGGGCGGAACCCGTTGGGATCAGGGGATCAACAAGAATTTCGTGCTGGTCAATTCCAACGAGAGTTTGAACAACTCCTTGAACAGTCGTGCTTTCAGTGTTATTCGCATGATGGCTCGGATGCCGTTGGTGATATTGGTTTTGTCATCCTTGGCAATCGTGAACACGATGGTTGTGTCTGTTCGTTCGCGACGCTGGGAATTGGGTGTGATGCGGGCGTGCGGTGTGACGCGTTGGGGCTTGTTTCGAATGATTGTCGCTGAATCGCTGTTGGTTGGGCTGTGTGCATGCCTGATGAGCTTTTTCTTCGGGCTTTTCTATGCGTGGAATGCCACCGGCATGGTGACGGTTGCGCCAATATTTGGCGTCATTGCGCCGCCATTGTCAATCCCCTGGTCGATGCTTGCTCCTGGATATGGATTGGCTGTGTTGCTTTCTGTGGTGGCTGGCGGCATCCCGGCGCTGATGGCGGGACGCAAGGATATTGCCGAATTGCTGGCAAGGCGACAAGACTAAGGCGCCGCTCCATTTATGAAAAAATATTTGTCAAGAGAAAAGTAGATTGTTCTTTTTGCAAAAAAGCGTTATGTTTAAGTGCATTTCAAATTTTAGCGTCGGAACGACTATTATCCATTAGAGGAGTAAAAAAATGAAACTTCGTAATTTTCTTATCTTGGGCTTGATGTTTTTCTGTGTTGGAACGAGTTTTTGCAATGATAACGACGACGACAAGCAGGGGTTCGGGATTGAATTGCCTGAAGCGAAACCCAAGCCGGCAGCGGCGAGCCTGGAAAGTTTCGAGAATAACAAACGCTACGCAAAGCTGTTTGAATTGCGCGCGGAGGTCATCGAGCTTTTCAAGGAACGCGAGGCGCTGAACGACCTTGCCGATCCCAGGGAAGTCAAAAGAGCAAAACGTAAGCTGGAGCAAGTGGAACAAAAACTCTATAGGGCAAAGCAAAAATTCTACAGGGAAGCCCAAAGAATCCGGGACCCCTGGACCAAGGATTTCGAAAAGGTTGACAAAATCTATCAAGACCTGATGGACAAATCCGCCAAGGCGGCAGAACAGGGAAATGATGCGAGATCGACGAAGTTCGCACAAGAAGCGGACAAGCATACCGGAAAGCGCGAAAGTTTGCAAAGAAACATAGACCTGATCAACTATTTCCTATTCTTCGATGAATACGAAAAAACAGAGATTAAAGAAGTGGGCAAGAAACCCGAAGAGGGAAAAGTCGTCGAAATGAAAAAAGATAAAATTGAAGACAAAGACGGCGAGAAGCAGCAGGAGAAAAAAGCCAGGAGGCAAAAGACGAAGAAGTCTAAGAAGGCAGATCAGGATTGAGGCTTTTTCCCTCAGCACGATTAAAATAATTTCAGTACTCAGATGGCAAATGGCTTGCCATCTGAGTTTTTTTGTCCGCAGACCTTGGGAAAAGCAAGTGGGCACCCGGGGTGCTCGTACTCAGACGATGCCATCAGCCTAGCGGCTAAAAATGACGCATCCCTAGTCGGACAAGTCGGACAAGTCGGACAAGTCGGACAAGTCGGACAAGTCGGACAAGTCGGACAAGTCGGACAAGTCGGACAAGTCGGACAAGTCGGACAAGTCGGAGACAAGTCGGACAAGTCGGACAAGTCGGACAAGTCGGACAAGTCGGACAAGTCGGACGGCACCCTGGGTAGTGTTTGGGGCACCTTGGGTGGTGTTGTGGCACCTTGGGTGGGTCCTTCTACGCGCTTTGCGCTACGGCGGGTAGGGTTGGACGGGTCATTCCGCATTCATAATTCATAATTCGTAATTCATAATAGGGCTTAGCTTTTCGTGTGCGGAAACTACTTGATGATAGTCACAAAGAATGTTCCAGAGGGCAGGGGACGTTCCCAGGCGACACGAAGGTCGGGAGTCATTTCAAATAAGTTGACCTGCTGATCAGTATGCAGGAAAACCGTGTTGCCGTTGGGTAGGCGATGGGGACAGGATGGACGCAAGCGCTTCAGTTCGGGCAAGTCGCGGCGAGTGTTCACAAACCATATCGATTTGCCATTGCGAGTGTACTCGACAAGAGAACGGGAACCGGAAACAAGAATATTGCCGTTCGATGTGCCCGCGATAAAAAGAGGCATCGTCGATACGCTAAACTCTTGCAGCAGTTCGCCAGTCAAGGCAAACTCGAAGATTTTTGATTCTGCTAGATAGGTGACCAATAGCTTTTCATCGGGAGACAGATTGCATGTGGCAAGCGGGCGAGTCAGTGACAAGGTCGATTCTCGCTCGACCTTTCCTGCGTCATCCAGTTGAACCAAGGTTCCATTGCTTTGAACCAAGAGGATTGAGCCGGATTTCAAGGCAAGGGCAGATGTGACAGGATTTTGGGTGCGGTATCGCCATTTGAGTTGCTGGTTGGGACCTACAAGCATTGCACCATCCTTCAAGCCAATTAACACGCAGCCACTTGGATGCTTGGTGGCAGAAAATGCACCCTCGGTCGTAAAACTCCAACAAATCTCGCCGCTTTCCGTATGTTCTTCGATCGTATTCCGGGCATTTTCAATTGCTCGAATACTTAGGAATCGATGGGGACCATAGTCGTTTTCATGCCAGAAATGGCGCTTGAGCGGTCTTCCACGACCCTCTATGCCCTGTGGGTTGGCGGGATCCACGTCCAGGTCGGGCCAGATCACATCGCCAAGCAATTGTTCGCTTTCCCGATAAAAGGCTCCCAGGCGCAAGGAGTTGCAATCTTGCCACAAGGTGAGCCAATGGCGTTCCTCGTCAGTCAAGCGTGGTCGATGGTCGTCGTCGTTCATCAGCTTTGTCAACGAGCTTGCCTTTGCGCCAAATCGTTCGGGGATGGTACGTGCGCCACCGTGGGTGCCGCAGTAATCGCCGAGCATCGTGCCGAGCATCCCTCCAGAAAACCAGAAAGCGGCGTCCTTGAGTCCCTCGTAATTGGATTTGCCGTCCTTCATCCAAGGATGGTTGCAATCCCGGCAGGCTTTGTCGATAATCGGACGAATTTGCCTATGATAGAAGATCGGCTCGATCTTGTCTCCGAGTTCGATTTTCAGTTTTGAAGGTTCGCGTTGCAGCGCCATTGGTCGTGGTCCGACCTTGGGCACCCGTCTTCGTGGTTCGTGGCATCCGATACATCGTAGCTGTTCGCCGGGGAAGACAAACGCCACGGAACGCATCGATTGAATCGCCTCGAACTTCTCGTTCAAGACCTGGAAAATCAGTTCCTTGCCGACTGGTGCCTCGAAATACACGCTCCCGTCATCCTCGACGGGCACGATTCCCAAGGGGATCCTGGGTGTGCTTTCCCGCTCGAATCCAGCCATCGGGACGCCCATGATGTGATTCGTCTTCAAGACGTTCTGAATCACGCGCAGCCACTTGATCTTCGTGCCTTCGGGAAACGGCTGATCCGTATCATAGACATTCATCACGGAAATGGTCGCCTTGGGGGCGTCTTTCGAAGCCCGCTCGCCTTGCCAGGTACGATCTGGAAGCACGGGAGGAGTTGGACGAGGTTGCAAGGGGATTGGATCGATCAAACGGAAGCACTCCTTGGGATTGTCGGCGGTCTCGCGCAAGGCGCAGATCAGTTCCTCGTTGCCAAAGCGATCCAGCGCGACCAGATCCTCCCAGCAGTTCGCCAGGTACAAGTCCTCGCTCAAGGGCCAAGGCGTTCCGTATTTGTAGTGTGTCCTGTTTGGCATCTCGGTTTCCGGGTACGGCTCGTATGGCGTCAAGCGTCGAATCTGGCTGTGATGTGCGTCGTCTTCGACATTCAGATCCAGGATGCATAGGGCACCATAGCATTGTCCGTGGTGTGGCGCAGCCGTGAAGATCAGCTTGCGTGAGCCTGGGATTGCCCGGATTCCAAGTTCGACGATCGGCGTGCCCCAACGAGTGCCCAATCCGCTGTAGGGGACTTTGGGGAATCGCTTGACGTAGTCTTCGCGATGCCCGGGTTCAGAATGCCAGGGGTAGGGGTAGTTTCCGTGGGGAGCGCGGGGATCCGTGCCATCGGGATTCGCAATCCAAAATCGACCGCCCAGGCAATTTTCACGATCGACGTAGTCCCAGCGGGCATAGACAATCTGACCATCGTGATTCACGGAGGGATTCCATTCCGAAGTCTCGAAATAACTGGCGGGAACGATGTCGGAACCATCTGGTTTCATGGTGAACAAGGTGAAGTTGCGGACTCGCAAATGTTCGGCAAAGCAGCGGATGTACCCGCCGCGACGTTCGGAAATAAACGCCAATCGACCGTTTGGCAGCCAGCATGGATCAAAATCGTTGACCCTGCCATCCGTCAATTGGCAGAGTCCTGTTCCATCGGCATTGACTACAAACAAATGAAAGCAGGTTTCGTATCCAAAGACGTTCTTCGCATGTTGCTTGTTGTTTGTCCAGGCAAACGCAATTCGCTTGCCATCAAAGGACAAGTCAGGCGTGCAAAATGCGCCTCCGACCAGGGATTTTCCTTGGTATCGACCATTTTCGACTACGCTTTTGCCTAGGATGTCCGTGACTTTCGGCGTGCCTTTTCTCCAATTGGAAATACGATACAAGCCACCTCCGGGGACGGCGTTGTAGCCGAAATACTGACAGGCGAAGTGTCCGCCAACGTCGTCGCTTGTCCAAGTCCTTGAACGGATGGAACCCTCTTGCGTTCCGCGTGAAACGCACAGCAGATCTCCGACTTCGGCGAGCTGGCGATTGGCGAGGACCAATTCTCGGCGCAATGCGCAAATCGCATAAAATGCGCCTGGGCTTTCGCCGATTTTCGCCAGCGCATTTTTCAGGGTGGCGGTCGTTTGGCTGAATCGGTTCGTCACTTGGGCATCGAGCAATCCATTGGAGTCCAGGTATTTTAGGAGTGCTTCGACTCGTCGCATTGCGGTGCCTGCGGGACCTGTGTCGTCTTTCCAAATCAATGCTTGGCGATCGAAGACTTGTTCTTGGAGGGATTGCAGCCATTGTGTGTCTTGCAGCTTCTTGTCAATGCGCCGTTCTTTATCGTAGTCGAGCTTGCCGTAGTTTTCGAACTGTTTTCGCCAATGTTCCCAGACGACGTCCCGTGCGTTTAGTTCGGGCAATGTTTCTGGTTTGATTCCGGCCGTTGCCAGCCAGTTTTTGGCTGCTTGCCTTAGGGATGATGTTTCGCGCAAGGGTTCCAAGGGCTTCCAGTCCATGGTGTCGCCCAATTGCGATTCGAGTTTGACCACGCCTGGGATGTTGCCTTTGGAGGCGTATTCCTTCTGGTCTTTTTCAGCGAAGTCCCAATGGGCGAAGTCGCCTTTCATGGTTTCCGTGGGCAGGCATACAGCATTGGCGAGCTTGAATTCGCGGATTGTTCCCTCGCTGTTGAACCGGTGTCCGAGCACATTGCCGATCAGCAAATCTTCCTGAGGCGGCGCCCCTGTCTTTTCCGGCAAGCGCTGGAGCTTGACGTCGGCGACTGGCGTTCCATCGACGAATAATCTTGCCCGAGTTCGTTCCAGTATAAAGGTCACGTGATGAAACTTGGAATCATTCAAATTGAACGAGCTGTGGACATGATTCGGGTTGAAGCCGGGAATGTAGGCGGTCAACAGTCCTGTCTGGGGCATCGTGAAAACTTCCCAATGCCAGGAGCTGCTCTTTTGATGGCTGGCGAACAGGATCGAATAGCCGCTATTCGGTTCCATTTTCACGACGGCGTCAAGCGTCAGGGGAAACGAGCTATGATAGGCTGCCCAACGTAATCGCCCTGTGTCCTGATCCAAGGCGAGACCCTCGAAGCCATCAGCGTGAATTGAGGACACAAAAAGCACCACCAGCAACCACAGCAACGAGGCGGAAAATCGACCAATTATACGAGAATCATGCCCCATGAACTGTGTTGCTTGGTGCATCATTGTTCGGTTCCCCCGTCACTTGTCAACGTCCTGGAATTCCAGCTTCCGATAGGGCGAAGCCTGCCCCGTCAACGGGAAGCGGACGACTTGGCGACCAGTTGACCATGTGACCGCAACCCCAGGCACGTCGCCGTCAAGGCGTTCGACCGACAAGGGCAACGGGGCGTTGGCATCGGCGCGAGGCACAATCACCATCAGGAAGCCTGGATTCTTTACTCCGTGAGCCGTGTGCATGATCTTCGGATGAGAACCACTTTGGCTGGTCACGTACCATTCCATCGTTGTATCGCCAGGCACGCTCCTTCCGACTGGATAGACAGAAATGCTTGCGGGGGAGTCAATCCCTGGATTGAATGCCTCGAGCAGGAACGGCGTTTCGCCCATGACGGCTTCCTCTGCTGTGTAGTAGATCGCACCAGCAGGCTCGGCGGTTGGAATCAGGGGATCTTCAACGCCGTAGGGCAACAGCATCAACTTCGCCAATGCGGCCTGGGGTTCGCGTCCGCGCAGCTCGACCGCAAAGGATTCGCCGGCCTTCAATGTAAATTTGCGGGGCATTGCTTCGCCACGCTCCTTGACGGCGCTCCATGTCAACGTGTTGGTTGCCGCAATGTCCCAGGCATCGATTCGATCGGCTCCGATCGCCAGCGAGAAGCTGTCTGACTTGTGGCTCACCGGTCCGCATGCGGCGGTCAACCCGAACAGCTTGTACTCGCCATCGGCGGGGACTGTGAACGTAAAGGTTGCCTTGGCGCTGGATTTTCCTGCCGCAGTGGTCAAGACCTTCGTCCTTCTCGTGGAGACGGAGCCGATCCACTGCTTTGGATTGCTGTAGTCAACTTCGAGGTAGGTTGGATAATGCCACTGCCATGTGAAATCGTGATTTTCATCATCGTTCTTCTCGATATCATCAAAGAGTACCAGATATGGCGGGATGTTCTTTTGGTCTCCGCGAACGAACACGAATTGGCGTTCCGCACGTTTGATGTTTCGTCCTGTAGGTCTTCGTATCCATTGTGCGAAGTCGAAGTTCCAGGCGTCTATTGCGTCAACCCGAACCCAGTCGAAATCAGCGGCATGCCGATATCCTGTGATGCTTCCGCTGCTGTTGTTGTGCCATCGGCACGGTTGTCCGAGTCCGTCAACGAGCACGACGTTGTGGGCGTAGGCGCTTCCGCTCTTCATCGGGTCTCCGTCGTTTCCGTATCCGCTGTCGATGAAGAAATCGAGTCCGTGCGCCCTGAACGTGAATGTGCCCTTGTCTGCCTGGTCGTGTCCTGCCGCGTGCGGCCCTGCCTCCACGGCCAGGTGGAAGCCGTTTTTCCCGTAGCCATTGGCTCTTGAGACTGCGAGTCCCCTGCCGCGGAAGAGCATTCCGTCAGGGAGTAGGGCGGCGGGGTCTTCGACGGCTGGGAAGTCCTGGTGGAAGAGCGTGTATGCCAGGGAGACATGTGCGGAGAATTCCGATGCGTGGTTAGGGGTTGCCCCATGGTTCCACGCCCAGCTCATCAGCCCCGCCAATGCGCCGTAGCTCAGCCTGCGGTCGCCTGGTCGTTCGGAGAAGTGCTGTATGTAGTCCAAGCCCTTGTCCATGTTTGCCGGGTTTGGCAGGCGTTCACCGTCTTTCATCGGGTCGTCCTTTGCGAGTTCCGCGAGCCGTCCCAGCACGTAGCTATATACTTGGCATCCTGGCACGCTTCCGTGTCCGCAGTCTGACAAATTGTTCCATTCCGGCCTGTTCGGCAGCAATTCCGAAACCAGCCAAGGTGCGATCAGTTGGAGGTTGGTATCGATGAGCAAGTCGCCGCGTCCTTGTTGGCGCAATACCTCCATGAATTCGACTCCTGCCCCGATTCCATAGACAATGTATGATGGTCCTTCGTGGCCGCATCCATCAAAATCAACGCCAAGTGTCAGGTAGTCGCGCAGGTGCCTGCGGAAGGTGACCAGCATCGCTTCCTCGGGGAGGTTTGTTTCGCCCTCCAGTGCCAGGATGCCCAATCCGGCGCAACTCACCAGTCCCGGATCCCAGTTCCAGACTCGATGCAGGGGATGGCGACCCCAACTATGAATCTGGCTCTTGTCGTAGATGTCCTGCACAAAGCCAAGCAGCGTTACCGCCACGTCCCGCCGTTCTTCTTCCGTCATGAAATGCCACAGCCAGTCGTAGCCGAATGCCAAGGCGCGGACATAGAATGTGCGCGTGTAGTAGAAGCCAAGGTCGATCTCAGGGGTTGTCACATCCAAGGATCGCGCCATGTTCACCAGCCCTTTCGCGGCATGGCGGCTAAAGCGCTCGTCGCCGGTCAGCAAGCCGACTGCCGCCAGGGTTTCGATCGGGCGAACCGAAGGCGTCAATGCCCCTTCGAAACTAGCACGTTTCTTGTGGGGGGTCAGCTCTTCCGCAGCGGAGAACCCCAAGACTCTGCCGAAGGGATTGTCGGCATTGAAGCTTTTCAACTGGCTTTCGGCTTGCCGTATCAGGTTTTCGTAGCAGGCTTGTGCATTTCCACCGGCATTTGCCTTCTTGCGCAACCGCTCCAGGTTTTCGCCATTCAGCAACAATCGTGGATGTGACGAACCGTCAATCGAACGCTTCAATTGCTGGCCGGCCATCTTGCGGAGGATCGATTTGATGAACTGTTCTGACGTTCCTTGCTCGATCAGGCTTAATTGGTCAAATTCCATTTCAACGATGTCGTCAAACAATCCTGCGACTGAGATTTCCAGCAGGTCATTGGTGGTTAGCATCGTCGTCGCAAAACGGGCACTTGCATTTCTGTTGGGTTCGAATTTAGCGAATGGCAGGTAGAATTCGACCCATTCCCCGTTTCCTGCCTGGAGGTCGCCAATGGTTTGCTTGTAATAATGTGACAATCCCTCTCCGCGAAGCAGTATCAAGGCCTCGATGCGTCCTGCCTGCCGGCTGCGGTAGCGACCGTAGATTCCCGCGTATTTGCTGAAGTCATCGACTTGGGGGAAGCGGTGCTGGAACCAGCCGAAGCTGAATTCCTTGGTTGACATTGAGGCCTTTACGTGCCCAGGTCCCAGCAGTTCCAATGTCACGTTCACCTTCTTTCCCCAGACGTCCAGGCCTTCGTCGGGAACGGAAAAGGGAACACCAACGCAATATGACACCAGCGACAATACGACAAGAAGTGAAGTGAGTTTTGGCATGGCTAGATGATTTTGTGTTGAAAAGGTGAGTTAGATACGAGGAGGGAAACAATGACAAGCAATGTCATAATCTACTCAACAAAGTGTTTTCCTACAAATTCAATATCCTGAAAAACAGCGTCTGCAACAGAACTGCAAACGGATTTAGCTGACTCGAAACGGCAAAGTCCTGCTCGATACACCAACCTGGATAATTAGCTCCGTTGGCATACACACAACAAATTCCCAAGGCAGAATTATAAAGGCATGTCACATGGCATTTGAGTACGAAACCGACGATTTTTTGCAATGTTGTCAAGTCATGTTGCCAATTCGACTTTCTGGTTGCATAGTATTGTCCAATCAACAAAATAATGATTGAAGAATTGGGTTTTGAGAGTTTAACATCAAGGAAATGCCATGAAGAACTGCATCATTTTTAGGGGCGGATGGGATGGGCACCAGCCGGTCGAGACTTCGGAACTCGTCGCTAAGGCATTGAGGGAAAGGGGATTCAAGGTCGATGTCTTCGATGATCAGAAAGCACTTGAAGAAGGTTCGCTGGAGCAAAAGTACGACCTGATCATTCCCGTCTGGACAATGGGGGTGATTTCGGGGCGGGCTGAACGGGCAATCCTGGAAGCGGTCAAGCGAGGAGTCGGAATCGGTGGATGGCATGGCGGCATGTGCGATGCGTTCAGAAACAATACCGAATACCAATTCATGACGGGAGGGCAATGGGTCGCACACCCAGGTAACACCATCGACTATATGGTCAACATCATCGACCATGACGACCCAATCACCAAAGGCATCGAAGACTTCAAGGTGCATAGCGAACAGTACTACATGCACACGGATCCCTCGAATAAAGTCCTGGCAACGACGACGTTCAGTGGCGAGCACGCAGCATGGATTGACGGCACCGTCATGCCGGTAGTCTGGACACGGCGCTACGGAGAGGGAAAAGTCTTCTACTCGTCGCTGGGACATGGCGTCGAAGACTTCCTTTCCACGCCTCAAATCCTTGAAATCACGTTGCGGGGGCTTGCCTGGGCCGCTAGGTGAATGCTGAATTATGAATGCTAAATACTTAATCCTAAAAAAAGCAGTTGAAGCTGGATTTTATTCCTAATTGGCTTATTATCAAATGGTTAGAAAGTTTATTTATTTCACCGTGTTGGTGAATTGAAATGCGTCGGTCTTCTGTAGCGCCTTTACAAGGCGCCCCGCATGGGGGGCATCCATCCTCCGGCTTCACGGGCCTGATCGTCACAACTACAAGGCGCCCCGCATGGGGGGCATCCTGTCCCCGGGCTGAAGCCCGGGGTTAAGCATGGTCAGGCGCCTACGGCGCAAAGTCTTTGGCGCGGACTGACCGTCCGCAATCCACACGGGGCAGACGCGGACGACAGTTCGGACTTGTTTAGTCTGGGGTGGCGAACCTACCCAAGTACAGTGCCTTGTAAAGGCACTACAATCATAAGGCGTCAACTGCTTTTTTAGGTTAATATCTAACAGGTCGTGAAATTCCGCATGTTGGGTTGATTTCTTCTTTCCTTGCTTATAAAGTAGTGATTTGATGTCAGGAAAGTTTTTGTTAACCCTGTAGTTGTTTTCAAATAAACCTTTTCTGTTCGTGTTTTATTATTCCATTGAATGATAAGGAGTTATTGTTCCATGCGCTTTCACATCGAACCGAAATGGCAGGATGCCTTGGCGGCAAACAACTTGGACAGCTATTCGGCCTTGTTGAACTATCGTGGTGAGAACTGCATGTCCAGCCATACCCGAGGCGCCACTTGGCGGTTGACTCTTTCCTGTGGGCAGGTCATTTTCATCAAGCAGGATTATTACACCAAGCTCCAGCCGATCATCCGAAACTTGGTGCGGTTGCGCAAGCCGCTGTGCAACACGGTGAAGGAACGCCGGGCGTTTGCCCTAGCGGCCGAGCATGGGTTCACTGTCCCGGAAGTCATCGCCTGGGGGGAACGCTGGCGGTTCGGCCTGCCAAACACCGGCGTGATGGTGATGCTGCCGATGGAGGGCGTGCCAGTCGATCGCTTTGTCGCCGAAACAGACAATCGGGAGAAGGCGCTTGCCGTCATCAAGCAGGCGGAAGAATTGCTTAAGCGCATGCAGGCTTGCCGTCTGGACTGGAAGATTGACTGCAAGCCCGAGCATTTTTTCGTTTTGCCGGATGGCGGTATCGGCCTCATTGACCTGGAACGTCTGGTCAAGCGCTCAAAGCCGCTTGACAACGATTATTGCGAGATGCAACTTCAGCGCTTTCGTTCGCTTCTTCCAGAGCCTTATCGTCCAGTTTGACCGGAGCGAACAGGTTATCGCTAATAACGTTGGCTAGGATTGCCGTGAAAACATGTTTCCTGCTTATCCTGATTTTATTTTCCCCTAGCATCTTTTGTCAGGGGGCAAATGATAACTTATCTGGAAAGCAGGAAAACAATTTGAAGCAAGAACTGTTTGGTCAATTCAAGGCGGTTGCGACCTCTGGTGAGCTGCAACGCTTGCTAGAAGATCACGGCACCTTCAACGTGGAGTTCCCAACGCTTGGCGGCGAGGTGTTTTGGGATACGTTTGCCTCAAACGCTTGGAAACTGCAGATCAATATCATCAGCGGATGGTGGCGAATTCTGGATGCCAATGACAACCGTGTCGCTCGCGGCACGACTTTGGAACAGCTGGAATCGCTTCTGAAAAATCGCCCGACATCAGTATTTGTTAATTACCTGGACAAGGGTTTCCGTTTTATAAAGACACCATCGACCAGGCAAAGCGGGAGCACCGTGGTGCTGATCCATGGCTGGGGCGTCCGAGCCAGTTCCATGCAGAGACTGGCCGACACGCTTGCGCAAAAGGGTTTTGACACCTTCAACTACGACTACCCGACCGCTGAATGCAACCTGGAAAGGCATTGTCAGGTCTTTCTCTCAAAATTCCGCGAATTGCTAGGGGAATTGCCTAAAGATGAGAAAATCTATTTTCTTACGCACAGCATGGGCGGTCTCGTCTTGAGGGGGGCAATGGCCAAAATGACCGAAGAGGAATGCCGTCGAATCACTGCGATTGCGATGCTTGGACCTCCCAATCGCGGTTCCAATCTGGCGTATTTTGGGAAAATGCCTTTTGTCAGTGATATCAATGCATCCCTTCAAGACATGAGTCCCGATGATGCATCCTTTGTTTCCAAGATACCAGCGCCTGCCTGGCTGCCACCAGTTGGCATTATTGCCGGTCGCTACGATGGCAAGGTCGCGCTGGAGGATACACGGCTTCCTTCGCCACTTCCATACAAGCATACCATTGTTGACTGCACGCACCCGGGCTTGCGGGATCCGTCCAACGTCATAAAGCAAATCCTGAATTTCTATGAATCACGATCATTTTTGAAGAATCGTCCATAAGTCACTTTGGCGCAAGCATCCCCATTGTATCTTTCCCACGAAATGCCCCGACTGCGGGGCAAAAATGACGAAGACATACTTGCCTGGTCCGAGGAATTATTGAACGGTTCCCTATCTCCATCCGTCCCAGCATCGCCAACGCCAGGAGGTCGTGCCAAAAGCGGACGTGATTGCGTTTTCGACCTCGCGGATGCTCCAGGCGGCAGTGCGGCTAGTATCTCCATTGAGGCATCGGACCGTGAAGCCATGGCAGTTGTCCGTCAGAAGATTGTAGTCACGGTGCTCTCCGAGAGCCGCCTGCGCCCTGGCGGCAATATCCGCATGGGCAAGGGGCTTGTTCCGTCCTGTTGCCGCATAGTAGATGTTGACGGCAAGATTGTTTCCGTCCAGGCGCGCTAGAAATACGCTGGGCGTGGAGGAAATGATCTTGCCGCTTCCGTCCAAATGCACGATTTTGTCTCCGATGCAGATGCCGCTGTGCTCGGCGACATGCAGCGTAAAATGGCAATAGACGGGCGTGCCGGGTGGAAGCGACGGCAATCTGTCGCCGATAATGGCATTTCTTCGGGAACATTTATGCCGATAAAGCCGTTCCGGCGGAATTCTTAGCGTTTTTTCCAATATGTAGTCAAGCAAGCCCATTGCAGTCTTTCATTGAGATACCGTTTCCTCAACCCTTTGCGTGGCGAACAAGAGTCAATATAATTGCCCTATTGATGGTTTTCATCTATCGGCGCTATGATTGCGAGGGAACGGTCGTTGTTTCCATGGGGAGCTGGGATTCAGTATTCGAGGAGTACTTTGCCGGTTTTTCCGGCGGCGAATAATTCATAGCCAGTGGCGGCTTCGGCAAATGGGAGACGATGGGTGACCAAGGATTTCGCCTGAAGACCCTCGCGGCAGAGGCGGAGCATGTCGGAGTATTCGCAGAAGTGGTAGAACCAAGAGCCGGTGGCGGTGATGTCGCGACGGATGAATGCCCCGCTGATCGATATGGGGATCTCCGGTTGCTCGCCGTTGAAAATCACTTGCCCGCCCGTGCGGACGGCGGCGAAACACTGGTGGACAGTTTCAGGACGCCCGGCACATTCTATCGTGATGTCCGCCCCGACGCCATCCGTCAATTCCTTGATGGTCTCGACAGCATCCTTTTCCTTGGGGTTGATGGTGGCGAAAGCACCAAACTTGCGAGCCAACTCCAGGCGGGCTTCCGAAATGTCCGAGACAATGACGCGTCGACCATAGTAAGCCTGTAGGATTACGTTGCCCAAGCCAATCGGTCCCGCGCCGAAGACGGCTATGGTGGATGGTTTTTTGTTGATGAACTTCGTCGAACTGTGATAAGGCACACCGAAGCCGTCGCCTGTAATCAGGACGCCGGTGGTCCAGTCGACATCGTCGGGGAGAACTTGGCAGGCACGGGCGCTGGCAAGGAATTGTTCGGAATGGAAGTTCCCGTAGAATTTCCAATGTTTGCACCATGTGAATTGTCCTTTGCTGCAATATGAGCAGGCAGGGTCATTGCATGGGGCGACGGGGCTGACTCCGACCCTGTCGCCGACTTTCAGGTTAGTTACGTTTTCTCCGAGTTTGAGTACGATTCCCGCCGCTTCATGGCCTCCGTTTCCGGCTTTCATTCCGTTGCCCCGATATGCGCCCATTTCGCTTCCACAGAGGACTGAGACGGCAGTTTTGATGACGACTTCACCTGATTTTGGCTCCAGATCCGGTACGTCATCATATTCGAGTTTTCCCTGTCCTGCAAAACGAAGTTGTTTCATGGTTTGATTTCCTCTGTGAATTTTGTCTGGAACCTTAGGGGCCTTTCAAAATGCTATCAAGCTAAACTCGATTTTTTGCTTTGGCAAGCTGACGGAACTTTTTTTGTTGCGAGGGGGATGAAAGGAAGGGATGCCAAGGAATCTGCTTCCCAAGATTCCGAGGCAAAAAAATCATCGCTTTCGTACTCGAAATGCATGTGACATGCCCCTTTGGTTTGGCATTTGTGAAAAGGCTGCGAACCCTGTGTCAAAAAGGCAACGGCAGATGATTTCGAGGCGCCGATGAGGTGCATTGATAATAATCTTATTTACAGAGGAGGGCGTGTCTTGACAAAAAATATGATTATCGATGGGTTTTTCTATCGGTGGACTTGATTTCTAAGCATATATTTGCTAAAATATGAAGATGGAAGTGAAAGTTGATAGAGCTTGACAAACAAAAATTTACAGGAGTCCAAACATGCGCAGATTATTTACATTGATTGAATTGTTGGTTGTCATCGCCATTATTGCGATCTTGGCGGCGATGCTGTTGCCCGCGTTGTCGAAGGCTCGTGAAAAGGCGCGGCAGATTTCCTGCACGTCCAACATGAAACAGGTTGGACTGGCTGTAATCATGTACTCCGATGACTATGACGACTATCTGCCCAAGTTCTACCACGACAATCCCAACCGTATCTGGTGGGCGGAGCATATCGGCAAGTATGCGGGGGATTGGAAGACCCTGATTTGCCCCTCAATGGCTACTCATAGTTCATTTACGCTTCAGGATGGCTCCAAGAGCTACCAGATCGACTATAGTTGGCCCAATGCGCACTTGGGCACCGAGTCTACATCCAAAAAGCGTGGCATGTTCTTGCAGCCATCAGAGAAGTTCCTGGTCATTGAAGGTCGCAGGCTCTGGACCCATTGGTGCCCCGGATGCCATAGCGGCGACGTCGGCACTTGCGGTTGCGGTGGAGGTTGCGGGCCCGGCGCTGCCACCCCATCCCCGTACTATCCGCATAACTCCTTGACCATCATGAATATCACATTCCTGGATGGACACGTCAACACCGCGACAAAGGCGAACATCAAGAGCTCGGCAGGAGCACATGGCTGGGGACATGGCTGGCCGGGCATATGATTCATTATCATAAACATAGTAAGGAGCCGTTAAAAAATTAAGTTTACATTTCCGGTTTCTTTTGGCTGTCTTTCCCCCGTCCTGTCAGTCGCGTATGCGCATACGCTCCTTTCAGTACAGTGGAAAGACAGCTCAAAATAATTCCAGAACTGTTGTCTTAATTTTTGAACGACTCCTAACAAGAAGAAAATTGCTGTGTCCATGAGTTATTTCGGGGTTTGATATTGTAATATTTCGTTTTTAGTGATATTTTGGTGAAAGTGAAGATTAATCCAGGGAGTAGCAAGCGATGTGGCTTGCCACTCCCTTGTCAGCGGATTTTTTGAAGTATTTATTTTGAATTAAAAATCAAGCAAAGGAGCACGACGACGATGAAGAAATTCCTAAGATTTACATTGATTGAGTTGTTGGTTGTGATTGCGATCATTGCGATTTTGGCGGCGATGCTGTTGCCGGCGTTGTCGAAGGCGCGCGAGAAGGCGCGTGCGATCTCGTGCGTGAATGCGCTGAAGCAGTTGAACTTGGGGCAAGTGATGTACGTTGACGACAATGATGCCCGCTTCCCTCCGGGAATGATTCCCTTGAGCGGCACGACCTACGGCTGGTGGGACTTCTTGACGGAATCCTACTATGGTGACAAGAAAGTCCGCATTTGCCCTGGCGACAAGTTTGCGAACATCAACAACTTGAAGCCTACTTCTGCTGGTAACGCCGGATCCTACGGCTGCCAGTCCAACCTGAGCGATTGGAATTCAAGTAGCGTCATGGCGGATGTCCCCACGCCCTCGGGAACTTGTTCATTTGTTGATTCCAATACCTGTAGCTCAGCTTCAAACAATTCCAATCCCGATAATTGGTTCGCTTTTGCCACCGGCACCGTCCACTGGCAGTGGCGTACCCCGACCAACCGGACTGGCGGCGACAACCAGCGCTATACGAACATCGACGGCGACAATGGTCGCCGTCCCGTCGGTCGCCATAACGGCATGATTAATATCGCCTGGGTTGACGGCCATGTTTCCAGCATGAAGCCCAGCAAGTTCATCGGTCCGATGCCCTCAGGCTATCCCTACGGCGATCCCGACAACTCTTGGGACAACAGGTAACCCACTGGGCAATCGCATAAGCAAAAAGCCACCCCGGCGAACCTGGATTCGACGGGGTGGCTTTTTGCGCTGATGGTTATTCTTTGGCTTGTTTGTTTGCCGTCATTATGGTCTCATGTACATTCCGCCATTGATATCGAGGCAGATGCCTGTGATGTACTTGCCTCCTTCCCCTGCAAGGAAAGCTGTTGCGAGTCCCACGTCCCGTGGTTCTCCCAGGCCGAGCGGGATGTTTGCCGCCAGTTTTTTGACTCCATCATCGCCATGTGTTTGGTAGAGCAGTTCGGTTGCGATGATTCCCGGCGCGATTGCGTTGACGGTAATCCCTAAGGGTGCAGCGGTTCTTGCCAGGGTTTTGGTGAATCCCAGAATGCCTCCCTTTGTTGCGGCATAGTGGACATGTCCGTACAAGGCGCCTTGGTGGGCGACCACGGAACTCATGTTGATAATCCGTCCGTAGTTGCGTTGTTTCATCCGCTCCATCGCTTCCTTGCTGACCAGGAACATGCTCTTCAGGTTGGTATCAAGGATGAAATCCCAGCTTTCCTCTGTGATTTCGAAGATATTTTCCGCTCGGGAGGTACCGGCGTTGTTGACCAGGATGTCAAGGCGATCGAAATGTTCGTCCAAGACTTTGAAGAGCGACTTGACTCCTTCGGCGGTTCCGACATCTGATTTCGCGAGCACGCATTTGACTCCGAATGGCAGGATTTCGTCCTTGACCTTTTGGGCTTCCTGGTCGTTTGACCTGTAATTAAGTACGATGTTGGCGCCTTGTTCGGCAAGGACCAATGCGATTCCCTTGCCCAATCCCCTAGATGCGCCCGTGACGATGGCTACTTGTCCCTTAAGTTCGTTGCTCATGGCTAGATTCAATAGTATTGTTCAATTGTTAGAGATTTGATTTTGATATGGTTTGGCACATTTCCCAATCGAACCGAATGATTGTAGTGCCTTTTACAAGGCACTGTCCTCGGATGGAGTCCTCTCCCAGGCTTAAGCCTGGGGTTAAGCATAGTTAAGTGCCTACGGCACCATGCATTGTGTAAATTTTTTTGACCTGCCTGTTCGTCCGAACTATCGCCCGAGTCTAGTCCGTATTAATTGCTTATTTGTTCTTGGTGGGCAACCTGACGAAGTTGTCCCCTTGCTTTTCAAAGGGTTCGATGGCGACCTTGTGCTCGCCTTTCTTGGCTTTTTTCCAGTCGCCGACATGGACTGAGCGGACAAGCTTGGTGCCATTCGGATTGGTTGGCGAAATGGGCAGGAAATCAATTCCCGTTCCAGCGGAGAAGCGGATGGTCTTGATGAGATTGATGTCTTCATCAATGACGGCACATGGATGTCCACCCTTGGTGGCGTTGTAGAAGAAGACGTAGAGATACTTGCCGTCTGTCGTGATGTTTTGAGCACCGTAATGGGTTTCGAATCCATGGTCGAAATTGACGACTTTGATTTCGTTTAGGTCCAGGTCGAATTTCCCGATTTTGTTTCCGCGGTGCGGTGTATGTGGATTGGGTCCGATGCCGACGTATACGGCGTCGTTGAGGACTCCGATTCCATCGAATCCATGGGGGTAGCTGATTTTCTTGATTGGGTTGAGGTCGGCGTCGAAGACATGTATTTCGCCACCTCCCTTGAGTGAGACTGCGGAGTAGATTTTGCCTTTGTGGTATGCGACGTCTCCGTTGTGGTTTGGCAGGCTGACTTCCTTGATGAACTTCCCGTTCCAGTCGAGCTTGATGATGCCAAGGACGTACGACAGGTAGATGGCGTCTTCCGAGACGCAAGACCCCTGGATGTGGCCGGTCACGGATTTGATTTGATCCGGTTCTATGATCAATGTTTCCTGGATGTCCTGGGCGTTGGCGAGCGTTGCGAAAACGAGCGCGATCAAGGCGAGAATTTTCATGTGCAATCCTTCTTTTGATGGTTGTCGTGAAGCGGGCGAGTCGATAATAAAGCTAATAACATAAGGTACATCGCCGTCATGGCAAGCCTAAGGCATGTTTTTGTGTTATCTTCCACTGTGGGGGAATTAATTGACAACTGGAGACGAAATCCTTATATTTTAAAGTTATGTTTTGTGCGTATTTGGCAATGAAACCATAGGGGAAACACCATGAAGGTAGCGATAATTGGCGCTGGCAGTTTGGTATTTTGCAAGACGTTGATGCTTGATACGATGCAGATACCAGGGATTGGTCATGTCGAGTTCACATTGATGGCTCCAAGCACCCGGAACACATCCTGCGTAAAACGGTTTGCGGATCAAGTCATTGCGAAGTACAAGATTGATGCGGAAGTTAAGATAACGACGTCGCGTGAAGAGGCGCTTGATGGTGCGGACTATGTTATCGCGACGTTGAAGATCGGGGGGCTGAGAGCCTATGAATACGATGTTGAAATTCCACTCAAGTACGGGGTTGACCAATGCATTGGCGACACGCTTGCGCCTGGCGGGATCTTCCGTTCGTTGCGTACGATTCCGGTGATGCGTGCGTTGGCGGAGGATATGCGTCGGCTTTGCCCGGATGCGATTTTGCTGAACTACGTCAATCCGATGGCTACGGTATGCTGGAGCATGTTTGACAGCGGCATCCAGCTGGTCGGTCTTTGCCATGGGGTTCAGACGACGATGTTGCTGGTTTCTGGCTATCTGGGAATTCCCCAGGATGAGATTGATTTCACTTGCGCCGGCATCAACCACATGGGGTGGTTTACCCGATTGGAGCACAAGAAGCAGGATCTCTATCCCCGGTTGCGCAAGCTTTTCGAGGCGCCCGAGTACTATTGCAACGAAAAGGTACGCGGCGAGGTATTCCGCCAGTTCGGGTACTTCATGACCGAATCCACGGGGCATCTGTCTGAATACCTGCCTTATTTCAGGAAAAACGAGTTGGGCATGGACACCTATTGCGACGAACCCGACTTCGGCGGGGAGACGGCGGCGTGCGTCAAGTGGTCGCGCATCCTGGAAGCCAAGTACAAAAACGTTGATATGCTTGCGAACGAACCGATTGAATTGCCGCCACGAAGCATCGAGTACGGTTCGTACATCATCGAGGCAGTGGAATGCAATCGGATGTTCAAGTTCAACGGAAACCTGAAAAACAATGGAATGATTCAAAACCTGCCCGATGATTGCTGCGCGGAAATGCCCGTGATAGCGGATGGGACGGGATTGCATCCTACCTTCGTTGGGCGTTTGCCCGAACAATGCGCTGCGTTGAATCTGACCAATGTCAATGTCCAACGGCTGACCGTTGAAGCGGCAATCACAGGGAATCCGGAAGCCGTGGTATGGGCGTTAGCGCTGGATCCTCTGACCTCTGCAAAGCTCACATTGGCGGAGATCCGGGAATTGGCGACGGAAATGCTGCTTGCCGAAGCGGAGTGGTTGCCTCAGTTCAAGGGACGCTTGCCACGCTCGACACCGAAGGTGGTGGAACCGGCGGGCACGGTTCGAGTCGATGTTCCGATGGATCCTGCGCTTGCGATCAGCGTCAGGTTTGGTCAGTTGTAAGAGGAGTTTATGGCGATGCGAGTACTGCTTGGTATGATGATGCTGGTGCCCTCGGTTGTTTTTTGTGGCGAGTTGACCTTGGTCGAGGATGGCAAGTCGTCCTGGCGGATTGCGTTGCCGAGTTCGGCATCGCTTGTGGAGCAGACTGCGAGCCGCGAGTTGTCGGATCATCTTTTTCAGGTCACCGGCGCTCGTTTGCCAATTGTCGCCGAGGATGGGAGGGTTGAGCGCACGATATTCATTGGTGCCGTCTCTTCATTGCCCAAGGTTGACGTATCACGTCCTGACACGATTGTGATCTTGAGTTCTGGGGATTCGTTGTACTTGATCGGTCATCCCCGTCGCGGTCCGTTGTATGCGGTATATACATTTTTGGAGGACGTTGTCGGAGTACGTTGGTGGACATCGACGGAATCGACGATTCCCCGTCGTCCGACCCTGAGGATTCCTGCGCAGAAGGTTGTTTATTATCCGAAGTTGTTGTCTCGTGAGACGTACTATGGCGATGCGTTGGAGGGTGTGTTTTCGGCACGTTTGAAAAACAACGGTCACATGACGAGCGTGACCGAAGCGTATGGCGGCCACATGTCGTTGATCGGCTGGTGTCATACCTTTGCGCAATTTTTGCCTGCGGAGAAGTACTTCAATGATCATCCTGATTGGTACCCGTTGATTGACGGGCGCCGCCAGGCTGGCGGTCATTTGGACTTTCAGTTGTGCTTGACGAACGAGGAGATGACGCAGGAATTCATCAGGATTTGCCTGGAGAAGATTCGTGCGAATCGCCAGGCAGGAATCATTTCCGTGTCTCAGAATGACGCTTTTACGCCGAAGGCTTGCCAGTGCGAAAAATGCGTTGCCATCCTCAAGGAAAATGGAAACGCCCAATCGGGGCCCTTGATCTATTTTGTCAACAAGGTGGCGGAAGCCGTGGAAAAGGAATTCCCCGAATTCCTAGTGGAGACGCTGGCCTACCAGCATACGATGACGCCGCCGACCAAGATCCGGCCACGACACAATGTGGTCATCCGATTGTGCACGGCAGTCAATGCGACGCAAAGCATCAGGAATGGTCCGGACAACAGGCGCATGAAGCAGTTGCTGGAATCCTGGGGCAGGATCGCGCCGAAGTTGTACGTCTGGCATTATCTCGCCAATTTCCACAACTATATGATTCCATATCCCAACTATCGGCACTTTGACGATGATATCCGCCTGTTTATCGAGAACAATGCCGTTGGCTTGTTTGCGCAAGGGGATAAATTTTGCTCGGCAGGTGATTTCGTTCGTGCGCGTGCGTGGATATTGGCGCATTTGCAGTGGAATCCAGAGCTGAAGGCGGATGATTTGTACCGGGAATTTTTCCGAGGATACTATGGTGCTGCGGGCGACACCTTGCTGTCGTACTTGGAGCTGTTGAGCGGTGCGGCATTGAAGTCTGGGCATCGTTTAAGTACGAGCGGTCGCATTCCTCCTGTTTGGATGTCAACGGAGGTTTTGCGCGAGGGCTATGCGTTGTTTGATCGTGCGTTGTCTTTGGTGAAGGACGATCCTGTTATCTGGGATCGTGTTCGTCGCGAACGCATTCCATTGGATGTCGTTGCGGTCAATGTTCACATCAAGTCCTTGCGTCAACTTCGGTTTGAGGGTGCGAAGGAGTCGGGGGTCTTTTTGCTTCAGGATGCCAAGCAAATGATTGACGACTTGATGGATTTGGTTGCGAAGTGGAAGATCGAGTACATTTCCGAGGGCGGTCGGCTTGGGGGCTACATCAGTCGCATGTACGACAATTTGTCAAAGGGTCAGCCTATTGCTCCTGCGGAGTGCGAGGGGTTGCCCGAGCATCGATGGGATGCGTTTCAGGAGAATCGCTTTCGTCTTGCCAGGCCTGGCGAATGGGCGTTCTTGGTTGACGATCCTGCGGCTTCCAATGGGAAAGCCGTTTACATGAAGGGCGATGACAAGGAATGGGCGGTTCAAGTGCCCTTGATGCAGTATCCGACCAATCGGCCTTGGGTGTTCTACTATGCCGTCCGTTGCGAGGGCAATGCCGATGATGGAGCGGCATTTACCTTTGGCGTGCATAGCCAGGTGACGGGGGCAAGCCAGGGCACCACCACGCATCTGGTCTCGGAGTGCAAGGGGAAGACCTACAAGCTCTTCAAGTCAAAGCCCATTGACTTGAAGGGAGACGAGTACGTCTGGTTTGCGCCGCCGGCTAGACCAAGGGACCAGGTCGATAAAATCTATTTCGACCAGGTCTTCATGATCCAGGAAGAAATGCCTGTGCCAAAGGAACACTGAGCTTTCGCAAGCAAGTTTTATCGCTGCGTTTGCCCTGTTAGTTTGCCGAGAAGAATTTGAACACGCTTGAGTAGTCGTTTTTGGGGAAATCGACTTTGATTCCGATGTTCATCAGTTCTGCCCCGGTGTATTCGTCATTGTCTTGGTCGCGGTATATTTTGTCAGGGAGGAGTCCTCTCATTTTGAATCGAGGCATTTGGAGTTTGTCCCAGTGCCTGAGGTCGTTGACGAATGCGAACAATCCGAATTCCGTTCTGTCTCGCTTGACGTATTGCCAGATGGTGTAGGGTGTTTGCGTTGCGGATGCGATCCTGTAGACGTAGGCGTCCTGAAGTGCTGGGCGGACGATTTTGAACTCGTCCGTCGCCTTTTTCAATTGGTCGAGGGTATCCTGCGAGGCTTTAAGTAAGTCGATTCCGAGTGACATCGAGCCTGTCATGCCGAGGTGAATTCTGAATTGCAGCGGAACGTTTTCATCACGTGCGACGTTTCCCGCGCCGCCTGCGGTTTTTGGTATGAAGAGGCGTGAGAAGCCTTCATGCAGGATCATCACGTCGGCAGGGTGGGCATTGTCCGATCGGTTGATTCGATCTGCGTACTGCACCATCCCGAAATCGGCTCTTCCTCCACCCGAGGCGCAATTTTCGAAGATGACGTCAGGGTGTGCCTGATTGAGATGAGCCCAGATCTTGTACAGGTTTAGTATGTACTTGATTGGCAGCGACTTGTCCGCTCCATATTCTGTGACGTAGCGATTCATGTCCCACTTGAGGTAATCGAGTTCGAAGTCGTCGATAATCTGATCGAGCCATTGGATTGCCCAATCCCGGACATGGTCCTTTGAGAGGTCGAGGATCAGCTGCGACCGTGAGAGGGTTTGGTTGCGAGTTGGGTGTTTTATGAACCAATCCGGATGTTGTCTGTAGAGTTCCGAATCCGGGTTTGCCATTTCCGGTTCGACCCATAGTCCGAAGAGCAGGTTTTTGCCATGGCACTTGTCAGCGATCGGCTTGAGTCCATTTGGGAAGCGCTTCGGATCTGGGATCCAGTCTCCGAGCCCTGCCTTGTCGTTGACTCGTCCAGGCATCCAGCCATCATCGATGACAAAGAGTTCGGCGCCGACCTGTGCTGCCTTGTCGATGGCAAGCATCAGATTGTTTTCGTCAATCTTGAACTCGTATGGGTACCAGGAATTGAAGATAATCGGCCTGGTGAGGTATGCTTTTGAGCGTGGTGCAAGGAAATCGAATTGCCAATCGTAGAGGATTTCGGTCATTCGTTCGAATCCCGCGTTTGAGTAACCGCAGCAGAGTTGCGGCGTGGCGAAAGCTTCGCCAGGATGCAGGATCCAATTGGAATCGAAATCATTGATTCCCGCAACGATGCTGACGGATCCTTTGAATTCTTGCTCGACGGTGATCTTGAAGTCGCCGCTCCACTTGAGCGCGGCGAAGAAGACTTGCCCAGTTGTTTCGGTTGCCTGGGATTCGGGATCGAGCGCAACGAATGGGATGTGTTGGTGTGCGGCGCAGGTGCCGCGATGGTTTTCGAGTACGATCTGCGCTTGCGTCAGCTTGCATTGCTGTTGCCCAAATTCTGCGCCCCAATTTCCTGCGTAGTGGGTGACTCGGTAGTGGTTTGCGGGCGTGGGGAGGTTGAGCGTGGCGGACTTGAGGATTTCGAGTGTGATGTCATCGGTCCCCGTGTTTCTGATTACTGCGTGCCTTGCGATCAGGTCGAGTTGTCCGAAGGTTTGGTAGACGAGATCGACTTCAAGCGGGTAGTTTATGTCTTTGAGTGTGACGGTCAGCGAATTGTCGTCGAGTTTATGGTTTGTTACGGCGAGTCTTGCTCCTCGTCCCTGGTCGCTGAAGACTGGCAGGATTGCAGGCTGGAAGTAGTCGAAAGGCTCTTGCCCTCGGTATTCCAAGGGCAGTTCGTAGTTTGAGAACATGGTTTTTTGCGTTTGTTGGAGGAGCCTCTGCAAGCCGTTAGCGTTTGGTAGCTTGTCACCCCAATAGAGATGAATGAGCTTTCCGCCGGCGCCGATGCCGAATGCGTAGCTCATTCGTTGGGTTTGTATCAGGAATAGGTTGTCTTGGGCGTGGATGCTCATGGGATGACCTGTGATTTGCGTGTGAATGAAGTATTTTAATTCAATGCCTTGCGCAAGCGCTTGAATTGCTTGATTTGCTCGGGCATGAAGGTGCCCATCGGGGCGGCGGATTGGGGGCTTGCGTAAATGCCCATGTCAATAGTCACTGGGCATCCGGCGGCGGTGGTCGCTTTCAGCCAGGGGATCCATTGTTCGTCCTTGAAACGGCAATCGGGTCTGCTCCACATGCTTCCCATGAACGTCAGGATGTGGTTTTGCGAGCCGTCCGTCCAGCGTCCTTCGACCCTGACCGTAAACGGATCGTTGATTTCGCCGGCCGTGTAGTCTTCGAATTGCGTTGCCCTGACGAGTTTGACGCCAGGATTGAATGTGGCTACGGCATTGGGATTGCCTGACTTGACTGCTTGGGAATAAAGCTGTGCGTGCTTGTCGCGGAATCCTATCCATTCATAGCCTCCGTCAAACCACCATCCATCGACCAGGTCGCCATAATGTTTGGCCCAGTACTCGATGACCTTCGCCCAGTTTTGCGCCCCTGGCATCGTAAAGTGCCTGTCTGAGTTAGGAGGCGTTGCGGGGAATCCGATTGCTTCTTCTGCGTGGGCATCTCTATTTGCTGGTTGGCAGGGGAGGTAGAGGATGAATTTGATACCGTGTTTTTTGCACGCCTTGGCGATTTCCATTGGGAGGTCTCGCTTGGAGCAATGTTCGCCAGGCTTATAACCAGTAAGTTCATCAAAGACTGGATTCGGTGCATTGTAGTAGCCGGTGTTTTGTCCCAGTGTGAAACCGAAATAATCGGCATTGGCGTCAACCAATTGGTTGATGAGCGCATTGACATCAAATGCATCGATGTTAGCGAAGTTTTGCGTTCCGGGCAGGAAGTGCATGAATGCTCCGAGTTTGGCTTTTGCCATCCAATCCGTGGCGGGATTGTGGTTGATCTGCCCGGTTGCCTGGGAGGCGCAGGTGGCGATTAGGGTTGAGATGATCAGGTTGCGCATGGGAAATCTCCTTGGTTCAATTGACTTGAATGAGTTCGCAAGGCTTGACAATCAGTTTGGATTCGACTTCTTTCCTGATGTTTTTTTCCTGTTCTTGGCATGTGGCTTTAGCCAGGCTGAGGATTTCGTTTTCGTACTTGTTTGCTGGGTTGGCGGGAAAGGCGTCTGTGTTGAAGTAACCAATCGATTTTCGAAAGTTTTCGCAGGATTTCATTATCCCATTACATAATGGTCGCGCTATCAACTGCCAAGTGCGGGAATCGTTTTCGTCATTTATCGGCGGGTGGGGCAGGGCAGTAGAGTTCGAAGAGCATTCTGATTGCTTCGCCGTGCTCGGGCTTGTCGGAGTAGCGATTGATCAGTTCACTTCGGTAGTCGTAATCAGTAATTGGCGTCAGGCCGGTTATTTCCTCATTGTTTTGGCTTTTCTCGACAGCTTCGAGGTTGGCCTTGGTGTTTTCGTCGTCGGGGAACACTTCCAGCGCCGCACGCAATTCCCGGATGGCGTCGTCCCTGCGTCCCAGGTAGGCATAGCAGAGACCGAGGGCGGCGCGGCATCGCGCCTTGTCGGGTTCTTCCTCCAGCATTTTCAGGAAGGCGTCGGCGGCGCGCTGTGGCTCCTTTGGCGTTATTTTCTCGTAGTATATCATCTACTGATTGCGGATCATTGCTTCCTTGAGGGGGAAGAGTGCGCCGCTTTCATCGTACATCTCAGCCAGTTCAAGCAATCGGTCTTTGGCCTTGATATGGAGGTCATAGTTTGGCGGCGTCAGATTCACCACAATCTGCAAGGCGTCATAAGCGAAGGCGAGGTATCCCAACTCAAGCAACGCGCTGGACAGGTTGTACCAGGCGTAGAAAAAAAACGGGTAAAGCCAGATGGCGTCAAGAAGGTCCTCTATGACTTCTTCGTCATCTTGATAATACATGGAATTGATGACGCCCCGAGCGTAGAGATAGAAGGGGGAGCTGTCATCGGCGTAGGATTCCAGCGCCACCTCCGCTGCATCGAGGTCGCGCGTGAAAGCGAGTTCCTCAAGGATGTCGTGAATGGTGTCCATGTGGGTGATATTGATGTTGAAGGGGTGTTTGCCGCTCGTGCGGAAACGGTCTATCATCGCGCGCATGCCGGCGATATAATGCTCGCAATCGGCGCAGGACGCATCCCGGCGGCTGACGCAGCATTCGGGGCAAATGCCTTTCCCACCCAAGGCGGGGCAAATTCGCTTGCTCTTGCGTTTTTCGCATATTGAACATGTATTTGACATGGTTAATTCTTCTTCTTTTGACTGGAGCTATTCAAGTCGCGCTTGTTTTGGATTGCGGGCTTAAACTGCTGGAAAGGCATGGGGACTGGCTTTGGGCATACTTTAACATAAAAAAGCAGTTGATGCCATAACGCCAATGATTTTCATGGCGTTTTTGGGGAACAACGAATGGACACGAATAAACACCAATGATTTTGGGTATGGGGTATTCCTAGTCGGACGGGTCGGACAGGTCGGACAGGGTCTGACAGGTCGGACAAAATTACCAGTTGCAGAACAAGACGGGGTTAGGTGCAGGTGTCCGCGATGTTGATTCACGGCGGCCTATTTCACCTCAATGATGCGCCCTTGTCCGGGGGCGAGTTCCAGCTTGAGTTCGGAGAGCGGTTGGTCGTTAAGCACGTCGCGCAGTTTCTTTCCGGCAGGAATCACCGCTTCGATTGCACCGCCTTCGGATGCACCCGCCGCCACGCCGCAGAAGAGGTAGGCGGCATCCTGCGAGGCAAAGATTTTGTGCTCCATGCTGCCGGTGGTTTTGACCGATTTCGTCCATTCCGGAAGTGGCTCCCCGGCGATGATGGCGGGGGCGATGGCACTGAAGCGTTTGACCGTGTCAAGCACGCGGGGGCGCAACTTGTCGCACTCCGGATTTGTCTTGGGGTCAACGAGGTTGCGGTAGGTAAAGTAGAATATTCCGCGTGCGCCCCAGATGATCGGCATCACGAAGTTGTACTGGTTGTAGTCGAGCGAACTCGCCGTCGAATTCCGGAAATCGAGTTGCCCGTAAACGTGGATGAGTCCTTTGTCCGAGCCGAGTTTCAGCTTGATCAGCTTGGCCAGCGCTTCGCTGGAAACTCCGATCATGATGGTATCCATGCTGTTGGCAAGTTCGGGTTCCGGGTGTTCGTAGGCCCACCATTGGCGATTGGGATCGCCCTTTTTAATGATGTCGTAGGACTTTTTAATCAGCGGGAAAGGCGTGTTGCGGATTGCCCGCATTTCGTCAACGTACCAGGCGATAACGGCAGGATGGTCTTTGTAAATGTTCTGCCATGTCGTCAGCAGATTGACCTTCGTCGAGTCCTCCGCCATCTGGTGGGGGATGGACATCATCACGTAAACGCGGAGTTCTTGAGCATCGTCAAGCAGTTTTCGGTTGTTTTCGAGATACTTTGCGTTGAACTTTTCCGGGTTGAATTCCCGGCATGTGGTGGGGTTGCCGGTGCCATAGCAGTGGATGACGTTGAAGCCCGTCGCCACCAGCTCGCGGATGTCGAAGTTCCAACCGACCCCTGCGTAGATGCCGACAGGGAAGAAGGGCTTGCCGTCAGGCGTCTTCAAGGCGACCGCATGTCCGAAGTCGATGCCCTCGGGCAACGTGCCGACCCGCTCGATGGTGACGACCTTGCTCTGGAGCATCGCATTGTCGGCGCGGTCGAACATTTTGGTGATCAGCGTTGATTTTCCTTCAGGGATCTTCTCCATCGGAACCGAGATTCGGCAGCCTTCGACGCGGCAGGGGATCTTGGTTTTTGCTCCGGCCCACAGTTCCGCTTCGAAGCGGAGTCGGGCGAGTTCGGTTTCGGGAATGTCGTTGATGAGAAATTCAGCGCTTTTCGCCTTTGTCCCCGGCATGATAAAGATGTCATCGGTAGTGACCGAGTGGACTTTAAGTTCCGGAATTAGCTTCCCGAGCGCTTCCGGTTTTAAATCCGTTTGTCGGAGCGACACGCTGCGATACCAGAGTTTCGGCATTGAACGGTTTTGGAGCATCACGATCACCTGTCCCTTCTCGGGAACCGTCGGCGGTAGGTAGAAAAGACCTCGGACCTTTGTCCATTGATCACAGGGACGTGCCAGCCATGCCCGCAGGAAGACGCCGGTTCCCAGGAGCGCGGCGTCGGCATGAAGTGAACTATCGAGTTCGGAACGGAATTCGTAGCTGAATTCATACACTTTGTCAAGTTCCAGTTGAACGGTCTGCTTGATTCTGACCTGGTCCATGTGCTCCGGGCTGGTGAAATGAAGCAGCACGCCGCCGTCGTCGGCCTTGACTTTGGCCTGTCCCTTGCCGAGGCGCAGGATCAGCTTTTCCCAACCTGCCGGAATATTCTTCTGGTCAGGAGTTTCGAGCTTGCCGTTAACCAGCACGTTTTCGCCAGTCCAATAGTTCGGGGCGGCGAGTAGCGCTCCGGTCTGGCAAAGGGCGGTGACTAGGGTGAATCGTATGATCTGGGGGAAACGCATGAGGCTCTCCGGGATGGCGTTGATGGAATCGATTTTGAAATGCGGGAGTCAGTGTGCTCGAAAAAGATAGTAGCGGCACATGGGGTTTTCCACCAACCTCCAAAAAATTCATGTTTTTTATCGGTTGCGCTTGACATATTGGCTTGACACCATATGTTAAGGTCAATTAACATTTTTGCAATGTCATTATTTTGGAGTTCACATGGAAAGTTTAGCCTCATCATTAAGTCCGGAGATGGAAGATTACCTTGAGACGATCGCTAGCTTATTCCGCATTCACGGCGAGGCTCGTGTCACTGACATAGCGGAGCGTTTGTCGATAAGCAAGGCTGGTGTTACTCAGGCTTTGCGTTCGTTGGCCGCCAAGGGTCTTGTCGATTACCGTCCCTATGTTTCTCCGACGTTGACTGAGTCTGGGAAGCGCGTTGCCGAGCGTGTGCAGCATCGTCACGATGTGCTCAAGCGTTTTCTGATCGAGGTTCTTCTCGTTGATTCCGAGTTGGCCGAGGCCAATGCCTGTCGCCTTGAGCATGCCGTGGACAGGTCTGTGCTCGAGCGTTTGGCGCATTTCATGGATTTCGTTAAGCGCTGTCCGCGTGGCGGTTCCAAGTGGATTCGCGGATATGAGCACTCATGCGATCCTGACAAAGAGACCGAGACGTGCGAGCGATGCATGGTAATGGCGATCGATGAATACCGGAACAGGCATCATATGCTACCAACAGAGGAGGCAACTATGACTTTAGCTGAACTGAAACCAGGAGAGACCGGGCGGATTGTCCGCGTCGGCAGCATCGGTTCGATTCGCCGGCGGATCGTTGACATGGGCGCCACCAGCGGAACCAGCGTGACGGTGGTGAAAGTCGCCCCACTGGGCGACCCGATTGAAGTGAAGATCAAGGGCTACAGCCTGACTCTTCGCAAGGAGGAGGCCGAGGCGATTACGATTGAGGCGCGAGCCGACCAGGAGGATGGAAAATGACGATGGACGTTCCCATATCCAAGAAGCAAGACGGCGAAGCAAACGCCAAGTCGGAAGGCGAAGCGCCTGGGACGGTCAATGGGTGCGCCATGCCGTTGCCGATGCTGCGGCCGGGGCAACCTGCCTGTGTCGAGTGCATTCGTGCCGCCGGTCAGGCAATAACCCGCAAGCTAAGTGCAATGGGCATCGTTCACGGCGCCCATGTGATGGTTCTGAATTCGCAACCGGGGCCCCTGATGCTGCGCGTAGGCGAAGGGCGATACGCGATCGGTCGAGGAATGGCCCAGCACATCCTGGTGACACCATGCCAATAACCATTGAAGCACGACAGAATCACAAGGAATATCAAGGACTTCTTGACGAGCCTGGTATTATTTTTTTTCAACAAATTGTTAAGGATGCTAAACATTAATAAGGAGGCCATATGATGGCATGTGAATGTACAGGTGTGGCGCCGGGCATTCAGGGACTTCGTGTCACTGTTGCGCTGGCTGGGAATCCCAATTCAGGCAAGACGACTCTATTCAACGCCTTGACCTGTTCCAGGCAGCATGTCGGGAACTACCCAGGTGTTACCGTTGAGAAGAAGGAAGGTGAATTCGAGCATGACGGCATGGAGATCCATGTGATTGACTTGCCTGGCACGTACAGCCTGACTGCCTACAGTCCCGAGGAGTTGGTTGCGCGGAACGTGGTAATCAACGAGGCTCCTGACATGGTTGTCGATGTGGTTGACGCATCGAACCTTGAGCGCAATTTGTATCTTGCCGTGCAGTTCATGGAACTGGGGATTCCTATGATTTTGGCATTCAACATGTCCGACTTGGCCGAGGCTCGCGGTCACAGCATTGACATCGAGCGTCTTTCCGAGCTTTTCCAGGTTCCGATCATCCGCATGGTTGCGCACAAGGGGCAGGGCATCCAGGAACTCAAGCAGGCGATTGTCCATGTTGCCGGGCAGACACCGGCGCAGCAACCCGCAACGGTCAAGTATGGGGGGCATATTGAAGCTGAACTTGACAAGTTGACGGAAGCGTTGCAGGGAAGCGTGCCAGATTCGGGGCGTCCGACAGCGCGTTGGCTTGCCCTGAAGCTGTTGGAAGGCGACGAGGCAGTGATCGGGCAGATACGGCGGGAAGCCAAAAATGCGATCGACGTCTTGCAGAAGGTCGAGGATTCGCGCAATCTTCTGGTGCGCGAGCTTGGCGACGACGCTGAAATCCTGATTGCCGACCGTCGTTACGGCTTTATCTCAGGTGCTTGCCAGGAGGCGGTTCGCAGCACGGTCGAGACTCGCCACAGCATGTCGGACCGGATCGACATGGTCTTGACTCACCGTGTTTTGAGCATCCCCATTTTCCTTCTCATGATGTTTTTGGTATTCAAGCTTACGTTTGCGGTTGGCGATCCGTTGATGGGGTGGATAGAGAGCTTCTTCGGCTGGCTTGGCGAGGCGATCACGACCTATTGGCCTGAAGGAGCCGCGCCGTTGCTGCAATCGCTGATTGTGGACGGCATCATCGGCGGCGTTGGCGGCGTAGTTGTTTTCCTGCCCAACATCTTGTTATTGTTCCTTGCCATCTCGATTCTCGAGGACAGCGGCTACATGGCCCGTGCCGCGTTCATCATGGATCGCTTCATGCACAAAATCGGTTTGCATGGCAAGAGCTTCATCCCGATGCTGATCGGCTTTGGCTGCACGGTGCCGGCGATCATGGCGACGCGGACGCTTGAGAACCACCGCGACCGCCTGACCACGATGCTTGTCGCCCCGCTGATGAGTTGCGGGGCACGGCTGCCGATCTACGCGCTGATCATCCCGGCGTTCTTCCCTGCCACCTGGCATGCCCGGTTGCTGTGGCTCATCTACTTCATCGGCATTGTGCTGGCGATCGTCTGCGCCAAGTTGCTCCGCGGCACCCTGTTCAAGGGCGAAGCCGCGCCGTTCGTCATGGAGCTGCCACCCTATCGACTGCCCACAGTTCGCGGCGTCCTCGTGCACATGTGGGAACGCGGCTGGCTGTATCTCAAGAAGGCAGGTACGCTGATCCTTGGCGTGTCTATCGTCATGTGGGCGTTGCTGACCTTCCCTCAGAAAATCGAATACAGCCGCGACTACAATCAGGCAATCGAGGACGTAAGCAGCAAGCAATTGCCTGCCGAAGAGGCCGAGGAACTCGTCGCCGAACTCGAGCAGGCCCGCGCTTCCGAGGAACTCGCCAACAGCTACGCCGGTCGCATCGGCCACGCGTTCGAGCCGCTGATCAAGCCGCTTGGCTTCGACTGGAAGATCGGTACGGCGATGATCGGCGCCTTTGCCGCCAAGGAAGTCTTTGTCGCCCAGATGGGCATTGTCTATTCAGTCGGCGAGGCCGACGAGGATTCCGTGCCCTTGCGCGACAAGCTCAGGGAGAACTACAGTCCCCTAGTCGGCTTCTGCATCATGCTCTTCAGCCTGATCAGTGCTCCCTGCATGGCTACGATTGCCGTGACCAAGCGGGAGAGCAACTCTTGGAAGTGGGCCTTGTTCCAGCTCGGGGGGCTGACGGCGCTTGCATACGTGATTACGCTGATTGTCTATCAGGTCGGCAGTATATGTGGAATTGGGGTCTAAAGGTATAGGATGGTGAACCATGATTGAATACATCATTGTCGGATTGATTGTCGGTGCCGTTCTCTTTGCAACTGGTCGCTACCTATGGCGGACTTGGACTGGTCGGAATACTGAAGGTTGCTCAGGTTGCACCGGTTGCAGCAACTCCTTCCAGGGCTGCGGCGGCATGTGCTTGCGGACATTGCGTCAGGGGGAGGGCGGCGATTCCGCCAAGTCATCTCGCAAGGAAGCGGACAGCATTTTTCGATCAGGCAATGCAAGGAAATGATAAACAAGAAAGGCAAAGAAATGAAAAACATCAGTCGAGTTGCTTGGATGTTGGTGGTTGTGTTGGTGCTTTCTGGAACAGCGGTGTTCGCCCAGCAGGGTCTCGCGCTGTCGGATCTTGTGCAATCGGCTAGCAACGACGAATGGCGTCCTGAAGTCAGCTTAACGTTGGATTGGACCTCGCGATACATTGACAAGGGCGAAGTCTCGAATCCTGATCCGGTTGGTCAGGTCGATCTCAGCCTATCGCTGAAAGGCTTCTATGTTGGTGTCTGGACCTGCGTTGATTTCACTGATGTGAATGGCTACCGCAACGAGCCGGAAGAGTGGAATTACTACTTGGGCTATGAATACAAGTTCACAGGCGTTCCAGGGGTTGAGAGTCTCACCATCGACCTGGGCTGGACCTATTGCGACTGCCCACGGAATTCTTCGTCGGACAATCAAGAGATTGGCCTCAGCATCGCGCTGGAGGACGTCAGGCTTTCTCCCACGGTAGTCTTTACCTGGGACTACGAAGATGACATCTGGTGTGTTGAAGCTGGGGTCAGCCACGAAATGCCACTTAAGTTCATCAGCGAAAAACTGCTGTTCGGCACCTCGCTCGATCTGGCTTGGGGCAACACGCGCTGGAACGGTGGCCTGGACAAGGGGGATGATACTTACAAGAACGCATTGGCTACTGCAACCCTGACCACGGAGCTGACGTATCAGCTTACTGAAAACATCTCCTTTGGCCCCTATACGATTGTCGCCTGGGCGCTGGATCATGACATACGCGAGAAATTCCGGGATGACAGCATCAACAATGCTTGCAATTTCGTTTGGGGCATCAAGCTCAACATGGAATTCTAAGTCGAAAGAGCGGCTATGCCGACAAGCATGCATCGACTGCCCCCTGGTCGGCGACCACAGGTCGGACAGGTCGGACAGGTCGGACGGATCGGACGGGTCGGATAGGGGTCATTCATCATTCATCATTCAGCATGGCTGGCATGACATGCCGCGCTGGGGCTGGTGTCCTTTTTTCCATGCATTTCGCCAATGTTGCGAACGGCATTCTAGGGTTTGAGTTGGAGCTGGCGGATAAAGTCGGCGCAGCGAAGTCTGATTTCGTTCAGCTTCAATGGATTGAGTTGAGCTGCGACAGTTGCCGTCCAAGGGCATTCCAGGTGGGTTCCCCTGAGTTTTGGACCGTGGGGTAGGGCATAGGGGCTTGGCATGGCGGCCAGAAGGTCATCCAAGAAGACTTGTGCTTGTTTGGCGATGTTGTTTTCTGGATCGGCGCTTTGGATTTCGTGCTTGAGGGTTTGCAGGTACCTCAAGTCGTCAATGCCCTCCCTGTATCCTTCCCAGATTTTAGCAGAGACGAGTTGTTTGTCTTGATGGGAGTAGAAGCCGAAAATATGCGCTCCTGCATTTTCAGGGAATGAGAATGGGTATTGCAGGCAGGAGTAGTATGTCCATGGCATCATGAAGTCGAGTGGCGATTCCATCAGCAGGAGTCCATTTCTGACCCTGTACCAATTGGGTGCGTAGAAAGCTCCGACTGGGTTGTAGTATGCTCCCGCCACGCTTTCGAATTGATCAAGTTCACGCTTGTAGTCCTCCTTGGTGTTTCCTGCTCCAAGGAACCATTCCCAAGATGACATGTGGTGGCATCGCCAATGGACATGGGGTGCGAGTTCCGCACGCATTTTGTTGGCGTTTTCACCTTGGAAATGGAAGGTGATGTAGTGCTTGAAGCCGGGGACTTGGTTGGCGGCCTTGACGGCGGCGATGTAGATCGGAAGCCTGCCGTGGTTGAAAACCTCGTCCATCGTTGTTGGAATGAGGACGAGATTGGCGAAATGGCGTTGGACATCCTTCAGGCCGTTTATCACTTGTATCGCCAACTTCAGATAAGCCTGGTTTTGCACGGCGTCCAAGGCGGCTTTTTTCCGACTGGGGTCGTCCTTGATGAACGGGTAGAAGCAGCCGATCATTTCGCCAAGTTCGGTGCTGACGACCACGTAACCCTTGAAACCGACTTTTTCGATGTGCTTCAGGCCATTGACCATAGCTGTAAAATCCGGGATGTATTGCCCATTTTGATCCTGGATGAAATCGGGCTTCAGGAAATCGGCGCAGTGAATCATCGTGATGTTGTTGGTGATGAGGTCGTTCATCTCCGCCTGAAAGGCTTCAGGATGGTTGAGCGTACGGGCTAAATTGTAGTAGATGCCGAAGATTTTCCCGATTGGCTTCGATAATTTGATGGGAAGGACGTGGAAGGAAATCGGGAGCTGGGCGAGGAGCTTGCCGTCGGTTTCGACAAATCCCAGCGTTGACCGATAGATGCCTGGCGGCTGGTCGGGAGGGACGTTGATTTTCAGGAAGATTTCCCTGAAGTGTCCTGCCTTGAGGACAAAAGACGTGATTTTCCGCAGGAATTTTGTGACCATTCGCGTTTTTTCGTGATCCATGTCATATCGGATGCATTCAGGCATTCGCATTCCGTAGAGGATTTTCAGGTTGTCCTCGGCAATCACATCGTTGTTTTCCGATTTCAGTGGAGCGAGGAGTCGGATATCGATCGTCGGCGTATCTTTTGGGGTTGCGACGATTGTTGCAAGGGTTTCGATTTCGTCTGGTGCTGCGAATCCCTGTAGGATGCCCGAGGGGGCGAATCCCGCATTGCTTGCCGGGTCGAAGGAATCGGTGACATTGGTTGGCGCGAAGAGGAGGCTGTGGTTTTCCCTGAGTGTCAGGTCTTCGTAGGCATATCGGTATGCGTTGTCGAGTTCCTCATCCAGTTGCTGTTGTGATCTTGGAGCGGTTTCTGGTTGTATGTAATCTTTTGGAATTGTCTTGACGATGCTAGGCTGGGGTGGCTTGATTCCCGATTTGAGTAGGCATGCATCCGCCCAGGCCGAGTGGTCGCAGAAATCGTCAACTCCTTCGAGGCACTCGAGTGTAAGTTCCTTGACGTTTGCGATGTCGATTGCGATTGGCGTTGGCTTTGCTGTTCTCGTTTGCAGGTGCCTGAATCGTTCTTTCCCGTCAGCGAGGATTCTGAAGAGTACGCTTCCTCTTAAGCCTGCGTAGTCGCTGATTCCAATGGTGGCCTGGAAGGTCTCGTACTGCCCCATCAGCCTGTAGGTCGCCGAGTTGGTGGCGTGCATGGCCAGCCCTTTGGCGTATTGTTTCCCGTCGAAGATGATCGGCAAAGGCTCTGGCTGTCTCGGGAATGCGTTTTTGCCCAGTGCGCCGGGTCTGTCTGCCTTCCATTCGGGGGCATCTGCGATGTAGAGGATGTCCTGGTCGGGCAGGATTTCGCCGTATGCGACGAAGTTCAGCTTGCAGTCGTCGGAGATGGTCAGGTTGTCGAAAGCATCGCCTCCTGATTCTCCGATGACGATCATTCGATTTCGGCATGTTTCTGTTGGCTGTGGTCCTCGTGGTCCCTTGAAGAGGTTTTTGCCGTCAACATTCAAGTAGTATGTATTTTCGTCAAAGGCGAGTACGATTCGATGCCATTCCGACTTTCGCCATTTTTCGACGGAGAGGCGTCTTCCGCTGGGCGCTTGAATGGGAAAGTATGTTCCGTTAACGACGAATGAGCCGCCCAGTTGATTTTTAAGGAACTTGTTGTTGCTTCCTGCCTTGTTGAGTTGGAGGTAGGTGTCCTTGCTGTCGGTATAGACTGCGAAAATCACGTGGGATTGGTCGTCGTTTCCGTCCCAGCTTGGTGCAAAGTCGAATGCGATCGTTCCTGTTTCCCAGGAGAAGTTATTGGTTGCGTCGTAGGCAACTCCGCCTTGGTTTGCCCTAATTGCTCCGTTGGAGTTTTTCCCTGGGGTTATTCTGGTGGCGTTGCCATTGATGGATTTTGGCGATCCGGTCGCGTATTTTGCGTCCAATCCATCCTCGAAGTCAGCGTAGAACAAGTCGCGTGCGATGCTTGGAATTGCAAATAGCATCAAGCAAGCGATTGTCGAGAAACCGAGTTTTCTCCAGGGGATCATGAATCAATTTCGTCCTCTGATCAGCGCTTCAGGCGTTTGGTTGAGCATGTCCGTGAGCGACCTGAACGACTGTGCCGCTTGGCGGATATCCTCGATTGCCTTGCTCAGGTCTTGCTGGATTGGGGCTTGTTTTCCGACGGCTTGCCTGATCGTTTCGAGGGTTTGATGGGTTGCCTGGAGGACATTGCTGGTATCCTTGGTGACTTGTTCGAAATCCTCGAGGAGCTTCGCGGTTGGTCCTTCCTCGAATGCGGCGGCTTTTTCCGCTGTTTTGATCAGATTGTTGGCATCTTGGATTGTGGATTCGAGTTTTGGCGCGAGGTTGGCGGTAGTTTGCTTAATTGTCGCCAGCGTGGTTTGGGCGTCCGCCAGGAGCATTGGCAGGTTTTGGTCAAGTGCGGTGACCAGCTTGTCGGTCTTATTGAGGATGTTTGAGATTGAGGACAGCAATTGCATTAGTACTGTAACGGGCGAGATTTCGACCGGTCCGATTTTCTTGCCTTTTAGCGCATGGGTGATGTTTTTGGCGTCGCCTGTCACTTCTCTGATGTTATTTGATGTTTCGACCAGGTTGTCGAGGAAGACTTCCGCTTTTCCTTCTTGGAAGAAGTTGCCGATGACATTGATTGCCGCGTGTGCGTTTTCGATTTGCTTGCTGAAGTCCCGTTGGTTCAGCGAGAGATAGAGTCTTTCGAACGCGCTGATTCTTGATGGCAGGATTCCCTTCTCGAGTTCTTCCTTGATTGTTTGTGTTGCTACTTCGTTTTCGAAGAGGTCGAGTTCGATGTAGAGCAGTCCTGTGAGGATGCTTTGGGTTTGCAATTGTGCCCTCATTCCTTTTTCAAGGACCATGTTTCGGATCCAGGCCTTCATGTCTTTTTCGGATTCGGCGGGATTGAGTTGGATCAGGAGCTGCTCGACCCGGCTGTCGGTCTGGGTTTCCGAGGGTGCGAACGCCTTGGGAAACAGTTTGACGGTGACTTGGATCGGCCAGCGGTTCGTTTCCGCGGAGAAATGGTCCGACACCTGCAAGGCCAGGCGGATGTCGGTGACCTGGCCAATCTTGATGCCGCGAAACATAACGGCGGAACCGACGTTGAGGCCGTTGACGGACTTGTCGAAATACAATTGGTACGTCACGTTCTTGGTGAAGAGCCCGCCACGTCCAAAGGTCATGAGTCCGACGATCAGCAGGAGGATGGCGCCGATGACGAAGGCGCCTATTGCGGCTGGATTGATTCTGGTCATATTGCTTGCTGCCTGTCTGTTTTGCCCGTTCCCCTGGTAAGGAAATCGATAAGGTTCTGGTCTGTTGTGTCTTGTAGGATTTGCCTGGGATGCCCTTGTGCGGTCATGGTGTGTGTTGCGCTATCAAGGAAGATCGCATCGGTTGCAATCGTGAAAATACTTTGCAATTCATGGGTTACGACGACGATTGTCGTGTGGAGCGATTCTCTGAGTTCGATGATGAGTTCGTCAAGTCGCCTTGCGGAAATCGGGTCGAGTCCTGCCGATGGTTCGTCAAGGAAAAGGATTTTGGGATCCAGCGCCATTGCCCTTGCGATGCCTGCTCTTTTCTGCATGCCTCCCGAAAGTTCTGCCGGGTAGAAGTTTTCGAATCCCGCCAGGCCTACGAGCGCGAGTTTGACTTGGCAGAGTTCCTTGATTTCCCTGGGGTTCAGGTTTGTGTATTCCTGTAGTGGGAAGGCGACGTTTTCGGCGAGGTTCATCGATGACCACAGGCCGCCGGACTGGAACATCGTTCCCGACGCCTGCCTGATTTTGTGTTGGGTTTTCATGTCGCAGTTCCAGAGGTCGTGTCCGTCCCTGAGGATCGTGCCTGCGGCGGGCTTGTGAAGTCCGATCAGATGCCTGAGCAGGGTGCTCTTGCCGCAGCCGCTGCCGCCCATGATGATGAACGTGGCCCCCTTCTTGACCGTGAACGTAAGTTTGTCCTGGATGATACGTTGGCCGTATGACAAGGTTACGTCGCGGACCTCGATGGGAGGCGGTTCGTGGGGAGGATTGGATGGCGACTTGGGAGGGGTCATATTTTCAGAATGACGCAAAGGATGGTGATGATCGTAGTGGCAATGACCATGCAAATCAAACTCGCCACAACGGCGGATGTGGCGGCTTGACCGACTGCGGTGGAATTCTTCTTGCAACGAATCCCCTGGTAGCAACCGCATATGGCTATCAAAACTCCAAAGACAAAACCCGAGAATATGCCGACGAAGAGGTCGTTGAGCGAAGTCGTGGCTGACAATTGCCTGAGGAATTCCGTCCTGTTCAATCCTGAATAGAAGATTCCGACTGCCATTCCCCCCGCCAATCCCAGCAGGTCGGCATAGATGCAAAGCGGTGGCAGCACGAAGCAGAGCGCGAGGAATCTCGGGAGGACGAGGGTTTCCATTGGCGAGAGTCCCATCGCCCGATAGGCTTCAATTTCATCGTTGGCGTTCATCGATCCCAGTTCGGCGGCGTAGGCCGCTCCCGTTCGGCCTGCCATGACCACCCCCACCATCACAGGTCCCATCAAGCGAAGGATCCCAATGCCAACGAGGCTGGCGACGAATATCTCCGCTCCGAACATCTTCAGGGGAATGGAGCCGATGAAGGCGAGAATCAACCCGATCAGAAAGCCGATCATCGAAATCAAAGGAAGGGCCATGTGGCCGGCCAAGGCGATCTGCCGCCAAATATCCGACCAGCGAGTCCTGGCCAGGCCGACATGGAACTTAAGAAGAGTCAAGACAAGTTCTCCGACGAAGCGGTTGACGCTGGCAAAGGATTTGAAAACCTGGAGCGTCTTGTTGCCCAGGGCGGTGAGGAAGGATTCCGGCTCCCGCTCAGGCGGCTGGAGCTTGTTGCTTGTTGACTTGGTAAGGTCCAGGAGCCGCTTCAAGCCAAGTGGAACGTTGACGACTTCGAATGTGATCGTGTTGCTTTCGGCATATTGTTCCAGCCTAGTGATGAACGCCAGGAGCATCGTATCCCAATTGCGGATATGGGTTCCGTCCAGGACGAGTGCCTTGGTGTCACGCGGAAGCGCCAGATCGCCGATCCTGGGGATTTGCATTTGCTTGAGCCAGTCTCCCTCGGGCATCAGGATGGTCTCGCCGGGGCGAGTCGCATCGATGGTCACCGAAAAACGAGCATGGCGTTTGGCTTTTCCCATTTTGGCATCAGTAGAGTTTAGGTGGTTCCGATCCGCTTCTCATGAAAGCGAGGATTTTGCTGAGGTATTTATCCGCATCTTCGATGTGCCGGCAAAACCCGCTGAACGTGGTTCCGATCGCCTCGTCGAAAATCTCCATGTCATGCAGGAGGTTCTTTGCCAGCAAGGCATGCCGTTTCGCCCTGAGTATGAGAACTGCCGGTCTTGGGTTGGTGGAATCCAGGTTTTCCTCGAAGGATTCCAGCAGCGAGGAAAGTGCCTTGCTGAGGAGATAGAGGATGCGGAGCGCGATGATCCTGTCCTTGTTCGACAGCATCAACCCATACATGTTGCACCACCCCAGGACAGAGGTCGCCAGCATCGATGCGGCAAGGTCGCTGTTTTTCTCGAATGCCTCGAATCTTTTGTCTTCCTCATTCCGCAGTGGAGCTTGACGCCTTCGGTCCTCCTCGTCTTCCTCTTCATTTTCGGGAAAGTCATCGTCGAAGTTGTCCTGGTCGTCCTCGTTCCACACGTCTTCCAGGAGCCGATCGACTGTATCTTTTCCGAATTCCTGTTCGAGTTTAGGTATGATAATGACATCGCATTCCGGGACGTCACCGTATTCCTGGACGAGTTGCAGGTACCGATGCGTGAACGCATCGACTTTGGAGAGCTCCTTTTCCTCCTGCATTTCTAGGGTATTGGCGAATTTGAGGTCTTCCATGTGTGTCGATCAAGCGGTGGGGCGTGGTTATTTTTCGATGTCGAGTCCGTCGTATCCGACCTGGATTCCCAGTGGATTGAAGAATTGCTCGTGTTCGTCATGGAGTCCGAGTCCGTTATGCGAGAAGTGGTTGACGACAACTGTCGTATTGTTGTCGACGGCTCCGATTTCCTTCAATCTATCCCTGACCTTTACGACGGCGTTTGTTCCCAGGTGTCCCCGGGAATGGTCTGCGTACTTGGGGCCCATGGTTCCTTCCAGGATGGCGATATCAAGCTTGAATTGGGCGATGGTGTTCCAAGTCACGTCGCACCACCATCCTGAGTCGTTTCCGATCAGCGCTGTTTTTCCCTTGTCATCCTGAATGATGTAGTTCAATGGTATTTCCGGATATGTCGCATGTTGTGCGAGTATCGGCGTGATGACGTAGTTTTTGTATTCCATCGGCTTGTTTGGGATTGCCAGGTGCGGGACAAGCCCGTAGGTTTCCCAATTTCCGAATTCGAATATGTTCTTGATTTTGTTCAAGGTTGTTTGGTTTCCGAAGATGTCACGGGTACGTGATACTTGCGAGTAGCCTTTTCTATGCCAGAGGAGTTCGACGGGGTTGCAGTGGTCGCTGTGCGAATGGGTATAGAAGATCGCGTCAATCTTGAGGAGGTCGATTTCAAATTGTATGACTTGCCAGTAGGCGTCCGGTCCGAAGTCGATGAGGATATCGTCATTGAGCAGGTATGCCGTCCGTCTTCTCAGGTCTTTCCCCATTCGTTGCCGTGCGATTTTGCAGCATTCGCATTCGCAGAACAGCGCAGGCCATCCTTCTGCCGCGGCTGAACCAAGTATCTTGATTTTCATTTGGTGTCCGTAGGGTTACATGTTTTCGATGATCAGCGAGCCGAATTGCGAGCATTTGACCTTTGTTGCGTCCTGCATCAGTCTTTCGAAATCGTAGGTAACGGTTTTGTTGGCGATGGTTTTTTCCAGGCCTTTGATAATGAGGTCGGCGGCTTCCTTCCATCCCATGTACCTGAGCATCATTTCCGCGGAGAGGATCAGCGATCCTGGGTTGACCTTGTCTTGGTTGGCGTATTTAGGGGCTGTTCCGTGCGTTGCCTCGAAGACTGCGGTTCCCGTCACATAGTTGATGTTGCCGCCGGGGGCGATCCCGATGCCGCCGACGCAGGCAGCCAGCGCGTCTGAAATGTAGTCGCCGTTGAGGTTGAGCGTTGCGATGACGGAATACTCTGCGGGGCGAGTTAGGATTTGTTGGAGGAAGGCATCCGCCAGGCAATCCTTGACTGTGATGGTCGAGCCGGTCCTTGGATTCTTGAAGGAGCACCATGGGCCGCCGTCAATCAATTCCGCGCCGAATTCCTCCTGGGCGACCTGGTATCCCCATTCCCGGAAGGCGCCTTCGGTGAACTTCATGATGTTGCCCTTGTGAACCAGGGTGACAGAGGAGCGGTCGTTCTCGATGGCGTACTCGATTGCAGAACGAACCAAGCGCTGCGTCCCTTCTTTCGATACAGGCTTGACGCCAATCCCGCACTCCTCGGGGAAGCGTATCTTCGAATACATCTTCGGGAAATTCTCCGCCAGGAACGCCTCGATCTTCTTGGCTTCCTCGGAACCAGCCTTGAATTCCACGCCTGCGTAGATGTCCTCGGTGTTCTCCCGGAAGATCACCATGTCAACCTTCTCGGGATGAAGGACGGGCGAAGGAACGCCTTCGAACCAACGGACGGGCCTGAGGCAGACGTACAGGTCGCATTCCTGACGGATCGCGACGTTCAGGCTTCTGATTCCGCCGCCGATGGGAGTCGTCAATGGCCCCTTGATGCCGACAAGATACTGCTTGAAGGCGTCCAAGGTCTCCTGGGGAAGCCATTCGCCGGTGGTGTTGAATGCCTTTTCGCCCGCCAACACCTCTTTCCAGGCGATCTTTCGCTTGCCTGAATATGCTTTCTCAACTGCGGAGTCAACAACGCGTACCGTGGCGCGCCAAATGTCAGGTCCGGTTCCGTCGCCTTCGATAAAGGGAATGATTGGGTTGTTGCCGACCTTCAGGCCGGTCTCGGTCATCGTAATCGTTTCTGGCATCGTGGTTCTTCCTGGTATTAGGGGTGTGTTCAGTTCGCCGATTCCGGCGAATTTCGTAATCCATAAATATAAGCCGATAGGCGAAAGTTGCCACTGGATAGACACGTCGTTTGCTTTTCTTCATTCATTGCGGCAAAAGCGAAACCTTCACGCAAATCTCCTTTGCTCGTTTATGTGTCTCAAGTGTTCCAGAGAGCACCATGGGCGGGTTGTCGGACGGGTCGAAAGGGAAAAGGTTTGGCTGCTTGCTTTTTTGTCAATAAAATCCATATAAAGTTCCAAATGTTTTGGGTGACGAATTGCCAATTTACAAAAGCGTGTTATATTTTCCTTTCGCTCAAATAATTTTAAAACATAAAAAGTTATTGTTATAGTTATTGTATTGTAAGGATTCAAGAGGTTATGAGCAAGACAATTAGCATCAGTGCGACCTTGCGTGACAAGGTTGGTTCGGCGGATGCCCGTCGTTACCGTCGTGCCGGCCAGGTTCCGGTGTGTGTTTATTCCAGGGGCGAAGAGACTGTTTCCATGTTGGTCAGCGAAGCCGACGCCAAGAAAGTCCAGCACCACGCTGGTCTGCTGAGCATCGCCTGCGACAGCGGCGAGCAAATCAACGTCGTTTCGAAGGAAGTCCAAGTCCATCCTCTGAACAACAAGATTTTGCATATGGACTTCCACGCCGTCAGGGCTGACGAAGTCTTGGTGACGACGGTTGAGATCGTTCTGGAAGGCGAGCCTGCCGGTTTGCGCCAGGGTGGTCAGTTGGAGCAGGTCTTGCGCGAGCTTGACGTTTCTTCTTTGCCTGCTGACATTCCCGAATCGATCGTTGTTGACGTGTCGGCATTGGAATGCGACCAATCGATCCTGGTGTCCGAGATCGTCCTTCCCGAAGGCGTCGAGGCTGTGACAGACGGCGAACTCGTCGTCGCCCAAGTCCGCATCCCGAGGGCAAGCGTCGAAGAGGAAGCTGAGGCAACTGAAGGCGAAGAGGCTGAAGGCGAAGATTCTCACGGCGAAGATTCTCACCACGACAAGGCTCACCACGAAGAATAAGTCCCTTTTGGGAATGATGCGAAACGGCGCGTGCCAGGAAAATCGGAAGATTGACCTGACAGGCGTCGCGATTGACAATTTAGGTGATGGAAAATTCATCGCAACCGATGTTGGAAAATCGTTCAGGGTCCGAATGCAAGCTTGTGGTTTGCCTTGGGAATCCCGGAGCGAAGTACGAATTGACTCGTCACAATGCCGGATATGGAGTGGGCGATGCCTTGCTGGCTCGGAAGGAACTTTGTTTCAAGCCGATTGGGCTGGCGGGATTACGCGGGGAACTCTGGTCCTTTGACCCTGGAGACGGGAAGGGACGGTATTTGTTGAAGCCGACCACGTACATGAACGACAGCGGCGATGCGGTGGATTTCGCGATGCGGCAGTACGGAATATCTCCCCTGGAATTGCTTGTTGTCTGCGATGACCTAGACTTGCCTCAAGGCAGGATACGGCTTAGGCCTTCAGGATCCTGCGGAGGCCAGCGCGGGGTCAAGTCCATCATCGAGTGGCTCGGGACGGATGGATTTCCCCGTCTACGAGTCGGTATTGGGAGACCGCAGGCCAGTGACGTTGACATAATCGACTATGTTTTAGGTCGCTGGTCTTCCGCCGAACTTCAGGCAATGGAGCCTGTATTCGAGTTTGCCTCGCAATCGGTCTTGATGTGCATTCGGGACGGATTGGAGCGGGCGATGAATGCGGCGAATTCCTGGCGGGCGGACAAAGTCCAAGCCGAGCGTCAGCAAGGAGAACCAGAAATTGAGAAAGTATGAAGCAGTGTTTATCTTCGACCCCCAGAAGGTCGAAGGGGATGGCAAGGCCTTTTCGGCTACCATCGAGGCGATGTTCAAGGAAATGGGTGGCACGGTTGAGCGCGTCAAGTGTCTCGACCGCAAGACATTTGCCCGCCCGATCGGACGTCACACCATGGGCATTTACTGGGACTACGTCGTGTCGTTGCCTCCAGATGCCGTCGCGAAGGTCAAGGATCTGTATCGTTTGAACCAGACGGTCTTGCGCCTTGTCTTCTTTGCATTTGAAGATGGTCAGGACGACACCTTCTTCAATCCATCGGAAAACCGCGCGAAGCTGTTCCAGGAAGATTTCTTCGGCGATAGCTTCGACCAGGATGACCGTCCGTATCGCAGCAGCAGTTCTGGCGGCAGCAGTTCCAGCAACGAGGAAAACTAAAGAAAATGAGGTATTGTCATCGCCAGTAAAGAAGTGGCGAAGCGCTGGGGCGCTTAGTTTCGTTGGTAGTAAAATAAGTTTAGAATGGGGGGAAACAATCGATGGCAAACGGATTTAACAAAGTTATTTTGTTGGGTAATTTGACTCGCGACCCTGAGGTCAGGACAGCTGGGGCGGGTCAGGTTTGCGCTTTTGGTCTTGCGATGAATCGCGTTTTTCGCGATGCGCGAGGTGAGAGTCGCGAGGAAACTTGTTTTGTTGACATTGAAGCTTGGGGTCGGACTGGTGAAATCGTGGCGCAGTACTGCCGCAAGGGGAGTCCTTTGCTGGTGGAAGGGCGCCTGAGATACGACCAATGGGACGATCGTGAAACAGGCAAGAAGCGGAGCCGTCTGACGGTTACCGCCGAAACTATCCAGTTGATCGGCGGTCCACGCGATGGCGCTCCCCAGGATCAAGGCTATGCAGAGGATATGGCTGGTGGACAGGCGCCGTACTATCCGCAACAACCACAGCAAGGTGGATACTACCAGCAACCTGCACCACCCCCGCCTGCATATGGCAGAGGGCAGATGCAAGGTGGCTACTACCAGCAGCCAGGACCACAGCAACCAGCCTACATCCAGCCTGCCCCGCAGCAGCCAGGACCACAGCAACCAGCCTACATCCAGTCTGCCCCGCAGCAGCAAGCGCCTCCGCAAGCAGTTCCTCCGCAGCAGCCACCGGCGATGCCGGCTTTCCAAGCGCCCAGCGAGGATGACGGAGACGATAGCGTGGCGGATGACATGCCATTCTAATCGAAGTAACTGAAGAATTGTCGAAATCAACCCAATGCCGCGACATGGAGCGGCTGAACCCCATAAGGAAAAAGTATGAAACCTGCAAATCCTCGTCGTCGTCGCCGCAAGGTCGTACGCGAAAAAGCCTGCCGTTTGTGCGAGAATCAGATTTTCCAGATTGACTTCAAGGATGTTGAGTTGTTGAACCGCTACACGACCGAAGGCGGCAAGATCCTGCCCCGTCGTATCACGGGCAACTGCTCCAAGCACCAGAAGTTGTTGGCGACTGCCGTCAAGCGCGCCCGCATTCTCGCCCTTGTTCTCTGATCATCAACCAAGAGGAAACGCCAATGTCCGTTGAACTGATACTTTTGGAAGACGTCAAGGATCTGGGGAAGATCGGTGACGAAGTACATGTTGCAGCTGGCTATGCCCGCAACTATTTGATTCCCCACAAGTTGGCCGAGTACGTGACGCCTGGCACCCGCCGTCGCGTCGAGGCCCGCAAGTTGTTGCTTCAGAAGGAGCACGAAGAGCGCATTTCCGTTGCGAAGTCGATGGCCGAATCGATTGCCAAGTTGAACTTGGTGATTCCCGTTCGCGCCGGCGAAGACGACAAGCTTTACGGTTCTGTCAGCAACGTTCAGATTGCCGATGCTTTGGCCAAGGAGAATATCGAGCTAGAGCGCAACGCCATCGTCATGGCGCAGCCGATTCGCGAGCTTGGTTCCTACGAAGTGGACGTCAAGCTTCATGCGGAAGTCTCTGTGAAGCTGAAGGTCATCGTCACCCGCGCTGATGCCTAAGGAGCCGTTAAAAAATAAAGTTTACACTTCCGGTTTCTTTTGGCCGCCTTTCCCCCGTCCTGTCAGTCGCGTATGCGCATACGCTCCTTTCAGGACGGGAGAAAAACAGCTCAAAACAATTCCGGAACTGTTGCCTTAATTTTTGAACGACTCCTAAGTCACGGGTTGACTCCAACCTGTACAATTGTACAACTAGGTAAGCTCAAAGCGTTTTGGTCGCCCCGAAAAAGCCTCCAAAACGCTTTTTTGTCTTTTGAAAGAAACAATGAATTTTGGGGAGAATTAGTAATGAGCGAGATGCCCTCTGTAACAGCGTCGATGTTGAATTTGGATCGTCCGAAGCCTCACAACGAGGATGCAGAGGTGGCGGTATTGGGCGGAATGATGCTTTCCATGGAGGCTGCTTCCATAGCCATCACGGGCTTGCGCATGGAGAATGCGTTTTATCGTCCAGCCAACCAGGCGATCTTCAATGCGATGGTTGAGTTGTCTTCCGGGAAGGGCGACATATCGTTGGATCCGATTGTCATTGCCGATCATCTGGATCGCGCCGGCAAGCTGGAGGACGTTGGCGGCAGGGCGTACCTTTTGCAGTTGCTGGATTCTGTGCCCACGGCGGCCAACATTGAATTTTACGTTGACATTGTCAAGCAGAATGCGATATTGCGGCACATCATTGCCACATGTACCGAGACGATACAACGATGCTACAGCGGTGCCGAGGATGTCCATGCGCTACTGGAACTTATAGAGCAGAAGATCTTCGAAATGACCAGCATGAACGAAACGAAGGATCTCCAGACGATTCAGCCTCTGGCGCTGGAAGCGCTCAATTACCTCGAAAAACTCACCATGGGTGATGCCGATGTGCATGGATTGAAAACGGGATTTGACTTCGACAAGATGATTACGGGATTGAAACCCGGCGAAATGTTTGTCCTGGCGGCGCGACCGAGCATCGGAAAGACAGCGCTTGCCCTGAACATGGCAAGCAACATCGCCTTGAATCCAAGCCACAAGGCAGCCGTCGGCATCTTCAGCTTGGAAATGCCCGCCTTGGCACTCGTGCTCAGAATGATCTGCAGCCTGTCAAGAGTCGGCTTGTCCGAATTCAAGAACGGTGCGATTGCCAAGCCCAAGTGGCAGGCGATGATGAATGCGGCAAGCGAACTGAACAAGGCGCAATTCGTCATCGACGATACCGGCGCCATCGATATCCTCGAACTTCGGGCCAAGGCCAGGAGAATGAAAAGCAAGCACAACGTAGAAGTGATTTTCGTTGACTACCTCCAGCTTATCCGTGCGCATACCAAAAGCAATGCCAGCCGGGAAAACGAAGTCTCGATGATTTCCGGCTCGCTCAAGGCGATGGCCAAGGAACTCAATATTCCAGTGGTTGTCCTGGCACAATTGAATCGCCAGGCCGAGCAGGGCGAAAAGCCCAAGTTGAGCCAACTCCGTGAATCGGGCGCCATCGAACAGGACGCGGACGTGGTCGCGCTGCTCCATCGCGAACGGGAAAAACAACAAGAACAAAGAGACGGCGACAATGCGGGACTTCCCTCTGAAATCATTATCGCAAAAAACAGAAACGGAGCGACGGGTAAATCTGATTTGCTCTTCTTCCCGAGATATACGCGATTTGAAAACAAGGGAAATGCAGGAGTCGAAGACATGCCCGAAGCCGAAGGCAAGCCTGAAGAAACAAGCGAATTCTAAGGAACTGTTCAACCTAATAAAGCAGTTGATGCTAAACTAGGCACGGGCACCCAGGGTGCCCGTGCCTAGTTTACTAGTTTAGCCGATTGACTGGTCCCATGGCATCAAGTGTTTTTTGGGCTAAATTTCCCGAACCTCTCAAAAACAGCCATAAAAAAACAATCCGTAGGGAAAATGTCCTTGGGACAAGGTGTTTTTGAAAAATTTGTGACAAATTTGGATTTTTTCGCTCAAGTTGCTGGAAAAATTTTCATATAAACTTACATTAATAAGCAAAATAGTTTATTGGATCATTAAAAAACATGTGTTGATTCGTTTTATTGTTCAAAAAAGCACAAAAGAAGTCAAGGGGGTAGCAAATGGCCCAGCACCAGCATAGAATAATGACCTTTGAGCGTGAGCAGCGTATTATGCAGATGCTTCGCGAAAATGAGTTTATGACCGTTGCGGGTTTGAGTAAGGAGCTAGGGATGTCCGAGGCGACTATACGCCGCGACCTGATGTCCATGGCTGAGCGTGGCATGCTTGAGCGTTTTCACGGCGGCGCCGCCTTGAGGACTGGCGTTGTCAGCGAGTTGCTCTACACGGACAAGGAAGGGTTGTGCCGTGCTGCGAAGTCATCGATTGCCGCGGCAGCCCTTGAATTGATTGAGGACAATGACATCATCTACTTGGATGGTGGCAGCACGGTCATGGCGTTGGCTCGCTTGCTTGAGAAGCGTCGCGGCTTGACGATTGTGACGAATTCCCTGATGGCTGCGTCGTTGTTGATGGAGAGCCAGCATCGTCTGATATTGACAGGTGGCGAGTTCCGTCCGATTAGCCGCACATTGGTCGGTCCCTTGTCTGCCCCGATATTGGAAGGTTTGAGTGTTGACAAGGCGTTCATGGGCACGATGGGGTTTACGGTTGGGGAAGGGATGAGCACCAGCGACGCAGGCGAGGCATTCACCAAGACCCAGGTCATGAAGCGTGCGCGGGAAGTCATCCTGCTGTGCGATCGTACGAAGATGGGCAAGACCTCTTTCGTCCGTTGTGGCGAAGTAAGTGACATCGACGTGTTGGTGACCGATTCTCTGAACGAAGAACTGTTCAACGCACTGACCGAAGCGAACATCCGTATAGTCTGTGGCAAGTAAGCCGATTGTTGTTTAATAGGTATTAAGAGGAACTGAGATTATGGCGACTGCGATTGTGATGCCGAAGGCCGGGAATTCCGTTGAGGAATGTCTATTGTCGAAATGGCGAATCAAGGTAGGCGATGTCATTGCCGAGAAAGACATCATCTGCGATATTGAGACTGACAAGTCAGCCATTGAGGTGGAAGCTTCCGCTGGCGGTACGGTTTTGGCTTTGTTTGGTTCGGAAGGGGATTTGATTCCTGTTCTTCAGACGATTGTCGTGGTAGGGAATCCCGGGGAAGATTTCAGCGCATTGGTTCCTGGTGGCGCTGAAGCGGCTCCTGCCGTTGCACCAGCTCCCGCAGCTGCGGAAGTGGTCGTGGAAGCTGCGCCTGTCGCGACGGCGGCTCCTGCTGCCGCAGTTGCAGGCGACAATGCGCCGATGAGCCCGCGCGCCAGGAAGTTTGTTGCGGAGCATCCGTTTGTGGTGCCCAAGATTGCCGGCAGCGGAGCCGGTGGTCGAATCATCGAGGCTGATGTGGAAGCCGCCTACAGGACGAGTCCGAAGCTGAGTTCTGCGGCAGCCGCCATGCTGGCAGATGGAGTCGCCGCTCCGGCCGCAGGTACCGGTCCTGGTGGGATGATTCTCGCCAGTGACATGGGCAAGCCTGCGGCGGCGCCCGCGCCTGCGGCGAAACCTGCTGAAGCTCCTGTTGTGGCGGCATCGCCTGCCACGGAAGACGTTGTGACCGAGAAGCCCTTCACGCAGATCCGCAAGATCATCGCCAAGCGGTTGCATGAATCCTTGGCTACGATGGCTCAGTACACGCTCAATGCGGAAGCCGACGTGACGGGACTCCTGGAACTGAGAGCCAAGATCAAAGACAACGGCGAAAAGCTGGGCTTGGCGAATATCAACATCGGAGACATGGTGATGTACGCCGTTATCAAGGCGCTCCAGAAACATCCGGAAATCAATGGCGAGTTTGCGGACAATGTCGTCAAGCTCCATAGCTCCGTCAATATGGCTTTTGCCTGCGATACCCCGCGTGGCTTGATGGTTCCCGTGCTCCACAATTCCCAGAACATGTCATTGGCGGAAATGTCGAAGACCGTGAAGGTTCTGGCGAAGCAAGCCAACGACGGCAACCTGAACCCAGATTTGATGGCTGGAGGCACATTCACGGTATCGAATCTTGGTACCTTCGGGATTACCACGTTCACGCCAGTCGCCACCGCGCCTCAACTGGCGATTTTGGGTGTTGGCAAGACGTTGTTGCGTCCTGTCCGCACCAAGTCCGGCGAAGTCGTGTACAAGGATTACATGCAGTTCTCGTTGACGTTGAACCACATGGTCGTTGATGGCGCACCGGGTGCGCGTTTCCTTCAGACCTTGACGAACATCATCGAGAATTTCGAGTTGGTTTGCATTGCAGGTTAAGAGGAGGAGTTGAAGATGGTTGACTTGATTGTAATTGGCGCAGGTCCTGGCGGATACGAGGCAGCCGCCTATGCCGCGAAGCTCGGCAAGAAAGTTGTGTTGTTCGAGAAGAACGAACTGGGCGGGACCTGCCTTAACGTAGGCTGCATCCCGACCAAGACTCTGTTGCGTTCGGCGCGTGCCTTGGAGGATTGCCGCGAGGCGGATCGCTATGGTGTCAGCGGCGCGGGAGCTGCCGTATTGGATATGAAGGCGGTCCAGGCGCGGAAGCAGGCTTTGATTGGAACGCTTACGAAGGGAATCGCCGGAATGCTGAAGCGCGGTGGCGTCGAAGTCATCAAGGCCGAGGCGAAACTGGCCGGCAAAGGCAAAGTCGTTGCCGGCGGCAAGGAATACGAAGCCGCCAACATCCTGATCGCAACGGGTTCTGTTCCCGCGTGTCCGCCGATTCCCGGGCTGAGGGACAACCCCAAGGTCTTGGATTCAACAGGAATCCTCGCATTGGATACTATCCCCGAACGGCTGGTGGTCATTGGCGGCGGAGTCATCGGACTCGAATTCGCGTCCTTCTTCGCAACTGTTGGAAGCAAGGTCACGATCGTTGAGATGCTGCCAAAAATCGCCCCGATCGTCGACGAGGAGATTTCCAAGAAGCTGATGGCAGAGATGAAGAAGCTGGGCATTGTCTTCAATCTCTCCTGCAAGGTCGAGAAGATTGACGGCAACGTTCTCACGTTTACGGATCCCGAAGGCAAGCAGCAGCAGATCATCGGCGACTACATCCTCAGCGCCATCGGTCGCTCGCCGGTGCTAAAGGGAATCGGGCTTGAGGAAGCCGGAGTCGATTTCGATCGTCGCGGTGTCAAGGCCGACGAGTTTGGCAAGACGAACGTCCCCGGCATTTGGGCATGTGGCGACGTTACAGGCCGTTGCTTGCTGGCCCACGCCGCGACCCGCGAGGGCATCGTGGCGGTCCACAATATGTTTGGCATTCCCGATCGCATGCGCTACAGCGCGATACCTTCGGTGATCTACACGCATCCCGAGGTCGCCCAGGTGGGCGCTACCGAGGAAGAGCTGAAGGCGAAGGGGATTGCCTATCGCAAGGCCGTCATGCCGATGGCGATTGCCGGTCGCTTCATGGTCGAAAATGATGGCAAGGCCGGTACTGTGAAGGTATTGGTTTCCGAGAAGTACGGTCAGATTTTGGGCGTTCATATGATTGGCGGTTGCTGCGGCGAGTTCATCGCCAGCGCGTCGGCAATGGTCGAAACCGAGCAATGCGTCGATGACGTTCGCCAGATCGTGTTCCCGCATCCGACTACTTCGGAAGCGTTGAGGGAAACGATTTTGCATGCGTAAGTTGATTTGTTGAAGATAACCAGGTTTCATTCAGAAGGAAATTGAAAGATGACGAAGGCATTGGAAATTTATCCGGAAGAACTGTTCAAGGCAGGGAAGATCGAGTTTACTCCGATTGACGTTTGCGCATACAACAAGACTCTTGCGGAAGAGAAAAAGCTCTTCACGAAAGACGAGTTTGTGACGATTTATCACGACATGATGATTTTGCGCACGTTCGAGACCGTGATCAACGAGCTGAAGCTCAAGGGCGAGTACAAGGGCGTAAAGTACAACCATGCCGGTCCCGCGCACTTGTCGATGGGGCAGGAAGCTGCCGCCGTTGGTCAAGCCTATAGCTTGGATGTGGACGACCATACTTTTGGTTCTCACCGCAGCCACAGCGAAATTCTCGCCAAGGGCTTGAGCGCAATCCGCAAGCTGGATGACGCCAAGCTCCAGAAGATCATGGAAGGCTTCTTCGGCGGCGCGACGCTGAAGGTCGTCGAAAAGTGCGGTTGCAAGGACGTCAAGGATTTGGCCAGGCACTTCTTGATTTATGGTGCATACGCTGAAATCTTTGCTCGCGTGACTGGCTTCAACAAGGGCTGGGGCGGTTCGATGCACTGCTTCTTCACTCCATTTGGCATTTATCCGAACAACGCGATTGTCGGCGGTTCAGGTTCGGTTTCACCTGGCGCTGCGTTGTTCAAGCGCGTCAACCGCAAGCCCGGCATCGTCGTCTGCAACATTGGCGACGCATCGTTCGGTTGCGGTCCCGTTTGGGAAGGCATGATGTTTGCCGCCATGGATCAGTACCGCACGTTGTGGGATGCCGAGCTTGGCGGCGGCCTGCCACTGTTGGTGAACTGCTTCAACAACCAGTACGGCATGGGTGGACAGACGCGCGGCGAGACCATGGGGTACGACTTCTTGGCGCGTATCGGCGCCGGTGTCAACCCCGACCAAATGCATGCGGAACGCGTCAATGGCTACAATCCGTTGGCGGTCATCGATGCGGTCGCACGCAAGAAGAAAATCCTTCTTGACGGTCGCGGTCCTGTATTGCTGGACGTTGTGACCTATCGTCTTGGCGGCCACAGCCCGTCCGATGCATCCAGCTACAGAACCAAGGAAGAGCTGGATCGCTGGATTGCCGCAGACGCGATTCCCGCCTACTACAACAAGTTGGTGGATGGGAAGATTGCGAAGGCAGCGGAACTGGATCAGGTTTGCGAAAGCGTGGAAAACCTGGTGTTCGATATGTTCAAGATGGCTATCGATCCAGAAATCTCGCCCTATGAAGAACCCGGTTCCAAGTTCATCGAAGGCGTTACGTTCTCCAATCAAAAGATCGAGTCCTTTGACGATCGTACTCCCGAATTGCTTCAGCCCATTGAAGAGAACGAGCAGTACAAGCGTATCCAGGGCAAGAAGCGCTTCGGTCTTGACGAAAATGGCAAGGCATACTCGAAGATGCAGGTCTATAATTTCAACGACGCCGTATTCGAAGCGATGGTTCATCGCTACTCGAAGGATCCTACGATGGTTGCGTTCGGCGAGGAAAACCGTGACTGGGGCGGCGCATTTGCCTGCTATCGCGGCTTGACGGAACTGTTGCCGTACCATCGCCTGTTCAATTCCCCGATCAGCGAAGCCGCAATCGTCGGCGCGGCAGTTGGCTACGCCTTGTGCGGTGGCCGCGTGGTTTGCGAGCTGATGTACTGCGACTTCCTGGGGCGCGCTGGCGACGAAGTGTTCAACCAACTGTCCAAGTGGCAGGCCATGTCCGGCGGCATCCTGAAGATGCCCGTCGTCCTGAGAATTTCCGTTGGATTCAAGTACGGTGCCCAGCACTCGCAGGATTGGTCCGCACTTGTGAACCATATTCCTGGACTGAAGATCGTCTATCCGGTCACGCCCTACGATGCCAAGGGATTGCTCAACTCCGCTTTGGTGGGAACCGACCCCGTGGTCTTCCTCGAAAGCCAGAAGCTCTACGGGCAGGGCGAGGAATTCCACAAGGGTGGAGTGCCTGAAGGCTACTATGAAATCCCAATCGGGGAACCCGATGTGAAGAAGGCAGGAAAGGATATCACCCTGCTGACCTTTGGTCCCGCGCTCTATGTGGCGCTGGATGCCGCCAAGGAATTGGCCAAGTACGGGATGGACGCAGAAGTGATCGACCTCCGCTCCATCAATCCTCTTAACTATGACAAGCTGATCGAATCCGTCAAGAAGACAGGCAAGCTCGTTTTGGTGAACGAAGCCGTCGAACGCGGCAATGTCATGCACAATATCGCCGCAAACTTGACGCAGTTCTGCTTCGACTACCTTGATGCGCCTCCCGCCATCATCGGCTCCCACAACTGGGTCAGCCCAGCTGCCGAGCACGAGAAGGAATACTTCCCGCAGCCAAGCTGGATCCTGGATACGATCCATGAACGCATCATGCCGCTCAAGGGCTATACCCCCGAAACCAACAGGACTTTGGGCGAACTCCAGCGCGGAGCAAAACTCGGCCTGTAAGAGCGTCTGATTGACGAACAAGTTTCCCCAAGGAATGGCAAGTAAGCCGCCGCTCCTTGGGGGGATGATGTGACATTGTGCGAAGGTCGTTCCGACGATGCGGCAGGCGACTTTCGCACATCGTGTTTTCCAGATACGAATGTCTGGACGCTAGTATCTCTTGGAGTTTTTGGAATGGAATCAAGCGAATTGGGCCAACGACGCGACTTGGCGGTCGGCTATTTTGGCAACGGCGATTTTATTGGGTCTTGCCAACGTTTCATCCACCGTCTTTCGGAGGTTTTTTTCTCTTGGCCTGGCATCTTGAGTTGTCGTCCCGATCCAGTGCTTGACGACGAGTACAAGGCGCGGTTGCTTGAAGCCTTGCGCTGGTGTCGTGCCAAGGGGATGAAGTTGGACACGTTGTTCAACTGCAACTGCTATGGCGAACGCGCTGTAAGCACAAGCTTGCGCGACCAGGTGCTTGGGGTGCTGGATGAAATGGGGAACCTTGGCCTCTTCCCCGACGTGGTGACAACGACATCGCCCTTCATTGCCGCAATGATCCGCAGAACTTTTCCCAAGATTGAACTTCGTGGCTCCGTAAATCTTCGTGTCCACGGCACGACAGGTTTCCAGTACTTGCTGGAGGATTTTGATTCCTTTTACTTGAGTCGCGAGCATCATCGCGATTTCGACTACCTGCAGGCATGCGCCGAGTGGGCATGTTCCCAGGGCAAGGTCGTCTGCATGCAAGTCAATAGCGGATGCCTCCGGGAATGCCCGTACCAGCAATTCCATGACAATATGCACGGACACGACAGGCGCCGGCAAAGCCAGGAAGGAAAAGCCTTGGATTTCGAAGTCTTCCTCTGCAAAAAACATTATTCCAAGGGAAACCTTGTTGATTTTATCAAGGCGACCTGGATTCGACCGGAGGATGTGCGCTTCTACCGTCCATATGTCAGCACCTTCAAGCTGGCTACAAGAAACGTGACTTGCCCCGAGAAAATCCTCGAGGCGTATGCCAAGGAATCCTATTCGGGAAATTTGCTTGAATTGATGGATCCAAACATCGCACCCCTGTTCCCAAACCTGATCCTGGAAAATTCCCTGTTCCCGGAAGATTGGGCAACTAGTGGAATCGGAGCAACATGTGGACAAAATTGCGTGAATTGCGGAAAATGCCAGGCAATTCTCGACAAGGTGACCGTAAGCCGATACTGAAATATCCGACTTTTCCCCGCAAAAAACAACACAAATCCAAGGCGAAATTTTGCCTTGGTTCAGGTACGGGCACCCGGGGTGCTCGTACTCAAGCGATGTCGCCGCTAAAGCGGCGAAACTGGGGCGTTTCTAGCCAAGTGGGTCGGGCGTGTCGGACGGGTTGGGCGTTTTCAGTGTTGCGGGATTGTGGTTGGTAGCATTCTATCGATTGCGTGCAGGAGCGTGTTCTTGAGGAGTGGCGCTGCAATTCTGCCTCCTCCTCCTGCGGATTCGACGATGCAAACCCCGATGATTTTGGGGTCGTTTGCCGGTAGTGCCGCTATTGCCCAAGCATGTGGTTTTTGGTTTGGTGCGTGATCGGCGGTTCCTGTTTTCGCCAAGACGTCAATGCCTGGGATCTGCAAAGCCTTTCCAGTTCCGTATTGCGTGCATCCGAGCATTCCAATCTTGATCGGAGTGGCGATTTCAGGGGGGAGTTCGAAGGTTTCGGGGATTTGATCCATTCTCGAGATGATGAGCCTTGGAGTGAAAATTCTGCCTGTGGTGATTGCGCAGGTGTAGACGGCCATCTGAAGTGGCGTGACAATCCATTCTCCTTGGCCAATGGCGGCGTTGACGGCATCGCCTAGATGCCAAACGGAATCCTTGCGATGCTTGGAAACCCAGTCGGGCGTAAATGCAATGCCGGCTTTCTCGTGTCGCCAAAGGATTGTGTTGGGTGATTTTCCGAATCCAATGTAGGGCGCAATTTCGTTGACGCCCGATTTGCCGAGTCGGCGTCCGACTTCGCAGAAGTACGTGTTGCAAGAGAGGGCGATTGCCGTGGGGAGGGTGACGTATCCGTGTCCGTCCTTGGCAGAACAGGCGACTGTTTTCGTTGGGGTCAACTGATAGTATCCTGGGCAGTAAATGGGTTCGCTTGGCGTGATTACTTTTTTCTGGAGTGCTGCGATGGCGAAGAGCGGCTTGATTGTCGAGCCTGGGGGATAGAATCCCGCGATGGCTCGATTGACGAATGCGCCTGGGAGCTGGTTGTCAGCCTGTGTTGGCGGCAATGCGAATGCGGGGCATGACGCAAGTGCGAAGATTTCGCCGTTTTGAGCGTCCATGATGACGATTGCGCCGCTAAGATCATTGTCAAGCAGTTGTTCTTCAGCGGTTTGCTGTAGTTTGATGTCGATGGTCAGCGCTACATCGTTTCCGGGGATTGCCTGTTGTGTCTTTACGGTATCGTATCTATATGTAAAGACATCTGTATGAATGATTTGGAATCCATTCGACCCTCTGAGCTGGTCATTGCAAGCGAGTTCGATACCTGTTTGTCCGACGAGTTCCCTTGCATTGAGTTGTTTGATCGTTTCGTCTTGGTCGATTGGCGCCTTGTGAGATGCGAATCCCCTGATGTGTGTTGCGCTGTTTGGGAATTCGTATGTTCTGTTCCAAGAGAGGACGAGTTCGACCTCTGGGAAATTGTGCTTGTTTGCGGCGAGTCTGGTGAGTTCTTCCTTTGTCGGTTTTTTCCAGATTGTGAAAGGGAGCGGTGCGTTTTGCTTGAGGTGTTTTAGGATTTGCTCTTTTGTCGGTCTATTTTGGTATGCATTGGGTCCGAGCAGTGCTCCGAGTTCCGAGATTCTTGCCGAGACCTTGTTAATTGTCGCGGTTCTTGTATCCCTCGGGTCTCTGATTTTTTCGATTCTGAGCGCGATATCGTATTCTGGCTGGTCCGAGTTAAGGACGACTGCATTTCTGTCAATGATCGATCCTCTTTTAGCAGGAACGAACGTGACCATGGTTTGTTGTTGCTTGCTTCGTTCGAGCAAGTCGTCGCTGGCGGCGAGTTGAATCCAGGCGACATATGCCGCGAGTGCGGCGAGCAGCACGATTGCGCCAGTTCTCAGTGCCCTGCAATGGTATAGGAGTTTCGGTCTATTCGTCTTCATTGTCTTGGTCAATGGATTTTTTGCCGAGCAGAAGTCTTTCGACCAGGTCCATCAATGGGAATGCGATCAATGCAAGGATTGGCGCGATGATCGGTGTTGCTACGAGGAATCGAGTAAGGATTGCGACGTTGTCGTTCCAGCTTGAATTAGGTCTTTGCAGGAGGACTGCGAGGATTGCGTAGATTGCCGTGGCTATCGCGGCTTGTATTGCAGTGCCAAGGATGTAGTGGTTTGTCAACTTGAAATTGAGCAGGATTGCCACGGTTGCAACGATGACCAGGATCAGCGATGAAGTTCCGATCGGGTTGAAGCTGTTGGCGTCCAGGACGATGCCCATGGCGAATGCGGCGGCAAAAGCCGCAATGGGTTGCCTTCGTTGTGCGAAGAACACGGTAACCAGTGGTGCTGTCAAGAGCGGGACTGTGGGGAATGCATTGGGGAGCGCGAGCTGAAGCGTTGCGCCAGCGAGGATCCAGAGGATGGCGAGAGCCGTACCGACCAGGTATTTCCACAAGCCGCTTCGCGAGAAGAAGAATTGCGCGAGGACTTCCGGGTTGAAACGGATGTCGATTTCAATGAGTTTTTTGTTTTCGATATCTCGCGGCATGGCTTATTTTTGTCATTGGGTTATGGCTTTCAATGCTACGAGGACGTAGGTGACTTGCGTGTTTTGTGCGGGTTGTTGGATGTGCAGGATTGGAGCACCGGTATCTGCTGTGGTGATTTGTTGTACGTATCCGACGAGTATGTTGTCAATGCCTTCGGGGTTGTTTCCCAGTGACGATGTAAAGACCTTGTCGCCGACCTGTACGGCATCGTATTCAGCTCCTGCTGGATCTGAGAGCACCAGGCTTCCCGGGGGGATGATGATTTGTGGCTTTTGGTCGGATTTATTGGCTCTTCCAATAAGCAGCCCTGTGACGTTTCGTTCCGGGATGTTGCATGTCATCGTGAAATCCGATGCGGTCGTCAGTGTGACTGTTGCGTTATCTGGCGCGACGTCCCTGATGATGCCGAGCAGCGATGGTTGGCTTCGTTCTTCTCCGTCTTCAGGCTCCGGCGGTATTGCGAGCACGAGTTGTCCGGTTCTGAGTCCATCCTTGTATCCCCTGTTGATGATGCACCTGTCATAGAAGGATGCGATTGGGTCGCGCTTGATGATTTTGCAGAGTGTCAGCGTGAACCTGTTGTCGTCATAGACGAGCCTCAGCCTGTTTTTGAGGAATTTGTTTTCATGTATTGCTGTTGCGTACTGCGCCCATGCGGCATTTAGCGCAGTTTGTGACATTGCGAGTTCATTTTGGAGGTCGAGTTTATCGTTTGGCTTGAGCGCGGCGGTTTCATCGCCGAGTACAGCTTTTGCGACTCTTCCTGTGAAATCTGCCCATGCCTGAGCTGGCTGAGTAAAGAATCTCGTGCCCGCGGCGATTTTATCGGTGAATTTGCTTGGGATGAAGATCAGCACCAATGCGAGTATGAACGCCGCTATTGCTGCTGCTATGGCTCTCTGTTTCATTTTTGTTTTGACCCGTAGATTGTATGGTATTCGTCTCTGGTCATTGAGTAGCAGCAATCATCGTGAATGGGAGAATTGTAGTATGGTTGGCTGCATCCTCTGAGGCATCCTTCGTAGGTGAAGCCGCATTTTTCGATGACTCGTCTTGATCTTTGGTTGTCGCTATAGTGGTAGATGCAAAGGATTTGCGTGTTCGTTTGCTCGAATGTGAATTTGATGACTTCCCTTGCAGCTTCCGTCATGTATTCGTTTCCCCAGAAGGGTTGTCCCATTGAGTAGCCCATTTGCCTTGCCCCTGAGAACGTTCTTTTTGAGTCTTTGACGACTCCGATCCCTCCGATGACCTTGTTGTTGTGCGTTGGGAGTACGAGCGCCCAGTGGTAGAGTTCTTTCATGAACAGGTTTTTGATGAGGTTTATGGAATCTGCGATGCTTTGGTGCGGTGCCCAGCCTGCCCTTGGTCCGACGTTTGTTGAGGAAGCGTACTCGAAGAGATCCTTTGCATCGCTGATTTGCCAAGGTCTGATGATCAGTCTTTTGGTGAAGAGTGTACTCATGGTCTTCTATCTTTTCCGTAAGTTATCGATATTCTGAATTACTATATCGTTTTACCCACAAAATCAACACAAAATCAACATAAAATCTTTTTTGGGAAGTAGAGTTTTGAGAGTAGAGGGTTCACAGGGAAAAGATCAGCCCATCAATAAGGTTGCTACACACCAAAAAAGGGTGTTTCTTGGAATCAACACGCGACTGACAGGACGGGGGAAAGGCGGTCAAAAGAAACCGGGAAAAGCAAACTTATTTTTTGAACGGCTCCTTAGGTTCATGCGTACTTGACTTGTGCCCATGATTGGTGTAAGTTCATACAGTGATGGAAAGGCAGTGGAACAAAATGGTTGTGAAACTGGTTGAGTTTGAAATTCATCGTGGGCAAGGGAGTGTGAAAACTTGCAAATGCGCGATTAGGCATGACATTTTTGGGCTGTTGTTTTGCCATGGGGAAGCGTGTGAATCAGTTAAATTAAGGATAAATTTTAGTTTATAGATGCGGATACTTCATTTTTCAGATATACATCTTGGGCATTGGCCTGTTGGTTTTGACTGGTTGTTTGACAAGCGTTTGATAGGTGCGTTGAACTATCGGTTGACTCGTCGCGGCAGTCAGGATTTCGGGACTTTGGATCGTTTGCCGGATGTCGTTGAGAGCTTGGGAATTGAGGCTGTTGTGTGTACTGGGGATTTGGGGAGCATCGGAAGTCCCAAGGAGTTTTCCGTTGTATCATCGTCGTTTGGTTGGTTACATGAGCGCTTTGGCGAGCGTTTCATGTTTGTTCCTGGGAATCACGATTATTATACGCATTTGAGCGTTGCTGATTTGGATGAATTCTGCCGTAGGCTGAATGGTTTTGGGTTGTCGAGTTTTCCTTATGAGCGTTGGTTTGGCGACGATCATTTCATTTTGGTCAACGGGAGCAGGCCTTTGGGACTGTTTCATTCTGGCGGGAAGCTATCATCTGCTCAGCTCATGCGTTTGAAGGCGATCATAGAACGTCCTCGGCGCGAGGGGGAGCGTCGGATATTCGTATGTCATTTTCCTGTGTATTCTCCTCGCGGGCGTGGTTTGGGTTGGCCCCGTCGGATATCCTGTGAAAATCAGTTTCGCGAGTGGTGCGAAAGCGGGAAGATAGATATATATTTGTGTGGTCATCTTCACAAGGCTTACCGCTATGGGAAACAGGGTGTTTTTGAGCAGTTGTGCAGCGGTTCGTTGACGATGCATGGTAGTGCGATCGTGCTTGATACTGGCAAAGAGACGAGCAGTCGTATCATAGAGATATAGCAAACAAGGAGCGAACAATGAAGCAGTATTTAGCGTTTGACCTGGGTGCCTCGAGTGGTCGTGCGATGTTGGGAACGATCGATGGCGGTCGCGTGACATTGGAGGAGATGCATCGTTTTGAGAACGGAAGCGTAGCAATCCATGGTGGATTGTACTGGAATTTTCTTGGTTTGTTCCAGGAGTTGAAGACTGGCTTGAGGAAGGCGTTGGAATCTGGCGCCAAGTTGTCTTCGATTGCGGTTGACACCTGGGGCGTCGATTATTTGTTTTTGGACGAGAAGGGCGGCTTGGCCGGCATCCCGCATTGCTACCGCGACCCTCGTGTCGATGACGTATTGGATTGGACGTTTTCGAGGATCTCGAAGGAATCGATCTACAAGCTGACCGGGATTCAGTTCATGAATCTCAACACGATTTTCCAGTTGGCGGCTTCTGTTCGCGATGACGATCCCGTCTTACGGATTGCAGACAAGATGTTGTTCATCCCGAATGCGTTGACGTACTTGTTTTGCGGCGATGTCTCGGCGGAGTACAGCATTGCGACGACATCGCAGCTATTCAATCCGTCAACTGGCGATTGGGCATGGGAGATCATTGACGCATTGGGCTTGAAGCGTGATTTGTTCCCTGCGATCAAGCCGTCCTGCAGCGTCGTGGGCGTTTTGTCGGCACAGCTGCAAGAGGAATTGAAGTGCGGTCCGATTCCGGTTGTATTGGTTGGGAGCCACGATACGGCGTCTGCTGTAGCGGCAGTTCCTGCGACGGATTCCGGTCCATGGGCGTACTTGAGCAGCGGGACTTGGAGCTTGCTTGGGATTGAGTTGCCGAAGCCTTTGATTACGGAGGCGGCCTTGGCGGCGAATTACACGAACGAAGGTGGTGTTGGCGGGACGATTCGCTTTTTGAAGAACATCATGGGGTTGTGGCTGATTCAGGAATGCAGGACGGAATGGAAGCGGCAGGGCAAGAAGTACACATTTGACGAACTTGATGCATTTGCCGATGAGGCGGAGCCGTTCCGCTCGTTCATCAATCCCAACGACAATATGTTCACGCCGCCGGGAGACATGCCCGGCAGGATTTCGGAGTATTGTCGCCGGACCGGTCAACCTGTTCCTGAGACCCCGGGGCAGATATTGCGCACGGCGCTTGAGTCCTTGGCGATGCGTTATCGCCAGACTCTTGAAGAGATCGAGTCATTGACTGGCGAGAAGATCAGCAAGCTGCATCTCGTTGGCGGTGGTTGCAAGAACATCGTCCTGAACCAATTTACCGCGAATGCGATCGGACGCCCCGTTCAAACGGGACCGATCGAGGCAACCGCGCTGGGCAATGTCATCGGCCAGGCATTGGCGCTTGGAGATATCGGATCGCTGCAGGAAGGGCGCGAACTGATCAAGAACAGCACGGAATCGGAGATGTATCTGCCGAGCGACGAGGCGGCCTGGGATGCTGCGTACAAGGCGTTCTTGGCAGTCCAATAAAGAAAGCTTTGTGTTGGTTAATACAAATTCATCGCAGAATTGCTCCAAATCGTAAGGAATATTACCATGAGTTCTCAAGCTTCCAATGGTGTGAAATTCCCTGTTGAGTTGCTGAACAAGAGCTGCAAAGAGATATTCACTGCCATTGGCGTTCCTGCGGCGGATGCGGAGATGATTGCCGATACACTGGTATTGACCGATATGCGCGGCGTTTACTCGCACGGAGTGATCCGTTCCGCGCACTACATCGACTGCATCCAAGCCGGAGGCATCAAGCCCGCCGCCGAACTCCAGATCCTCGACGAATCGCCCTGCGCCATCCGCACCAGTGCCGCAGGAGGCCTCGGCATCCCGGCGGCAATCAAGGCGACCGACCTTGCGATGGAGCGGGCCAAACAGCACGGGGTGGCGGTTGTGACCATGAACCATAGCGACCACTACGGCGCGGCAGGCATCTATGCGATGCGTTGCGCCGACCAGGGGTTGTTCGGGATCTCGATGAGCAACACCTGTCCATTAGTCGCTCCGACGGGCGGCGCGAAGGCGACGATTGGCAACAACCCGTTCAGCTATGCGGCTCCAGGCAGCAAATACCGGGCGATTCTGTTCGACATCTGCATGAGCGTGGTGGCGACCGGTAAAATGATTATTGCCGCCGCCGAGGGCAAAAAGATTCCGAAGGACTGGATCATTGACGCCAACGGCAATCCCACCGACGATCCCACGGAGATTTACCGCGGTGCGATCTCGCTGCCGTTCTCGGCGCACAAGGGCTACGGTTTCGCCGTGATGGTCGAATTGCTGAGCGCGGTACTCGCGGGCGCGGGCATCACCAAAGACGTTCACTCGTGGAACAAGGTTCCGGGGCGCGATGCCAACACAGGGCACTGCTTCATCGTCATCAACCCTGAGTTTTTCGGGGGGCTGGATGAATTTAAAAAGCGCACCGACCTTTTGATCGACCGTCTGGTCGCCACGCCTCCTGCGCCGGGCGTCGATCGCGTCCGCTACCCAGGGGAAATCGAATTTGAGCATGAAGCCGAAGCGTTGAAATTCGGCGTGCCGCTTCCGCAGTCATCAGTCGATGAACTCCGCCGAGCTGCCAAGCTGACAGGCGTGAAGCTGGATTTTTAAAGGATGCGTTTGAGCGCTGCAAGCGTTTCGGCAACATGGTTGACGCAACCAAACAGACACGGAGATAAGATAGATATGTCAGATCAACTGATGGAAACCGATTTGATCATCGATGAGGAATTGAATGCGAGTCGAATCCAGGCTTTGCGTGAGCGTTGCCAGTTGCATAGGCGACATGGCAGGAATTCCGGTTGGCATGGCGGGTTTGTAGCGATTGCCCGTGGCTTGCGCGCATCGTCGTCGGAGTCCTCCTGGCAAGTTCGCAAGGGTTATGTTTGCAGGGAGCGTTTGCGCAGTCTCGAGTTTGTTCTTGATGATGACGAGTTGCTTGTCGGTCGTTTGGCGCCCATGAGTGAATCTGAGAAGTCCGAGATGGAGTCTGCAAAGGCGTATTGCGCCGAGCACTATCGTCGTGCTGGCGGTCAAACTGGGCATTGCGAGCTGTACAGGGACGAGTTGTTCCAGTTGGGAGTTGATGGTTTGCTGGCGAAACTGGCGGGGTTGGAGTCATCGGAGGCCGACGATGAAAGGCGTGATTTTTACCGGTCTGCACAATTGGCTTTGCATGGATTTCAGGAGATGATCGAGCATGCAGGAGATTGCGTTCAGCGTTCGTTGGCAGAGTGTTCCGACGCTTCCCGTCGCGTTGAGTTGGAGTCGATGCTATCGAGTTGTCGTTGGATAGCTCGCCATCCGGTACGTGATTTTCGTGATGGGATTCAGCTTTTGTGGTTTATGGATTTGGGGGTGATGTACGGTGACGAGAGCGGTTTGGTCGTCAGCGGTCGTTTGGACAGGACGTTGATTTCGTACTATGAGCGTGACATATTCAGTGGTCGTTTGACTGCTGACGATGCCTTGGCGTTGATCGAGTGCCTGTATATCTTGATCAACGAGTTTGTCCCGGACGGCTTGGCGATGTCCGTGATGGCTGGCGGTCGCGATGCCAGTGGCGCCGATTGGTGCAATGATTTGTCTTATTTGAGTTTCGAGGCCTTGCGTCGCACACGTCTTGTGTATCCGACGGTTGGGTTGTGCTGGCACGAGGATGTTGAAAGCGACTTGATGGATTTGGCCGTTGAGTTGGTATGCGAGGGAATTCCGAATGTTGGCTTTTTTGGTGACGAAACGATTCAGCGCGGCTTGCAGGCTTTGGGGGTGCCAAGCGAGGAATCCTGCAACTACATCAATTCGACCTGCGTCGAGATCACTCCCGTAGGTCGCAGTGGTGTCTGGGTTGCGTCACCGTACTTCAATGTCTGTCAGTATTTGTTGGACGAGATTTGGCGCCAATCCGAATCCGATTCGCCTGTTGGGACTTTTTCGGAGTTCATCGACTGCTACAAGGAGCGTCTGAGCGGTCGGATTCGTGCTGCTGTTGGGGAGCAGAATCGTTTGCGCCAGGAGCGTCGCCAGTGGGGCCGCCGGCCGCTTCAGAGCGTGTTCACCTTGCCTTGCGTTGAACGCGGTCGCGATGTTGACGATGGCGGTGCGAAGTACAACTGGGTTGAGTGCTCATTTGTTGGAATGGCGAATTTGGCTGATTGCCTGGAGGCGATTCGTCAATTGATCTTTGAGGAGAAATCCCTTGATTTTAGAAGCATGCGCTCGCTTTTGGAGTCGGATTTCGCCGACTCGTCTTGGTTGGCGCGGATCAATCGCTTGCCGAAGTACGGGAATTGCGAGGCTGGTCCTGACGGGTTGCTGTCTGAATTCATCGGGTTTGCCGAAGCGGAATGTGCGAAGCAGGTTGTTGAACCCGATGGGACTCGCTTTGTTCCGGGTGCATTTTGCTGGATTATGCACGAGAGATTTGGTCGCGAGACTGGTGCGACTCCTGACGGCCGTCGTCGCGGGACGCCATTTGCGGATGGTTGCGGTCCTGCGCAAGGTCGCGAGCGTTTTGGTCCGACGAGTGCTATCTTGTCAACGACGTCATGGCGTCACGATGCGTTGATTGGCGGCGCTGCGTTCAACATGAAGTTCACGCCAGCTGTCTTGCGGAGTGAGGGAGCTGCGTCGAAGTTGCGTGATTTGATTGTTGTGTACTTGCGTCGCGGAGGCTTTGAGACCCAGATAAATTGCGTTGATGCAGAGACGATGAAACGTGCCCGCGAGGATCCCGATTCGTACCGTGATTTGATTGTACGGATTGGTGGTTATACCGATTATTTTGTTCGAATCAGTCGTGAGATGCAGGATGAGTTGATCTTGCGCACGGAATACGGGTTGTGACAGTAAATCACAAGGAGCAAATGATGAGCAGCAGGATTGAGCGGATGTATTCGTTGGCATGCGAGCAGTATGCCGAACATGGTGTTGATGCATCGTCTGCCTTGAAGGCATTGGATGAGATTGCCATTTCGATCAATGCTTGGCAGGGTGACGACGTCGTTGGCTTCGAGGAGACGAACCATGCGTTGACTGGCGGTTGCCAGGTGACAGGAAACTATCCTGGGCGTGCCCGGACTGCGGATGAAGTACGTTCGGACCTGAGCGTCGCCCTGGAGCTGATTCCCGGTCGCCATCGCGTGAATTTGCAATCTCATCAGGTTGACAAGATGATACCTGGCGTTGACCGTGATGGATTTACCCTTGAGCACTATGCCAGTTGGCTTGATTGGACGAAGGCGAATGGACTTGGCCTTGACATCGCCCCTGCTTTCTATTCGCATCCCAAGTTGGATCACGGGTTGTCGCTGTCCCATCCGGATCCTGGGATCCGCAAGTTCTGGATTGACCACGGCAAGGCAATTCGACGCGTGGCAGCCGAGTTCGGACGCGCATTGGGGACGCCGTCAGTAGTGAATTTCTGGGCGCCTGACGGGTACAAGGACACGCCGTCAGACCGCTATGCCGCACGGAAGCGTTTGCTGGAGTCGTTGGATGAATGCATGTCGGAGCCGCTTGACGATGCTGTTGAGCTTGATGCCGTCGAAGCGAAGTTGTTCGGGATCGGCACGGAAAGCTGTACGGTTGGCTCGAATGACTTCTATCTGACCTATGCGGCGAAACGCAATATCCTGGTCTGCCTGGATTCAGGGCACTTCCATCCGACGGAATCGGTTGCCGACAAGATATCGGCGATTTGCTGTCAGCAAGGTCGCCTGTTGTTGCATGTAAGCCGCGGAGTTCGTTGGGACAGCGACCATGTCTTGGTTGTCAACGACGAATTGCTGTCGATTGCCCGTGAGGTTGTCGCCTACGATTATTTGGATCGTGTCCACATTGGCTTGGATTATTTTGACGCCAGCATCAACCGTGTTGCGGCATGGGTCATCGGTGCGAGGAACATGCAGAAGGCATTGTTGATTGGTTTGCTTGAACCCAAGAAGCGCATTGACGGCTACGAGGATGCGTTTGACTTTACGAGTCGTCTTGCGTTGCAGGAGGAGGCGAAGGCCTTGCCGTGGTGCGCAGTTTGGGACTATTATTGCGAGACCCAGGGCGTTCCCATTGGCTTTGGCTTCATGGATCGGATTCGTTCCTACGAGAAGGCGGTTCAGTTCAAGCGCGAAGGGTAATTCGGCTTGACGGTTGTTGCGTTTGACGGGTCGGACGAATTTGCCCCGTTGCAGAACAAGACGGGTTTGGGTACGGGCACCCGGGGTGCTCGTACCTGATCCAGTCCGCTAATTTTGCGGAGGAAACGGATCTTTTGTCGCGAAGTACTCCCTTGTTGGGGCAGGTGGAGACCAAGGAGTTCCAAGTCGAAATTTGATTACTTTTATTTCGTACTCAAATAGGTATGGGAAATTGGTCTTCTAAGCGACTGAAATCATCAAGAATCATCCGGATTACCTAATGGGTTGTGAGTTTGGAAGATTGACGATGTTTGTCAATGATTGTGCATGATTCTTGCTTGAAATTTTCCAAAAAAACGCGAAAATTTTAGTGATGCAAATAAGGCTTAAGCCCACCCAACCGTAAGGGGGCCTCCGCCCCTGAATGTAGCGCGCGCGAGGAAGTGAAAGAAGCTGCGAGGTCGGACGGGGTCGGACGGGGTCGGACGGGTCGGACGGGTCGGACGGGTCGGACGGGTCGGACAAGTCATTCATCATTCATCATTCATAATTCATGTGACTGGCACCCGGGGTGCTCGTACCTGAACCCAGCCGTTGTTTAACGCGGAAATTGTGGGGCTTTTGTCGTTGGGGAGAAGGTGCGAAGGATTTATTCCGTCTTTTCGACATTGACTTCTTCAATTTTTTTTATTTTGACTTTCTTGACGCATCTTGGCGTAGCTTCGATGATTTCTGCCCTGATGTTGTCAGTCGTCAATACTTCTCCGACCTGCGGGATTTTTCCTGAATGTGCCGCGAGATATCCCCCGATGGTATCGAAGTCTTCATCATCTGGGAGCTTGAGTTCCAGTTCCTTGTTTGCGTCTGAGATCAGGGTACGCGCATCTAGGGTGTACCATCCTTGGTCATCTGCCGTCAGTTCGTCTTCGATGACTTCGTTCAGGTCGTATTCATCTAGGATTTCTCCGACGATTTCCTCGAGGATGTCTTCGAATGTTATGATTCCCGATGTTCCCCCGTACTCGTCAATGACGATTGCGAAGTGGGTTTTTGACTTTTGGAAGTCTTCCAGCAGGTCGCCGATGTTTTTTGATTCCGGTGTAAAGATCGGCGGCCTGATCAGTTCTTCGATAGGCGTGTCGCTGTTGACCTTGCTTTTGTCGAGGAGGTCCTTCGCGAATATGACGCCGATGATTTGATCGATATTTTCGTCGTAGATTGGGATTCTGCTGCGTCCCGATTGGATGATGACCTGAATCAGTTCGTCTACGGTTGAGTTTTTTTGGACGGCGTCGATATCGACTCTTGGGGTCATGATTTCGTGTACTGTCTTATCGTCGAGTTTCAGTGCTCCTGCGATCATTCTGCGTTCATCCGCCTGGAGTTCTTCATTGTCCGGATTGTCTGGGTATTCGTCATCGATTCTATTGATCAGCGACAGGATTTCGTCTTCTGCCGTTGAGACGGTTTTGATCTCGCCTTGTTCGTCTCTTTCGCGCGCGCGTTTTTTGAGTTTTTCGAAGAGCATTGCTATTGGGTAGAGTATCCATGAGAGGGTTCTGAAGACGGGTATGAAGATGCACAGGATCCTGGCATTGCCGACAAGGGTGATTTGCGTGGTTGCCAACTCGATGGCATAAAATGCGAATGCGACACAAATGGCGGCAATCAGCGATACTTTAAGCTTTGCCGCCGTTTCTTGGATATGGTCGACACAGAATATGAAGGCGATGGCTGCTGTCAGGAATGCGATGAAGATTGAGATGCGTCCTGCGATTTTCCAGCGTTCGGGGAGCGGGTGCCATTCGTTGAGCTTGTCCGCGAGTTGTTGGTTAAGCTCTTCGAGCTTGATCAGTTTTCCGCCTGTGAATCTCCCCGATTCCAGGTATCCTAGGTAAAGTGCGAGTCCTGCGCAGGTGGCGATGGTGGAGACGAGCAGGGGACATAAAGGAGGTTTCATTTTTTGTCTTTGGCTATGGTTCTATACAAATCAGGGTTTGATGAAGCCAGTAGTTTTGAATCGTGCCTTGATTTTTTCCATTGTTCTGGCTTCCGCCTGTCTCATTTTAGCGGTATCTTGCTCGGAATGGTCGTCAAATCCCATGAGGTGGAGCATGCCGTGGACCACGTAAAGGAGGAGTTCCGTTGACGGGTCCAGACCGTGTTCCTCGGCATATTGCGCTGCGACTTCGGGACAGACGTAGATTTCGGCTGCGACGAACTCGTCCTGGTCCTGGATGTCTCCGAAGGCGCTGTTTTCGTTTCTGAGGTCGAATGTAAGCACATCTGTCGGCCCGGCATGGTTCAGGTGCGCTTGGTTAAGTTCTGCCATGTTGCCTTGATCCAACAGGATGATTTGCAGGATGCCTGGGTCTTTTTGAAGTCCCGTGATTTCAGCGGCATAGTTGACGGCCTTTACGAAGGTCGTTCTTCTATGGAGTTTGAGTCCTCCCCTGCATTTGATGACAGAAGGAATCATGGTATCATGTTTTACGGAGCAGGTCTTAGGTTGTTGCCGTTCTGCTGCGGGATGTAGCTTGTCGTAATTGAGGTTTGCGGATCAGGTTGTCTTCTGTCCGAATACTTCGCTCTGGTGTGGTAGACGATGCAGAGTTCGTTTGCGATCGAGTCTGCGATTTTAGATAGTTCGGCGAGCGTTATGTCGGCATGGTCGAATTGCCTTCGTTGCATTTTTGCCATGATGAGCTTGTCAACGAAAGGCCTGGTGGTTTCGAAGTTGATGGAATCCCAGTTTTTGAATTCTGACCTTGATGCCGCTTCGCAGATATCTGCGATTTCGACGATTACGGCTTCCTTTCGTTGCGGTTGCTCCTGCTTGTACTGGAAATCTTCGATGTTCGGCGGTGGCAAGTTATTGAGTTCCGCCTCCTTGAGTGCCTTGTTGTAGAAGAATGCGATCAGGTCATTGCCATGATGGCAGGCGATAGCCTCCATGATCGGTCTTTGTAGTCCGTACTTTTTAGCGAGCTGCTTCCCGTAGATGACGTGCTCCTTGATCTTTGCGGCGCTTTCCTGTGGCGTCAGTTCATCGTGCAGGTTGGGTTGCCCTGCCCCAATGTTTTCGATGAAGCAGGCTGGTTCCTTGAGTTTTCCGATGTCGTGGAAGAGTCCGCAGACTTTGGCGAGGAGCTTGTTGGCTCCGATTGCCTGGGCTGCGTTTGCGGCCATTGCCGCGACCGCCTTTGCGTGCTCGTACGTTCCGGGGGCATTGACATAGAGTTGCTCCAGCAATGGGTGGTCCTCAGCGGCGAGTTCGCGGAGCGCGACGGGTGTGATTACGTCAAACCATCTCTCGAAGATCGTGGGCAGGACGAACATGGCGACCAAAATAATGAAGCCATTGACCAACGCTGCGATGATCAGCTGGAGGGTGAACCAAGGCGGGGTGCTGGCATCTTTGAAGAAGGCGACCCACTCCTGCATCGGGACGTCAATCTGGAGATGCCAAATGAAGAATGCATTGAGCAGGGTAAGTACTGCGGCGATCACTAGCCCGCCCTTCAGGAAGCCGTTGCGCTTGGTGACACTGTGGAACGAGAAGATGCCGATGATCGAGATGACTAGGGAGTAGATGAAAAGCGAGAAGGAATGCTCGTCGTTGAGCATGATTGGCGTGATTACTGAAAGCAGCATCGCAATGCAGGCGCCGAAGCGTATGCCCTGGAGATAGGCGCTGAGGATGGGGAAGAGCGCCAGGGGAAGCATGGTGAAGAAGTGCAATGAAGACCCAGGAAGGTACTTCATGAAGATGTGGTGCGACAAGGTGAGCATCAGGAAGTTAAGGATGACGATGGTAATCGTCATGTTCGCCCTGCTGGTTCTTTCGAAGAAGTTTCCCCTGAGGCAGCTAAGGCAGGCGGCAAAGCAAATGATGATGATCCCTAGGAGGATCGCGGTTTTTGGAAGCGTTGTCGTGAAGACTTCTGAGTTTCGTCGATCGTACTCGTGCTTGTATTCGAAGGCTTGTTGCGCGGTGAGCCTCGTATACACTTCGCCCTGGCTGATGAGCTTGGTGTCGCACCTGATGATGTCCCTGATGAATTTTACGGGGGCATCTTGAGGTTTTTCGACGAAATTCGGAGGTTGTTCATTGGCGGCTTCGACCGTCGGATCCAAGTTGGGATTGGATCCAGCTTCTTGCTCCTGCGTTTGCTCCTGGTCATTGAAGAGCGGAGTGACGGGCGCCTTGTCGAAGTCGACCGGAGCCAAGAAGCTGAATCTAGTATAAATTGGTTTTGAGGCGACAACTCCGGTTAGGGTTTCAGGTGTCGCCTTGTCGTATAGCTCCTGTGGGAGATAACGTTGTGAATTGATCAGATAGATGTGCAGCAAGAGGCACAGAAAAGAAGCCGTCCAGACAATGGCGAAATAGGAGAATAGGGAAACTCCTTTCGAAGATGCCGATTTGGCAAACTTGTTCTGGGCTTTGGGTTTATCCCCAATGGGGCAGGCTTCGTTTTCGGTACCCATAGATATGCTCAAGTAGTCTTGTACTCGTCAAGCTGCGTCAGCGGTATTTGGCGAATAGAACTGAAGCGTTGTGTCCGCCGAACCCGAGGCTATTGTTGAGTGCGAGGTTGACCTGCATTTCCCTGGGTTTGTTAGGCGTATAGTCCAGGTCGCATTCGGGGTCGGGAGTTTCGTAGTTGATGGTTGGCGGGATGATGCCTTCCTCGATTGCCTTGACGCAGACGACGGATTCGAATCCGCCAGCTGCCCCAAGCATGTGGCCCGTCATCGACTTGGTGCTGCTGATTGCCGTCTTGTAGGCATGTTCGCCCAGGACAGCCTTGATCGCGGCAGTTTCCATCTTGTCATTCAGATGGGTAGATGTGCCGTGCGCATTGACGTAGTTGAGCATTTCAACGGGGAGTTGTGCGTGATTGAAAGCCATTTCCATGGCGCGCTTGGCGCCGTCGCCATCTTCCCTGGGGGCGGTGATGTGGAACGCGTCGGCGCTCAATCCATATCCGACGATTTCCGCGAGGATGTTGGCGCCTCTGTTTCTGGCGTGTTCCTCGCTTTCCAGGACCAGGACTCCGGCGCCTTCGGCCGGCACGAATCCATTGCGGTCCTTGTCAAATGGGCGGCAGGCTCTAGTTGGCTCGTCATTGCGCGTTGAAAGCGCCTTCATGGAGCTGAATCCAGCTTGTCCGAGTCCGACGACTCCCGCCTCGGCGCCGCCGGCGAGCATGATGTCAGCATCGCCTCGGACGATGACCCAGTATGCCTCGCCGATGGAATGGAGTCCCGATGCGCATGCGGAGACGAGGCCAAAGTTCGGCCCCTGCATGTTGTTGCGGATGGCCAGGTAGCCCGACGCCATGTCGGAAATCATCATGGGCACGGTCAACGAGGAAACCCTTGAAGGTCCCTGCGCATTGAGAATAGCGGCCTGCTCCATGACGGTACCAATGCCGCCAATGCCCGAAGAGACAATGACGCCGGCGCGGGTAGGATTGAAGGCAAAAGCATTGTCGCCAATCAATCCTGCTTGCTTCAGCGCTTCATCGCCAGCTACTACGGCGAAGTGGCAAAATGGATCAAGGCGCTTGACTTCCTTTGGACCGACGTATGCGGCGACATCCAAGTCCTTGATTTCGCCGGCTATTTGGCAACGGTAATCCGTAGGATCAAACTTAGTGATTCTGGCGATGCCTGATTTCCCTTCCAGGAGCGCCTTCCAACTGTCGGCAACGCTATTTCCAATAGAAGTAACAGCACCGAGACCAGTAACGACAATACGTTTTGTTTTTGTTGACATAGTTAGTTTAGGTTTAGTTTTAGGGTAATAAGTTGAGGTTAAAATGGCTGGTAATCCTAGCCCCTAGGAAAATGTGACAATTTAGGACAATCTCATACAATAATGTCTTTTTCCGAAGTTTCCAATAATTGACCTGATTTGAGTTGGAAAGGAGGACGGGTCTTTTCTCCTCTTGCAAAAACAACGTCAAGTCAAAGTTGAAATTTTGACGCGGCGATTTAAGGGCGCAAGGATTGCAGAGGCGGGTTTTGGCCGTCTATTTCAGGTCATTTGAACGTTAAGGAAGAGACGCTATAAGAGGTGCATTCCAGGAAAGAAAAAACCGCCGTTCCAAAACGGAAAGGCGGCTTGGTAAAATAATTGCCTTGATTTGGCCTATTACTTATTATTCGTCGCCTGTACCGAGTTTGTCTTCAACATATTTAATGGCATCGCCGACTGTTGTGAGTGCTTCAGCATCGTCATCTGGGATTTGTGTATTGAAAGCGTTTTCGAGTGCCATCACGAGTTCGACGATGTCGAGGGAGTCTGCTCCCAAGTCTTCGATGAATTTGGCTTCTGGCTTGACTTGCTCTTCCGTGCACTGGAGTTGTTCGACAATGATTTTGACTACGAGTTCACCATTTTTTGACATGTTGTTGTCTCCGAAAATCTTTTGTTTGGGGTTGAATATTAAACTTGCTGAGTTCTTGACGAAAGTTATTTCTTTAGACCGGTCCTTTAAAAAAAACTTGTATAATTTACCACGGGAAATGTAAATTTCAAGTAAAGTACTTTTTGTACAGGAACCATTGTGTTGTTCCGGCGACGGGGTGGAATCGTGTTTTGAGGATGTCTTCCGGGATTTGCGTGCGTGCATTTTTCTTGTTGACGGTCTTGATTTGCACTGATTGCCTTGGGGAGGCATCCCTATTGAGCGCTTGGAACCAGGGTTCGAGCCACAGTGGGTCGACCGGTTGGTTGGATTTCGTTGTGATGTGTTGTCCGGATGCTGTTGCCGTCAGGACGATTTCATTGCCTTTCATCACGACTATGTTGCCTTCTCGTCTTGTTGGGAAGTTAGGCGGCTTGAGTTCGTCGAAGATACCTCCCAATGAAGCGGGGTCGTTTGTTGCGAACCAGATGATTTGGTTTGAGTGGGGTTGATGGAGGATGGCGTCAAGGGTATCGAGTGGTGCGAATTGGAGCGATTTGATTGAGTTGACGAAGTGTCCTGCGACGAGTTCTCCCGCCAGTTCCATTATCCTGATGGCGGGCAGGATTTGCTTCCAGGTGAATTCTTGGGATTCTCGTTCCAGGAGCTTCTGGAAGATGATTCCATATCTGTCAACTAGGATTCTGACTCTTTCCTTGGCGTGTTCCAATCTGTTTACCGGATCGTTGTCTTGTGGTGGCCAGGGGATTTTTCGCCAAGTCGTGTTCTGTGAACTGTCGTATGGGGTCGCATGTTTGGCGTGTTGGAATTTTCTGTGCGTTGGCTTGAAGAAGTTGAGCGGGCTGTCGCTTGGGGAATGGTTATGGGCTGGATTATTTTCAAGTGCCATCCTGATTGGCGCGAAAGAATTTGGGGTTAGGAGTGATTGTGCAAAGGCGTCATTGAGCTTGTGTAGGAGGTCGAATCCCGTTGTCCGGATGTTTTTTGATTGGAGCTTGCTTTTTAGTTCCAGCGATGTGAAGGGGGTGTCCGGCCAGTTGGCATGACTGCTTGTCCTTGGTGGTTTTTCCAAGAGCTTGAGGTCGTCGTGTTGAGCGAAGGAGATCGATTTGTCCTTGTGTCCGATGGCGATGACGTTGATGGCGTTGAGCGAATCCAGGGTGCTCTTGTTGTAGAGTGGGAACCTGGCTGGGAAGAACTTGGTTTCCAGGGTGTTGAGCTTGATGCGCATGCCGGTTGTGGCGAGAAGGATCGCCTTGAGCGCATTTTGGGATGTGTCCTGGTTGCCGATGCCCTGGGATTTGGCGACCCATGCCTGGAATGAAAGCGGGTCGATGGGCTTGAACTGATTGAGCCGGCGCTTGTTTCGCTGCATTCTGGACAGGACGCCGATGTTGTCGACAAGGCAAATTTGCGGCGTCATGACATTGATTACGAAGAATCCCCGTACGAGCAGTTTCTCTTCCACGAGTTTATCCAGGGCTGTTTTAAGGCAGTCGTCCGGGAATGGAAATGAGCTGATGAATTCGTCTTCGTCGATTGGGGGGAGGAGTTCCAATTGTTGCAGGATTCTGTTTTCGACGAGTGCTTGGTTGTCGAGCTGGAAGTTCAGGATATCTTCGGCATTTTGTTTTGTTGCCTTGATGGCGAGGTTTTGTTTTGGGTTAAGCGTGACGAGTTTTTCGTTTGCGTTTTGGATGATATCGTCAGCCAGTTCGGGGAATTCCTGTCTGAACGCCTCTATGAATTCATCCCATGTTTTTTGTGTAATGTACCACCTGTCATGTACGAGGTTGATGAAATCGTCAGATGAATCCGGCAGGTATGCAGGTTCTATGCGTTGTCTTTTTTGCTGGAAATCCTTGCAGATATCGTGTTCGATGAAAGGTTGTTCCTGTTGCGCTGCGATCAGTTGTTCAAGCCAGTTTTTATCTGGTTCGCCGTGCGCCCTTACGGAGTCCTGTTGATACATTTTGTCATTCGTCAGGCTCCAACGTGCTTGATTTGCGAATGGGCTGGGGATTTTGGTCGTGACCTGATTGATTTGTATGATGCCTTCATTGATTTCCCTGATCACTTCGATCAGGTTTGGCAGGTCGAAGTCGTCATGCAGGCACGTTCTCCAGGCTTCGAGCCTGATGGGGAATTCCTTGAGCTGCCCTGTTGCCTCCCAGAGGATTTGCGCTTTTTTCCTGGCGACCCATAGTGGTGCGCGCTTGCCTGGGAGCGGCTTGGGAATCAGCAGGGCGCGACCAGCAGCTTCACGGAAATGGGCGGCGAAAAGAGGCGTGTCCTGAAGACCTTCGACGACCAGGGACTTGATGTTCCCGGGGGTGAGCCTGGAGAAAATTTCGCCGATAGGGAAGGGCTTTTCAGTTGTGAACCAGATTCCGTCGTCGTTGACGATCATATCGGGTTCGAGTTCGAATTGCGTTCTTGCGATTTGCCTTAGGGCTATGGCGAGCGGCTTGTTGACTCGCCCTCCCAGGAAGGCGTGGACGACGGCTGTCAGGTGCATCTCGCAGTCTGAAGTGTCTGGCGAGTTGATGGTTTCGAGGACGATATTGTACCTGTTTGGAATGATACCCGTCGCTTGCTTTTGCTTTCTGAGATAGAGATCGAGTTCGTATGCGTCTTGGATTGCGAGCCGTTGCTCCTGCATCAGGGTTTTGATCAGTTCATGCTGATGCTTGGTCTCGAGCGCCGCATTCCATTTGTAGAGGAGTTCCCCGCTCAGTTTTGCGAGGACATAGTGCTTGTCGCACTTCTCCGCTTTCCAGAATGGTACCGAGGCGAGGCTTTCGGATGGGGAGACGAAGACGTCGTCGCGGGTGATTTGGTCGATGGTCCAGGCTTGTGTCCCGAGCGTGAAATGGTCTCCGACTTTGGCTTCCCAGACAAATTCCTCGTCCAGTTCTCCGACGAGCGAGCTGTCTGAGGATAGCCTGAGCTTGTAGAGTCCGCGGTCGGGGATTGTTCCGGACGAGCGTCTGATGGTGAACACGTCGCTTTTTCTTGTGGTGATGGTATTTTCCTGTGGATTGTAGTCGAGCCTGGCTTTTAGGGAATAGAGGTTGAGGTTTTGGTGTTTTCCCGCCAGGAGGTCCATTGTATTTCTGAACTGTGTTTCATCGAGGTCTTTGTAGGACCAGATCGAGGTGATGAAATTGAAAAGTTTATCGATGTCCCATGTGGCATTGACAGCGAGTGCGAGGATGATTTGCGCGAGTACGTCAAGGCAGTTTACCGGTGGTGTAATAGGTTCGAGGATTTGCCTTTTGATCGCATGAATCGTTGGTATTGAGTGGATGAGCTGGTGGGGTGTGGTTGCTATGAGGGTTGCCTTTGAGACGGCGCCGATCTTGTGTCCTGCCCGTCCGATCCGTTGTGCCGCGCTGGCGACTGAATTGGGCGAGTTGACGAGGATCACTTCGTCAATGGCTCCGACGTCGATGCCCAGTTCCAATGAGGACGTTGCGATAATCG
>JAGVUR010000207.1 GCA_019136135.1 Verrucomicrobiota bacterium
TCGGACAGGTCGGACAGGTCGGACAGGTCGGACAGGTCGGACAGGTCGGACAGGTCGGACAGGTCGGACAGGTCGGACAGGTCGGACAGGTCGGACGGGTCGGACGGGTCGGACAGGTCGGACAAGTCGGACAAGTCGGACAGGTCGGACAGGTCGGACAGGTCGGACAGGTCGGACGGGTCGGACAGGTCGGACGGGTCGGACAGGTCGGACGGGTCGGACAGGTCGGACAGGTCGGACAGGTCGGACAGGTCGGACAAGTCGGACAAGTCGGACAAGTCGGACGGCACCCCCGGGTGGTGTCGGGCACCTTGGGTGGTGTCGGGCACCCTGGGTACTCGTACTCAAGATGTGTCGTTGGTCAAGCGGCTAAACATGACAAAGCCCCAGCCAGACCAGTCGCCCAGATTTGCCCTGTTGCGGAACACGACTGGTTTTGGTACGGCACCCGGGGTGTTCGTACTCAAGGTGTGTCGTTGGTTAAGCGGTTAAACATGACAAAGCCCCTTGCAGAAAACAAAATTGCCTGATTGGCTTGAACCAAATCAGGCAATGTGGTGACGTTTGGAGTGTGGGCACGGGGCTTAGTTCTGGTATCCGTTGGGGAATTTGAGCCTCCATTTCCAGGCGGATTCGACGATTGCATTGATGTCGTCGTACTTGGGTTTCCAGCCGAGGATGGTTTTTGCTGCCGTCGAATCCGCGATGAGCCTTGCCGGGTCGCCTGGTCTGCGATCGGCGTATTCGACCTTGAAGTTCTTGCCTGTGACTGATTTGACGGTGTCGATGATCGATTTTACAGAGTGTCCGTTTCCAGTACCCAGGTTGTAAGCGCCTGATGTTTGGTTTTCAAGGGCGAGCAAGTGTGCTTGCGCGAGGTCGAGGACGTGGATGTAGTCGCGGATGCAGGTTCCGTCCGGGGTATCGTAATCGGTACCGAAGACGCTGATATGCGGTCGTTTTCCTTCTGCGGCTTGGAGGACCAACGGGATCAAGTGCGTTTCGGGATTATGGTCTTCGCCGTGCTTTTCAGTTGCACCGGCGGCATTGAAGTACCTGAGTGCCGTGTATTGGAGACCATGGATCTTCTCGTACCAGACGAGGATTTTTTCGAACATCAGCTTGGATTCGCCGTAGGCATTGATGGGGATCGTGGGTTCGTCTTCGCGAATTGGGATGTTCTTGGGCATTCCATAGGTGGCTGCCGTGCTGGAAAAGACAATTTTCCTGACGCCATTGGTGGCGCAAGCTTCGGCCAGGTTCATCGCATTCGCTACGTTGTTGCGGAAGTACTTGCCTGGGAGCTTCATTGATTCGCCGACTTCGATGAAAGCCGCAAAGTGGATCACGCCTTCCGGCTTGAAGTCCTTGATGGTCTTGTCAATTGCACTGTAGTCTTCCAGGTTGCCGAATACGAATTGCGCCCTGTCGTCGATGGCTTGCCTATGTCCATTAAGCAAAGCATCGAAGACGCAGATTTCGTGTCCTCTATCGAGAAGGTATTCGGTTGTGCAGCTTCCGATATAACCAGCACCGCCAGCGACTAGAATTCTCATGGTTCTTCCTTAGCTTGTATAGTTGAAACGTGATTTGGAAAGACTACCAGTCCATGTCCTCGTCATCATCATCCTCTTGCGTCTTGTCGATTTTGAAGATTCTTCTTTTAGCGAGGATTTTCCTTAGGTCTTCGTCATCGAGCGGCGGGAGGACTTCCAGTTGTTTTCTGAGGATCTTGACGAGTTCGCCTGTATTTTCCGCCAATTCGGCGCAGATTTCCACGATGATCGCATTGGGTTCCGCTTTTTTGAGCCTGGCTACGTTTTCCTTGGACTCCGGCAGGTCGCATTTATTGGCGACGAGCACGAACGCTCGTTTTTCAAGTCCAGGTTCGTACTTGAAGAGTTCGTTTCTGAGGGAAGCCAGGTCTGCAAGGGGGTCGCGTCCGTCAACACCAGCCATGTCAAGCACGAAGCAAAACAAGCGGCAACGCTCGATATGACGCAAGAACGCATGCCCCAATCCTACGTTTTCCGATGCGCCCTCGATTAACCCTGGGATATCGGCAACAGAAAACCGGTAGTAATCGTCCATCTCGACGATGCCGACATGGGGGTGCAACGTCGTGAACGGATACGATGCGGTCTTTGGCTTTGCGGCCGAAATTGCCCGGAGCAACGTGGATTTTCCGGCATTTGGATAGCCGACAAGCCCGACATCCGCGACTGTCTTCAGCTCCAGCTCCAAATCGCGGATTTCCCCTTCCTGGCCTGGTTGGAATTTCCTTGGAGCCCTGTTGACTGATGAGACGTAATGGGTGTTTCCCCAGCCTCCCTTGCCTCCCTTTGCGGCGACGAAGGTGGCATTTTCCTCATTGAGATCGTAGAGGAGTTCGCCTGATTCGGCTTCGAAGACGAGGGTTCCGATCGGGACGTCGATGATGCAATCGGCTCCGTTTGCGCCGTGCATTTTCTGTCCTCTTCCATTGCCTCCTGGCTTTGCCTTCCAGATCGGTTGGAATCTCAAGGCGACGAGGCTTTGCTCGCCGGTGACGGCACGGATGATCACTGAACCACCGTCACCGCCATCGCCACCATCCGGTCCTCCTTTCGGGACGTATTTTTCTCTTCGGAAGCTGGCGGAACCCGATCCTCCATGTCCTGCTTCAACGTGAATCTTAGCCCTATCGACAAACATCGTACGTACTCCGATCGTATAGCTTAGGCGAATTGCCGCCTCAACGCTTCCTTTTTTGCTTCTCTTTTGGCTTCGAGGGATTGGATTTCATTCGTCAGCGCGTCATCGATTTGCTTGATTTGCTCATGTTGTCCGGCTTTGTTTCGTTCTGTTTTGGCCTGGAGTTTTGCCTGAGCGATCTTTGCATCGTATTCGCGATCGATTTCAGCGAATTGTTCTTTTTGTTCTGGCGTGTACTGTTTGGCAGGTTCTCCGCCAAAGCGTTCCATGGCCAATTCATAAGCGCTTTTCATTAATCATTTCCTCTTTGCTCTAGGGTGTTCCATATGGCAAAATCTCTTACTATATACCCATAATAGAGAAATTCAGCAAATAGGGAGTGGGAATTTCTTGAAAATGGCACTATTTCATATAAGTTTATTTATTTACGCAATTTAGTCATTTGTTAACGAGTACAAGCTCGGATCAGGCAGCATGGGATCGGTTCAAGAGTCTAAGTTTACGGGAATGGAGATCGGGACGTCCACGATCAAAGTGGCGATATGCTCGGTTGACGTTCATTATCGCATTAGGCTGTTGGGCTGGGGCGAGGTACCTAGCATCAGGGTCGTGAAAGGCGACGTCAAGGACCAGTCGTTCGTTTCCGAGCAGATAGCCCGTGCGATTGAGAAGGCTGAGAGCCAAGCGGGCGTGCGAGTCGTCGATACCAACATATATCTTTTATTGCCTGGCGGGTACGTGCATCTGGTCAATACGTCGGGGTGCGTCGAGCTTGAAAAGGACCAGGTGATCACGCCAGACCATTTGGTGCTTGCGAATCGCGAGGGTCGGTACCAGCCGAAGGATTCGACCAGCATGGTCATCCAGTCGTTTACCAAGGAATATCGCCTTGACGAGGAGCGGGTCGTACGGAATCCTGTCGGATTGCGGTCATCCATGCTCGAGGCCCATGTGGTTTCCATTGTTGCAAAGCAGGCACGCATTGACAGCTTTGCGCACCCTGTGATTGAGAATTTGAATCGTTCATTGAACGATGTGATCTACACTCCGTTGTCATTGAGCTACGCATTATGGCAGGAAGAGGGTGGGATTGCGTACGATGGATGCCTGATCATTGACATTGGCGCTGGGATCACCTCGTATGCGTTGATCATCGGCAAGGATTTGTACACGGTTGGTCATATCACGGTTGGTTGCGACCATGCCGCGAACGACTTGTCCGTCGCCTTTGCGTTGCCGATCGCTTCGACCCGGAAGATTTTGCGTGATTTCCAGCGTTTGAATTGTTCTGTTGTAGCCCGTGGCGACGAGCGTGCTCGGTTCATCTCTGCGGACCAGGGTCTTGGCGGTGGGAGCAAGATGCTGCCTGCCTCCAGCGTCGAACAGATTGTTCACTTGCGTTTTCAGGAGTTGTTTGGGATCATCAACAAGAGGATGAACGACGAGGATGCATGGTCCCAGATGACCGGCGGCATATTGCTTTGCGGGGGTGGGGCTCGTTTGCCGGGCATGTGCGATTTGGCGAAGTTGATGTTTCGGCATCCTGTTGAAGTTGTCTGCGCGGTCGATGTCGAAGGTCAGCGTGACATTGTTGGGAATCCTGCGAACGTATCTGTATTTGGCGCGATTCGGCAGGGTCGGATGGAGCAAGAGATTGACGAGCAGAACTATCCTGGTGATGCCGGCGGTCAGATCAAGAAGTTTTTCAAGAGTTTGCTTCGGTGGTAGGGGGGCAGGATGGAAACGATACGCGAACATGAAGGCAGCCATGGCGACGAGCGTGCGCCGGTTGAATCGGGCTTGCTGGTAGGGATTGGCGAGATAGGATGCCGCGCGGTCTTGGAGATCGGTCGCGGATGCGTGCTTGAAGGCTTCCGCAAGATCCTTGCCGACACATTTCGCGGCTTGGGAAAGCGGATGGTTCAACGCGGCGACAGGTTGATCTTGGATCAGGACTGGCAGGGTGAGTTTCAGGCTTTGCTGGCTGATCGCGAGCTTGTGGTTTTGGTATCCGGGTTGGGGTCGGAGCAGGACTCGTCAGCCTTGCGCACGATGTCAAAGCTTGTCTTGGAGAAGGGGCTGTCGTGCTTGATTTTTGTATTGACTCCGTTTTCGGAGTTTGAGGATGACCGTATCATTCTTCAGGCGTCATCGACGATTGACCAGCTGAAGGAGCAATCGAATGCGGTGGTTGTGATCCCGAGTTCGTTGCTGTTCTCGTCATTCCCGGAAAAGGTGACGGTTATGGAGGCTTATGTCCAGGCGACGTCCTGGCTGGCCGAGGCGGTGTCGAGCCTGCTTCGTCCATTGATCTCCGAGAATGTATCGAACGTGAGTTTGGACCGATTGGATTGGTTGCTGAAGCAAAAGCATTCCATCTGTTCAATTGGTCTTGGCTGGGGCGACGGACCCGATGCGGCGGATGTTGCTCTGGACGAGCTGATGAGTTGTCCGTTGCTGCGGCGGATGCCTGGGGCGCCGTCAGTCGATGCGGGATTGGTCATCTTAAGCGTGTCAACGGAGACGACGTTTCGGCAGGCTCAGCAAATACTCAAGCAAGTCAAGGGAGCGTTTGACGATCCGATGGTCATTTCGTTCTCGATTTGCCAGGATGAAACCCTCGCCGAGGGAATCAGGATCACGGCTCTTCTGCGAACGCCCGACGCGCCTGAGCATGACAAGAAACCGGCTCAGGAAGGCGACGGGGCAACGGCTTCGAAGACTGCCAAGAAGCGTTCTTCGAAAAAGGGCAAGCATGCCCAGCAGATGGATTTGCCATTTGCGAAGTTGTCGTTGGGAATTTTCAGTTCGAAGGAGCCGACTCGATACGGCGGAGAGAACCTGGACATTCCTACATATCAGCGTTTCAATACGCCTATAGACCTGGAGACCAAGTAGCATAGGAACATAGCAAGGCTATCGGTTCGGCATGAAGCTGCTCAGGATCGTCAAGCTAATTTGGAGACACGGAAATGGATAAGAAACTTGAGGCAATCGCGGCATTGTCGCGGAAGTATGGTTCGAGTGCCGACTACGTCTTTTTGGGCGGTGGCAACACGTCTGTGAAGGACAATGATTTCCTGTACATCAAGCCGAGCGGCGTTGCTCTTGCGACGATTAAGGCGGAGCAATTTCTGGCGATCGATCGTGCTTCGCTGGAGGAGATGTTTGTATCTGAGATGCCAACTGATGTTTCCGCTCGCGAAGCGAAGGCGAAGTCTTTCCTGGAGCGTTCGGTTCGTCCTATTGGCGCAGGTCGTCCTTCGGTCGAGACTCCTGTCCACAACGTGATCGATTACACGTACATCGTGCACCTGCATCCAGCGTTGGTGAACGGAATGACCTGCGCCAAGAATGGTGCGGAAGCGTGCAAGCGTCTTTTCCCCGATGCGTTGTGGCTGGATTACATCGATCCTGGTTGCACGCTGTCCTTTGCGGTCAAGAAGAGCTTGGATGCGTACAAGGCGGAGCATGGGGCTCAGCCAAAGATGATCTTCCTCCAGAAGCACGGCGTGTTCGTGGGCGCTGATACGCCGGAGGAGATCGAGGAACTCTACGATCGGATCATGAGTGTTTTGGGAGCCGAGTACAAGGCTGCGAAGGTTGACCTTGATAGTCTTGCACCGAAGGCTGCGAACCCGGAAGCTGTTGCCATGGTTGCTCCTGCATTGCGTCAGATCCTGAGCAACGTCGAAGGCGTTCGTCCCGTGGTTCAATGCGTTGGGGCGGGGTTGCCTTTCGATGGTCCATTGACTCCTGACCATGTTGTCTATGCGAAGTCCTTCGCCTATGTTGGCGATGCGACATACGATGGGATTGGGGCGTTCAAGGCTGAGCGCGGATACTTGCCGAAGGTCTTGGGCATCGAAGGCATGGGTTTATTTGTGGTTGGCGATACGCCGAAGGATGCGGATGCAGTTGGCCAGGCTCTGCAGAATGCATTGCAGGTCCAGGCGTTGACGGCGGCATTTGGCGGACCCAACTTTCTTGACGAGCGCGAGTACAAGTTCATTGAGAACTGGGAAGTCGAGTCGTATCGTCGCAGCGTGAGTTTGAAGGGTGCGGCGGGCGGTCGTTTGCAGAATCGGATTTGCGTTGTGACTGGTGGCGCTCAGGGTTTTGGCCTTGGCATTGCCGAGTATCTGGCTGCCAACGGCGGCATCATCATCGTCGCGGACATGAATTTGGAAGGTGCTCAGCAGGCTGCGGATCAGCTTTGCGAGAAGTACGGCGCGAAACGCGCATTTGCTGTAGCGGTCAATATAGCCAACGAGGAATCGGTTGCCGAGATGGTCTCGAAGATTGCCTTGATGGTTGGCGGCATTGACTTGTTTGTGGCGAATGCCGGTGTTGTCAGGGCCGGTTCGGTGAAGGAAATCACGTTGAAGGACTGGGAGTTCGTGACGGACGTCAACTACAACGGCTATTTCCTATGCGTAAAGCATGCCGCTCGCCTGATGGCACGCCAGATTGTTGACGGCAAGGGGCGCTGGACCGATATCGTCCAAGTGAACTCCAAGTCGGGTCTGGAAGGGAGCAACCGGAATGGCGCGTACGCGGGATCCAAGTTCGGCACAATTGGTTTGACCCAGAGCTTTGCGCTGGAATTGGTCGGCGATTCGATCAAGGTCAACAGCGTTTGTCCCGGCAACTACTTGGACGGTCCGTTGTGGAGCCATCCCGAGAAGGGGCTGTTCGTCCAGTACCTCAATTCCGGCAAGGTCCCTGGTGCGAAGAACGTGGATGACGTACGCAAGTTTTACGAAGCCAAGGTGCCGATGCGTCGCGGATGCTTCCCAGAAGACGTCGCCAAGGCGATTATCTACTGTGTCGAGCAGGACTATGAAACTGGCCAGGCGATACCTGTCACCGGTGGTCAGGTCATGCTCCATTGATGGTTTTTTGTTTTGTTATTATTAGCTAAGGTAAAGTGAAAGAACACAAATTATGATGACTGCTGCTGAATTACGACGTTTATTCATTGATTTCTTCAAGTCCCACGGGCACGTTGAAATCAAGAGTGCCCCTCTGGTTCCCGAGAACGATCCTACCTGCTTGTTCACGACGGCGGGAATGCATCCCCTCGTTCCTTTCCTGCTCGGCGAAAAACATCCTGCGGGAAAGCGCTTGACCAATGTCCAGAAGTGCTTGAGGACTGGTGACATCGACGAAGTGGGCGACCCCTTCCACATGACCTTCTTCGAAATGCTCGGCAATTGGTCCCTGGGAGATTATTTCAAGAAGGAAGCCATCGCGATGAGCTTTGAGTTTTTGACGGAGAAACTCGGATTTGATTCCAAGAACATCAAGATCACGTGCTTTGCAGGCGATGAAAATGCGCCACGCGACACGGAAGCGGCCAACATTTGGATGTCCCTGGGTATTCCCGAAAAGAACATCTATTACTTGGGCAAGGAAGACAATTGGTGGGGACCTGCCGGGCAGACCGGTCCTTGCGGACCCGATACCGAAATGTTCGTTCCGTTGGACAGACCCGATTGCGGACCTGATTGCGGACCGGCTTGCGGTTGCGGGAAATGGGTTGAAATCTGGAATGACGTGTTCATGCAGTACAACAAGAACGCGGAAGGGCAGTATATTCCGCTGGAGCACCCCAATGTCGATACCGGCATGGGTGTTGAGCGAGTCACGGCGTTTATGCAAGGCGTCAAATCCGCCTACGAGACTGAATTGTTCAGAGGGATTTTCGCGAAGATCCAGGAAGTGAGCAACAATCCCGATGCGACGTTCAATAACCGCAGCGCCCGCATCGTGGCTGAGCATTTGCGCGCATCGACGTTTATCATCGGCGACGGGGTGAAGCCCTCGAACGTAGACCAAGGCTACGTACTGCGCCGCCTGATTCGTCGCGCCATTCGTGAAGCCCGCAAGCTTGGCATGACCGAGCCGTTTGCTTCAAAGATTGCACAAGTCGTCATTGACGAGTATAGTCCTATCTATCCCGAACTGAAGAACAATGCCGAGTTCATTATTGCGGAATTGAACCGTGAGGAAGAGCAATTTGGCAAGGCGCTTGAAAACGGAATCAAGGAATTCACGAAGTTGATCGAAAAGTTCCCGCCCAACATCGAGAATAAGGTAATCAGTGGTCGCAAGGCATTCAACCTGTACGAAACCTTTGGCTTCCCGCTGGAGCTGACCCAGGAAATGGCTGCCGAAAAGGGCTTTACGGTTGATGAAAAAGGGTTCAAGGAAGCTTATGCCAAGCACCAGGAACAGTCGCGAGCCGGGGCGGAACAGAAGTTCAAGGGCGGTTTGGCTGATCATTCGGACGCGACGGCCGCGCTCCATACCGCGACGCACATGCTCCATCAGGCACTCAGGATCGTCCTTGGCGAGCACGTGGAGCAGGCCGGGTCGAATATCACGGCGGAACGACTGAGGTTCGACTTCACGCACCCTGAAAAGATGACCCCCGAACAGCTGAAGCAAGTCGAGGACATCGTCAATGAAAACATCAAGAAAAACCTGGATGTGGTCTGCGAGGAAATGTCACTGGACGAAGCCAAGAAGCGCGGTGCTATCGGCCTGTTCGAATCCAAGTATGGAGAGGCGGTCAAGCTTTATTCAATCGGCGACTACTCGATGGAAATTTGCGGTGGTCCCCATGCGACGAATACGTCCCAGCTGGGTACGTTCAAGATTCAGAAGGAAGAGAGCTCTAGCCGTGGTGTGAGACGCATCAAGGCAGTGCTGAATCATTAATTCCAACCAACCAAACCACAGGAGACAAACGATGGCAGTTCCTTTCAAAATCGACTTGTCCGGAAAAGTCGCGGTCGTGACTGGCGGCGGCGGGATTCTTTGCAGCGGCATGGCATTGGCATTGGCGGAATGCGGCGCGAAGGTCGCGATTCTGGATTTGCGGAAAGAAGCGGCAGACAAGGTTGCCGATGAGATCAAGGCAGCCGGCGGCCAGGCGATCGGCGTTGCCTGCAACGTCCTTGACAGGGCTAGCTTGGAAGAAGCGAACAAAATCATCAAGGATGCCTTCGGACCCTGCAATATCCTGATCAATGGGGCCGGTGGAAACAATCCGAAAGGCACCACGGATAACGAGGTAATGAGCAAAAACGACCTCAACCTGAAGGATGCCAAGACATTCTATACCTTGGATCCAAAGGGAATTGAATTTGTTTTCAACCTTAATTTCCTGGGTTCGTTGCTTCCCACTCAGGTCTTTACGCAGGACATGGCCGCCTCCGAGAGCGGAGTCGTGATCAATATCTCGTCGATGAACGCATTCAAGCCGTTGACAAAGATTCCGGCCTACAGTGCGGCCAAGGCGGCCGTCAGCAATTTCACGCAATGGCTTGCCGTCCACATGGCGCCTGTTGGAATCAGGGTCAACGCCATTGCGCCGGGATTCTTCCTGACAGATCAAAACCGGGCGCTCCTTACGACCCCGGATGGCGGACTGACACCAAGATCGCATAAAATCCTCAGCCATACCCCAATGAATAAATTCGGACAACCCTCCGATTTGATCGGGGCACTCCTCTGGCTCGTCAGCGATGACGCAGCAGGATTTGTCACGGGCACGGTTATTCCAATCGATGGCGGATTCTCCGCATATTCAGGAGTTTAAGGAGGCGTTAAAAAATTAAGTTACCATTTCCGGTTTCTTTTGGCTGGCAGAACAGGGGAAAAACAGCTCAAAATAACTCCAGAACTGTTGCCTTAATTTTTGAACGACTCCTAAACCCCAAACTAAGGAGCCCTTCAAAAATTTAGTTTACGAATCCGGTTTCTTTTGGCTGGCAGAACAGGGGAAAGCAGCTCAAAATTATTCTGGAACTGTTCCAGACGGCGAAGCCCGGGGTTCTTTTTTCTCCAAAGAACCCAAAATTCACTAGTTTCGTACTCAAAATGCATGTGACATGCCTCCTAAATACGCTATTGGAGGAAAATAATTTTGGGGTAGGAGAATGGGGTGAATTGATAGTTTTTTTTAGGCATGAAAAAAAGTTTTGAGTCGTAAGATGTTGATTAATAAGGGAGAGTGACAATTCATAAAAAAATCATACAATTAGTGGTTTGTCTTTATAAAATGACCATATATAGTGTAATTATTGCCCATTTCGATGTTTTGGGGGGAGCGTTTTGTCCCAAAATTTTTGGGGGGGTGGCAGGGGATGGGAATGGCTTGGTCAGGTATTTCTTTAAGGTTTGTCAAATATATAAAGTAGCGAGGTAACAAAAATTATGTCAAGCACAGCGAGTCATTGTCCATTTCAATTTTTCCGCAAGCGCGATGGATTGCTCGTTCCGTTTCGTGAGGAAAAGATTGCGAAGGCGATTTACAAGGCCGGCGAGGCTGCAAGTCGCATGAGCGGCGGCACGTTGTTTTCACAAGAGACTGCGAATCGCATAGCTCGCGATGTTGTTCAGCAGCTTGACAATCCACTTTGCGAATACTACACGCTTCCTGACAGTGACGGGAACCGGATACCCAAACTCGAAGATGTTCAGGACATGGTCGAAATCACATTGGCTGAGAACAAGCTGTCGGCGACGGTCGCCGCATACAAGCGCTACCGCAAGATGCGCGAACGCGCCCGTGCGGCCATTCATGTCAGGGCCAATGACGGCGACGATGAATCGGCTGACTTGACTGACCAGTCGCTGCTGTTGGTCAAATCCGTGACCGGCGGGAATATCGTGACCTGGGATCGTAGCAGGATCGCCCATAAGCTGATTGACAAGCTCAATATGGACGAGGAGACGGCAAGCGGCATTGCGAAAGAAGTCGAAAACCAGATCATCTCCAGCAATATCAAGACTGTTGGCACGGAATTGATCCGCGAGTTGGTGAACAACATTCTGGTTGAGCGTGGCTATCGCGACAAGCTTGAGGACTTGTCCCTGTACACCATCCCGCGGGAATTCATCGAAAGTCTGATGTACATGAAGCCGACGGAGAATTCCAATATCGTCTCCAACAACCCCGAGGCCGTCAACCTGAGCTTGGCGGAACTGATTCTGAAGCAATGGGGGCTGGACACCATCTTCTCCAGTGACGTGAGGCAAGCGCACGATACTGGCGCAATCCATCTTCACGACCTGGGCTATCCGCATCGCGTCTACTGCTCGTCGCACTCCATCGAATACATTAAGAAATATGGCTTGCGCGACTTGTCGAACATGAATACGGAATCGAATCCTGCCCGTTCGGCGTCTGTGTTGACGGGTCATTTGAACACGTTCCTGGCTTCGATGCAAGCGAATTACGCTGGTGCTTTGGGTATTGCGTACATCAACATCTTCTATGCTCCGTACTTGGTTGGGATGAATGACAAGGAGATGCACCAGGTCGCCCAGGAATTGATCTTCAATGGTTCCCAGAATGCGTTTTCACGCGGTGGACAGACCTTGTTCCTGGACTTCAATATTCACACGGGTGTTCCGGAGTACCTGAAGACGGTTCCTGCGATTGGACCAGGCGGCGCGTACATGCTTCGTCGCAAGGATGGAACGATCGTTTCGCTGAAGGAATTGTTGCGCAACGACACGGACGGCAGCGGCAACCACCTGATGGATTTGTACGTCGAGGAAGCTGACGGGACGTCTCGTCTTGTCCTGTCCGAACTGTACGACGAAAAGAAAGGGGTGTACTACGATCCCGATTGCGAGAAGGATCTTGAGGATCGCGGCGAACACATCATGCAGTATGGCGACTACACCGGGGAGGCGCGGAGGTTCACGTCGGCGCTGCTGAAGGTCTGGGGTGAAGGCGATCGCTGCGGTCGAGTCTTTGAATTCCCCAAGTGCGATTTCCACGTATCGAGCGAAACATTCGCGGATCCCGACCAGTACAAGATTTTCGAGGAAGCCTGCGATTTGGCGTCGAAGAACGGATCGACGTACTTTATCTTCGACCGTGACGAGGTGACCCTTTCCGCATGCTGCCGCTTGCGCACGACGATTGACGACACGCGCATGCTACGCCATCCCGAGTCGATGCGCTTCTGCGGTTTCCAGAATGTGACCGTGAATATTCCACAATGTGCGTACCGCGCGTCACGTCGCGGCATGAAGACGTACGAAGGATTGTTGGAAGAGATTGATTCAACGATGGATCTGGTCGTCAAGGCTCATTTGCAGAAGAAGGCTAAGATTGCCGAGATGCTGTCCGGGCCTGGTCGTCCTCTTTGGCAGATTGGCCGCACTGCGTGCGATGGTCGTCCTTACGTCGAGCTTGACAAATCCACGTACATCATTGGTTTGATCGGCTTGAATGATGCCTTGAAGTTCCTCTACGGCAAGGAATTGCACGAGGACGACGAGGTCTTTGGCATTGGCTTGAAGGTGATTTCGCACATGTACTTGCGTGCGAAGGAATACACTGACCAGTACGGTTTGAAGTTCACGTTGGAGGAGAGTCCTGCGGAATCGGCGGCTCGTCGCCTGGCGAAATCCGATTTGCTGTTCTTCCATTCCGAGTCCAAGGATATCGTCAAGGGGGCGGACGAGGATGTCGCGTACTACACGAACTCGATTCACCTGACTGCCGAGGCTCCTGTGAATTTGGTTGAGCGCATTGAGAAGCAGGCGATGTTCCACAGCATCATCGAGTCTGGGGCGATTACTCATGCGTTTATCGGCGAGGAGCGTCCGTCCTCGGAGGCGATTGCCTGCTTGATCAAGGAAGTGTTCCATCGGACGCAATCTGCCCAGGTTACGTTCTCTCCGGAGTTTACGTATTGCCAGAAGTGCGATCACCAGTCTCGTGGTCTTAAGGATACGTGCGAGCAGTGCGGATCGACGGATGTTGTTGGCGAGACGCGAGTCGTCGGGTATTTCAGCAAGATTCAGAACTGGAACAAATCGAAGCGATATGGTGAGTTGCTGGCTCGTCAGCAGGGTCGCTATTCGGTATCTAGCGCGAGCAACTAGGCTGGTCACGAGCAGGGAGAACCAAGAATGTCACACTATATCGTACATGTTTTCGGAAAAGAAGGTTGCGCCAAGTGCACCATGCTGAATCGTCGCCTCGATGATTTGCTTTCAAAGGAGCCGTACAAGGGCAAATTCGTCAAGCAATACGATGATTTGCATTCGGAGGATGGCTTGCGGAATTTCTGCTTGGCCCAATGCGTCAATCCCAATCGCATTCCAGCGATGGTTGTTGCGAATCCTGACGGGAGCTACGTCGAAAATCAGAATCCTGATGCGCCGGACGAAATTTGCGGGAATTCCCGTTTGTACCAGTACCTCGGGATTCAGACTGACTACACTGGCAGGGGAATCATCACTCCTGAGATGATCAGATCGATCTTGGATGCGGTGGAATAATCCTGGCGATGCAATCGGTTTTACACAGTGTCATGGATCAGGCGAGCCTGGTTGATTATCCAGGTCGCCTGTCCGGCTTGTTCTTCACCAGCGGATGCAATTTTCGCTGTGGGTATTGCCACAATGCGAGTACGTTGAGTGCGTTCAATGCGCCCACGTACTCGTTTGACGAGTTGGATTTGCTGTTAAAGAACTTCAAGAAGCAGTGGACTCGAGCGATTACGGTGACTGGCGGGGAGCCTACGCTTCACGAAGGGTTGCCCGAAACACTGGAATTCATCAAGAAGCGCGGCTTCCAGATCAAGCTGGACACCAATGGATCGCGCCCCCGAATGCTGGAACGGGTGCTGCCAATGGTGGATTACCTCGCTATGGACATCAAAGGACCGATTCATCGCTACGAAGAACTGGTTGGATTTGCAGATACAGATGCCATCCGGGAATCGATCGAGTTGATCATGAATTCTGGAAAAGGCTACGAGTTCAGGACGACCTTCGTCGAACCCTATTTTGCAGACGAAGATGTCCACGATTGCGGCAAGGCAGTGTCCGGCGCCGAACTCTATGTTGTCCAGGCTTTCGTCCCGCGGGATAACCTGCCCTCGCCAGCACTGAGACTGCAGCCAAGAACTCGACCATTAGCCCTGAAAAACGCCGCAAATATCCTGGCAGGATACGTGAAAAAGGCAATCGTCAGGGGCGAAGGCTAATTATCCCCAAAACCACCTTGAAACCAACGTAAAAATTCACCAGTTTCGTACTCAAATGGCATGTGACATGCCTTTTTGTGGCGTGACTGGCGAAAATGGTTTTTGATGGGGAATAATGGGCGAAAGAATTTTCGCCCCTACAGGTGGGGATTAGAGGATTTGGGTCGGACGGGTCGGACGGGTCGGACGGGTCGGACGGGTCGGACGGGTCGGACGGGTCGGACGGGTCGGACGGGTCGGACGGGTCGGACGGGTCGGACGGGTCGGAC
>JAGVUR010000036.1 GCA_019136135.1 Verrucomicrobiota bacterium
AGTTAACATACAACCTATTTAATCGTTAACAAGTTACAAAATACAATTTTCTTCGCATATCATTTCACCGCCTCACATTGCCCTCCCCATGACGCAGGAGCGCTGAAAATACAGAGAACGCGAAGTTTTCCCAATCCCGTGCCAAAGAGGCATGTCACATGCATTTTAAGTACGAAACCATTGATTTTTTCGTTGCGATTTCGTGTTGTTTGGTGGCGAAAACTCTTCACGCCTCTTGGCTTACGCCAGTGCGTAGACCCATCCCAGGACAAGCAGGAGAATCGACAGCAAGCCCAGCAGGAATTGGGTTCCCCGTGTCAAGGTCCAGATCTTCATGACCCGCCAGGTCAATCCGATTACCACGCCCAACGAGAAACCGCAGGCATGCCCAAGCACATCGGTCCCAGGCGCCGCACCATACAGGCTCATCATCGCAACGGCCGCGATCAACGGTGCCCATGGTATCACGCGAATCAACGAGCCGCGATGACCGCGAATCAACGTGACTCCACGCCAAGTATGCAACGCCGCAAGCAAGCCAAGCAACCCGAACACCATCGTCGAAGCGCCCAAGGAGCGATGCCCGGAAACGCCCAAAAACGCCATCAGCCAATTGCCGAGGAAACCGGACAATACCATCCCAAGCAAACCTGCGCCTACGCCAACCTCAGTCCCGACTAGGCTGCCAAGGCCAAAACCCCAAAACATGTTGGACATCATGTGGGGAGCATCGGAATGCAACGTCAAAGCAGTCAAATTCCGCCACCATTCCCCCTTGAGCACCAAATCGCGATCCCATACGCCTAGACGCTTCCATTCCCCAAGGCCATCGTGATTCTCAACCCACACGAAAAACCTAAACAACAACGCGAAAAACAGCATGAATGACGCAAAGGAGGCGTCGCTCACAAAAGCTTTCTCCGACGAATCGGATTGCGTTTCCCCTTCCGGCGACGGCCAGTCCCGATTGCGCTCCTCATAGATCCGCAGTTCCTGGCTTGCGGCCTCGGCTCGGCGAAGCGGAACCCGAATCCAAGCCTCGTCTCCACGATACACGACCCGATAGGGAATCCGCTTGCTGGCAAGGGTGGCCAGCCAAGGCATGAAACGACGGTCGTCATCGGGACGGAATTCCGCATATCGAGGAAACAGAAGCGGGAGTTCCTCGTCTTTGTTTTCTACGGAGTGTTCGTCAGCATCCTGGGGCATAGTCTTCGAAGCCGTGCCTTATTTCTGAGTTTCCCATTCCAGGCTTCCGTCCTCCTTGCGAATCAGCTTCTCAATCTTTTGCTCTGCCTCTTTGAGCTTTGCCTGGCAGAGCTTGTTCAGCTTCATCCCCTCTTCGAATTTCGCCATGCTGTCCTCAAGGCTCAACTCGCCACGTTCCAACTGGGCGACTATCGCCTCGAGACGCGCCAGCGCCTCCTCGAACTTCAATTGGCCTTGCTCGGCATTGACTTTTTCGGATTTCTCTTCCATTTCAGCCTTCGCTCCCTTTATCTGCCACACGATCAACAACAACATCAAGCTGACCACTGCCTAGCAACGCACGCAAAAGATCGCCGCAAGCAACATCGCTTCCCCTGCGAACCGCGCGACCTTCCCCGTCAAGCAATATGCTGTAACCTCGAGTCAAGACGGACTTGGGATCCAAGGCAGACAAGACATGCCCGACGCGATCCAGGCGATGACGGTACTTGTCACGGCTGCGGGAAATGGCCAAAGGCAAACGCCTCTCAACCGAATCAAGACGCTGGCGACGACCCGACGCAACGCCGCCCAACAACCCGCGAAGACGCATCCCCGCATAATCCAAGCGCTGGGACAGCTGGTCAATCCATTCATCGGGATGACGCAAGTACTTGCAGGACGAGGCGCGCTGGAAACGCTGACCCAACTGCGAAACCCGCAAGCGCATCACGCTGGACATGCGGATCTCGAATTGCTCCAGCCGTTCGCCCAAGGCGGCCTTGCCCTGAACCAGGATTTCCGCCGCCGCAGTCGGGGTCGCTGCCCTGTAGTCCGCCACAAAATCCGAGATGGAATAATCTCGTTCGTGCCCGACGGCGCTGATGACAGGTAACCTGGACGCCGCAATCGCCCGTGCCAAGTTTTCGTCGTTGAAGCACCACAGGTCCTCTGCGGAGCCTCCGCCCCTCGTCAGCACGATGACATCGCAACTGTCCGTTTCATTGAAATACTCCAGCGCCTTGATCAGTTTTTCCGGCGCCTTGTCGCCTTGAACAAGCGTCGGGATCACACGAACATGCATCCCGCTGAATCGCCGGTTCAGCACCCGGAAGAAATCCTGAATGGCCGCGCCGGTCCAGGAGGTCACCAACCCGATGACCCTCGGCATCGATGGGATCGGGCGCTTGCGCTGAACGTCAAACAATCCCTCCGCCGACAGGCGAGCCTTCAATTCCTCGAATCGACGATGCAACTCGCCGGCGCCCGCAGGAATGATTGACGATACTTTGATCTGGCAATCCCCCCGAGGCTCGAACATCGAAACGCAGCCGTAGACGTCAACCTCAATCCCAACTTGCAAGCCGAGCTGCCTTGCCTTGGCACCATAACCCAAGGCAACGCAACGCAATTGGGCAAACTCGTCCTTGATCGTGAAATAAACGTGGTTGGACGAATGAATCGTCAAGTCGCTCACTTCGCCACGTACGAAAACGGCTTGAAAGGCCCCTTCAAGACATTGGCGAATATGGTTGTTCAACTCCCATACCGTCATGGGACGATGAGTTGAATTCAACGATTCTTTTCCTGCCATCCACTTCCCCGCAACCACTCGATTCCCAGATCAGTTCCCGGTAGTGATCGTCAACTGACCAGCAGATACCGAAACCTTTTTCAGGCGACGGCGAATCGTGTTCAATTCGCCACAGCTGCCTGACAACGCGTTGAACTGATCCGTCACAAACTTGGACAACTGTTCTATCGGCATCGGCAACCAGCCCAGCTGGGGTTTTATGTCTTCCAAAGCCAAATTCCCCTTGCCGGAAAGCGTCGGCTTCCATTCGACAACATAGTTCAACGGCAGGAATCCGTATGCCTTGCAGGACAAGATGATTTTCGCGTTGCCGCTTTCCAGGAAGCGAACCGTAACACCCGTGGGAATCATATTGCCGCCGCCGTCAGTTTGAGGCAGCTTCATCGACTTGTTAACCAGACTGCTGGCTTCCTCGTCGGTAAACGTGGCTTCCACATCCTTGGCAGCGGGCGCCTTCTCGCCTTTCTTCTTCTTTTTGCTCTTCCCTTCGTTGTTGGCAGCCGGCTGGGACTTCGCCCCCAACGCTTCCTCGAACTTCGCCTGGGCTTCCGCGCTCGGCTCGGCAACCGCCATCTTCCCAGCAGGAGGAATCAATGCGCCTGCCAAGATCACGACCAAAATGACAGCCAGGATGATGCCAACAATCTGGTTCGCGCGCTTTGACGCCAATTCCTTGGCGGCGGCGGCTTTCGCGGCCTTGTTCAAGTTCTCCGGCTTAAGCTCGTTCAAGTCCAATTTTTCACCGCAAGTACGGCAGAAAATGGCATTCAACAAGTTATCCGCTCCACATTTCGGACAATTTAACATTTTAATCTCCCGAGGTTTTCTGCGATGGAATCAAAACGCACATGCGATTTGCATCATGACGCGCTTGCCGCTGCAGGCGTCTTCGTGCTTTCGCCGGTCTTCGGAGCGCTGCTCTCGCTGGCTTTCTTCTCGTGCTCCGCAGGTGGATTTTGCCTGGCTTTGTAATCCGTGCAATAGAATCCAGTGCCCTTGAAGATAATACCGGCACCCTCGCCGATAAGACGCCTCAACGGACCGCCACACTTCGAACACGTCGTCAAACGTTCGCTCGTCATACTCTGGAAGTACTCGAAACGATCACCGCATTGCTCACATTTGTAATCGTACGTCGGCATGATAATATCAACTCAAAAAACTCAAAAAACAATAAACCATAAACTACTCTGAAAAACTGAAATTCTAAATATAGTGTTTTTCCGAAAATCTTCAACCCGACGACTCGATTCGCTTGCTTTTTGGTCAATGGCTCGGTACAGTAAATATCATATTTGTTCGTCATTTTTTCCAAAATGGACTACAGAATTATGGCAAATCTCCGCGTCAACCTTGCTGGCATTTCCCTGCGAAATCCGATCCTCACCGCATCAGGCACCTTTGGCTACGCGAAGGAATACGAGCACCTGGTTTCCTTTAGCAATATCGGCGGCGTTACCGTCAAGGGAGTCTCGCCATTCCCATCCCACGGAAACCCAACGCCCAGAACCACCGAGGTCTATGGCGGAATGCTCAATGCGATCGGACTCCAAAACCCGGGAATTGACAAATTCATCGCGCATCCCGACTACCTCCCCTACCTCAGGACCTTGGATTGCGCCGTATTTGTCAACATCTGGGGAAGGACCATCGAGCAATACGCCGAGGTTGCCAGACGCCTGGAAGACGAAAAGCAAGGCATTGCGGCACTGGAAATCAACATCTCCTGCCCTAACATCAAGGAAGGCGGAATCGCATTCGGGACTGACACCGCCCAGGCAGCAGCGGTCGTCAAGGCGGTCAGAAAGGCAACATCGCTCCCGCTTGTCACAAAGCTCTCGCCAAACGTCACTAAAATCTCCGACTTCGCAAAGGCGGTCGTCGATGCAGGCTCGGACATGGTCTCGCTGATCAATACCCTCCCGGGCATGGCGATTGACATCGAGCGCCGAACCTTCAAGATCGCCAACAAGACTGGCGGCTTCTCGGGACCGGCACTCAAGCCGATCGCCATCAGGATGGTCTATGAAACAAGAAAAGCGGTTGACGTACCGATTATTGGAATGGGCGGAGCCTCCAACGCAGAAGACGTGGTCGAATTCATGATGGCTGGCGCCAATGCGGTCGCCATCGGAACCGCTATCTTCTCAAACCCGAATTGCCTAGCGCAAATCCCGCAGGAACTGAACAACTGGCTGGACAAGCACAACGTCAAGGACGTCAACGATATCGTCGGTGTCATGTAGGCGACATATTGGCTGGAACATCCGGAAGTCAAAAAAACCCAAACGCAAAATTCACATTTTGTGAATAGGCATTATATTAACTAGTTGGCTTGATTTCGCTCATTGAGCACTTGACAGACAAAAGAACGAAGGAACGAAGAATGAACGCGTTGGCTGAAGAACTGAATCGGACGATACAAGAAGTGAATCCTTATGTTTTCGAGATGCTCTCGGAACGTGGCAAGCGATTCTTTTTCCCAAAAGGCATCTTAAGCCAATCCGCCGAAGCAAAAGCCAAGGCAACCAAGTTCAATGCGACCATCGGGGTCGCCATGGAAGACGGCAAGGCGATGTGCCTCCCGTCACTCGTCTGCTCGCTCCCGGGAATCGATTCCGACGACGCCCTCCTCTACTCGTCCTCACCAGGAAACCAGAAGCTCAGGGAAGCTTGGAAAATCAAAACCCTCCATGACAACCCGGACCTGGAAGGCGTACCGGTGTCGCTCCCAATCGTAACAAGCGGCTTGTCGCACGGACTGTCGCTTCTCGCTGACATCTTCGTCAACCCAGGCGATCCGCTCATTTATCCGGACATGAACTGGGGAAACTACGCACTCAACTACGTGGTAAAATCCGAGGCCGTCCCGTGCTTCTATCCGTTCTTCGACAATGGCGGATTCAACACCAAGGCCTTCGGCGAAGCATTGGACAAATACTCACAAAACAAAAGCAAGATCATCGTCCTGCTCAACTTCCCAAACAACCCAAGCGGATACACGCCCACTGATGCAGAAGGCGACGCCATCGCAAAAGAACTGATCAGAATCGCCGACAAGGGGATCAATGTGGTCGTCATTATCGACGACGCCTATTTCGGCCTGTTCTTCGACGATGCCTGCATGAAGCAATCGATCTTCACCAAGCTGGCCGGCAAGCACGAACGCCTGCTGGCGATCAAGGCAGACGCCGCCACCAAGGAAGTCTATGTCTGGGGTCTCAGGGTCGGTTTCGTCAGCATCGCCGTCAAATCCGCCAAGGATCCCAAGCCACTGTACGAAGCGATCAACGCCAAGTTCGGCGGCTGCATCCGCGCCGTCATCAGCAATTGCTCCTCGCTTTCCCAGAAGCTGATCCTTCAAGCGCTCAGCTGCCCCTCGTTCTATCAGGAGCGCGAGCAAAAAGTCGCCAAGATGAAGGAACGCGCATTGAAAGTCCATGAGGTGCTTTCCAATCCGAAGTACGACGATGCCTGGACGCCATACCCCTTCAACTCGGGATACTTCATGTGCCTCAAACTCAAGAAAGTCGATGCCGAAAAGTTGCGGTTGCACCTGCTGGACAAGTACGGTGTCGGTACGATCTCAATCACACCGACCAACTTGCGGATTGCATTCTCCTGCCTGGAAACCAACGAGATCCAGGATCTTTTCGACCTGATCTACCAGGCTTGCCAGGATCTGGCATAACTCCATGATCCACGAGGAAAACAAAATGCTCCAATTGCCTCTGGACTGGCATAAAGCAATGTCACCTTTCATCCAACAAGGCGAATTGGATAAGCTGAACCAATTCCTCGTACAGGAATACCAGGAGCACACGATCTATCCTGCCAAGGAAAACCTGCTTAGGGCTTTCTTCGAAACGCCATACAACCAGGCCAAGGCAGTCATCCTTGCCCAAGATCCCTACCACGGACCAAGGCAAGCATGCGGACTCGCTTTCGCAGTCCCTAAAACTACAAAATCGCCGGCTTCACTGCGGAATATCATCAAGGAACTGGCGGATGACCTCCAAATCCCAACCCCGACATCGCACGATATCGCGCCCTGGGCAAAAAGAGGCGTCCTGATGCTCAACACAATCCTCTCGGTCAGGGCGCATGAACCTGCGTCACACCAAAACAAGGGATGGGAAAAAGTCTCCGACGCGGCGATACAAGCGCTCTCGGCCAGGAAAAAACCAGTCGTATTCATCCTATGGGGAAAATTCGCCCTGGACAAGAAGGAGTTGATTGACACGTCCAGGCACGCCTGCATCGAAGCCCCGCATCCCTCGCCCCTCGCCGCATACAAGGGATTCTTCGGGTCAAAACCCTTCTCGAAAACAAACCAACTGCTGAAGGATTTCAACCAAGACCCCATTGACTGGTCCATCATCCCAGACCAGCCCAACCTATTCCAATTCTAACATGCAAAGCGTCTTCTCAGTCAGTTTCCAGGCCGTTCTCAGATTGCTACTGGTGGCATTGGTCGGCTGCGTTCTGGGCAAGGCTAAAGTCCTGAACTCGGAAGCCCGTCGTTCCTTGAGCAAGATCATGATCTGGGTGATGCTTCCGTCGTTGCTCATTGTCTCCCTCAGCAAGGAAATCAACGTCGAATCACTGGGCACTTACGCGCCGATACTCCTGTCGGCTCCCACCATTTGCCTAGTGGGCTTCCTGATCGGCAAGCTGATGGCGATCATCTTCAGGGTTCCCCCGCACCTTCGCCGACTGACCGTCGCAGGAAACTCACTCGGCAACGCAAGCTACATCCCCTTGCCATTGCTGGCGACGATTTGCGCCACCGCGCCGATATTCGCCCAGAATCCCGAGCAGGCGCGCAGCCTGTCGGTCACCTACATTTCCGTATATCTTCTTGGCCATTCCCCGATCTTGTGGATATTCGGCTATCCGTATCTATCGGGTTGCTCCTGGCGAACGATATCCTGGAAACAGGTAGCAAGCCCTCCAAATTGCGCCTCCCTCATTGGCTTGAGCATTGGGTTGATTCCTCCTCTCAGGCACCTGTTCATCGGCTCCGACGCTCCTCTCAACGTGGTGATGGGCGCCTTGAAGCTGCTTTCCGACGGTGTTTTTCCCTGTTCGCTGCTGATACTGGGCGCCAATCTCGCAGATCCTCCACCGCGTGACGAACCGATCCAATGGAATGCCTTTGCCGCCCTGATCACAGGACGCCTGCTTGTCCTGCCATTCTTCGGATTCGCCCTGGCGGCCTGCCTCTGGCACGCAAATCTCATCCCCCACGACGGATTGTGCGCCCTGGTCATTATGGTCGAGGCCGCCGTCCCGCCTGCAACAAACCTGGTCATCATGTGCCAAATGCACCAAAAAGGAGAAGCCGCAATGGCACGACTCCTCATCGCGGCCTACGCAAGCGCAGTTTTAACCCTCACGACAGTCATCGTCTTCGCACTCAAAACAATCGATGCCTGGCTTTGATTGCGCCGGCAAGATTTATTTTCCCAAGTACACGGACGCCGCAATCAGCACAAACGAAACTCCGTTGTAACTCGAATGTAAAATCATCGCTTGCCGCAAGCCTCCGAGACGACGGGCATGTTGCAGCATCAATCCCAAAAAGAAAAGCGCAGGGATAAATTGCCAAATCCCGTGCGCAATCGCAAATACAAACGCAGAAATGCATGTGGCAATCCTGCTGCCCAAGAAGGGTGAAACTGCCTCGTAAACAATCAGGCGATACAGGATTTCCTCCAGCACCGGAGCCACAACCGTCGTCGATATCAAGCAGGTCCACCAGAAAAATGCGCCTGGTCGAGTCCTGGCCACCTGGACAATCCATTGCTCCTGAACCGGAACACCTAGCTTCTCGCTCAGCAAGGTCATCACATAATTAAGAAACGGAACCACAAAAACGCAGAGAAGAAGCATCCTGAGATGACTGAGCAGGTGCTCCCGTGAACCAGCTCGGCCACGCGCCCAATCAAGGCAATGCCGCCATCCATGACGACGCAACGCACCGGCCAACCCCAGCAAGCCGAAACCCACGGGCAAAACCTGGCTTGGGAACAACGAAAGCACCAAGTTCAACCCAACGTCAAGACGGGATAAAAGCCCCGAACTCGAAACAAGACGAAACAGCAACAAGCCAAGGCACCAGCCTAAGCACGCCAAATACAACGCACGCCAGTATTCAACGCCGGATTCTCCTACTCCCCGATCGCCCATTTGTCAACTTCCCAACTCAATTCTTCTTTAAAATACCTCACAGTCACCCGCACGTCCTCCTGCCAGCCCTTGCCTGACACCTGCAAGATCCCGCTCCATTGATCCTTGCCGGCTTTGGAAAGCTTTATCCCGTCAACCGTCACCGATTCCTTGCCGGGTGTTGCTGCCCACGAGTCGCGTATGGATGTCAAGACTTCACGTTCCACGCGAGCCACGTTGGGCGTCTTCGTGCAGCCAACCAAAAACACCATGCTCAAAATCAACGGCAATCCAATCTTAAGGTTCATCGTCTTCATTCCCTGGTAATTCGTTGTAGAGACCCCTTCCTATTCCTGCATATAAAATGCACTGAATCGGATGATTTTCAAGTGCTTGCCATCACGATCTCGGATGGAATTTCTTATGTGCCTGCGCCATCCTATTCACATCCGTATGGGTGTAGATTTGCGTTGTTTCCACGCTGGCATGTCCCAGCATTTCCTGGATGACACGCAGATCCGCCCCGTTGTTCAAGAGATGCGTCGCGAACGAATGTCGCAGCAAATGCGGATAGATCCGCTTCTCGATTCCCGCCAGACGAGCCGCCTCCTGGACAATCATCCATATCCGTTCCCGAGTCAAAGGGCGACCATTGACGGACAGGAAAAACTCCAGCGCAACGCCGCTCTTGTCGTGCTTTGGACGAACTTCGCGCAAATAGCGCAACATCGCCTGGAACGCTTCATGCCCAAAGGGAACAACGCGCTCCTTGTCTCGCTTGCCCAGTACTCGCAAGTAGCCTTCCTTGAAATCGACCTTGTCCAAGCGCAAGGACGTCAACTCGCTGGCACGCAACCCGCTGGCGTACAGCACCTCCAATATCGCGCAATTCCGAATCGCCAACAACTCATGCTTCCCAGAATGCACAGCCAACAACGAATCAACCTCGGAAACACTAAGAAAATCAGGCAAGACCTTCCACAAACGAGGTCCGTCCATGATCTCGGTGATGTCATGAGGAATCACTTTCTCAAACGCCAAAAAACGGAAAAATACCTTGATCGAGACAAGACGACGAGCCAAGGTCGCAGAAGACAACCCTTCAGCCTGACCCAACTCAAGAAAATCCAAGATGTCGTCACGCACAACTTCACTGAAATCCGACAACTTCAACTCGTTGTCCAAATACCCAAGGAACAATTCCAAATCCGATTTGTAGGCAAGGGCAGTAAGCTCAGACAAGCCGCGCTCAAGACGGATGTGACCAAGAAAATCTCGCAACGAATCAGATAGCATCGCTCATTGCTCCAATCCGCGACGCCCCTCCAAGGCAATCGCCAATGTGGCTGAATCAGCATAACTCAAGTCAGAACCAATCGGAACTCCAGACGCAATCCGTGTGATCTTCACCGAGTACGAAGAAAATTCACGCGCCAGGAAATGGGCCGTCGCCTCGCCTTCCACATCAGGACTCGTCGCCAAAATCAACTCCCGGATCCCGCCTGATTCCA
>JAGVUR010000035.1 GCA_019136135.1 Verrucomicrobiota bacterium
CCCCGGCATGGGGGCATCCTGTCCCCGGGCTGAAGCCCGGGGTTAAGCATGGTCAGGCGCCTACGGCGCAAAGTCATTGGCGCGGACTGGTCGTCCGCAATCCACCCGGGGCGGAACACGAGCCGGACGCGGACGATTGTTCGGGCTTGCCAGAAGAGTTTTCATAATGCATTGCACCGTAGGTGCTTAACTATGCTTAACCCCAGACTTTAGTCTGGGGAGAGAAAACCGCCCGGAGACCGTGCCTTGTAAAGGCACTACAATCATAAGGCGTCAACTGCTTTTTTTAGGGTAAACCTTTTCTTTGCGAACTCAACGCTTTTAAATCTCCGAGTCTTCGTCCTTCGCTAAAAAAGCAATTTCCACCTTGGGAACTAAGCACAAAAAAGCCTCGCAAGATTATGCGAGGCTCAATGTGGTACCGGAGGGGGGATTTGAACCCCCACGAGATTGCTCCCACTGCGACCTGAACGCAGCGCGTCTGCCAATTCCGCCACTCCGGCGTGTCAATTGAAATAAATTACTCCTTGTTTGAGAAAAGGCAAGCAAATCAAGGAGAAATTTTGGGCGAAAAACAAAAAAAGAATGATTTGCCGTATGCCCAGCCCGAGGCATGGATTGCCTCGATGAAAACATGGTCGCCGACATGCCGGTGCACCTTGACTTTAGTGGCTGGCGCTATGGAATCCAATTGGAGCTTGTGGTCGCTTGCATGTGGGAATGGGAAGAGCGCTGTTGTACTGGAGGTGATCGCTGTCGATTTCAATTTCAGGCGTGGCGAGCTAACGGCAACGAGGATTGCAAGGGTGGACACGAAGAGGATTCCAAGGGTCTTGGGGAATTTCCATGACGGCATCGCCAGAAAGGCTAGGAACAAGATGGCGATGGCAAACAGGATTTCAGGCAAGTGATTGATGGTCTTGCAGGAAGGTGTGCTGAATGCATTGTCGAAGGCGTCAGCGACTGCATTCCACGCGAGGTTTTCATCATGATTGCCAAGGCAGGAGGCGAGGGTTGCGAGATTTCTGGCGTTGCTTGCGGAGGGTGCATCCTGGTGGATTTTGAGGAATTGGGCATATGCCTGGTCGATTTGTCCCGATGTTGCGAGTTTGGTTGCCTTGTCGTGGGCTTTGCCAAGCAGCATGTTTTTTCCATAGAGCTGGCATGAAACGATGATTGCGAGCGCCGCGATGCTTGTGAGCAGGATTGTCTTTGCGAGCAGGAGTGCATTGATTGTTGCGATGCGTTGTCGCTTTAGGATTTCATTGAGTTCAAGCAGGTGGCGCTCTTGGATTTGGACTGCTTGATCGGTGCTGCTGAATTGTGCTTGTTCGACTTCTCGGCAAAGTTTGGCGAGTTGTGGCGCTTGCTGTTGGATATGTTCAGCCAGTTGGGTCAAGTTGGTTGCCGGGTTGTTTGTGAGACAGGTTTTGATCGCGTTTGCAAGTTGTGCTGTCGTCGGGTTGTTGCCTTGGATTGTCTTTGCGATTTTCCTGGCTGTTTTGAGTTGTTTTGCTTGCGGAGAGCTTCGTCGTTCTTTTGCATCGCGGCATAGTGCGACTAGATTGACAATTGCTGCCAGTACGAGGATGGTTGTGACTGCATTCCAGGCATTGGGATGCAGGAATGCTAACGTGGCGGGTTCGTGTGGCAGGATTGCCTCGGCTGGGATTGGATCAAGCAGCTTGGGAGTTGCGTTTCCGGGCTGCTGGGTTGGTTCCTGCTCGTCAGGAAGCACAAGCCAGAATCCGTTTTTCCAGGCGATCTCCGGTGTGGTTGTGTTGGAGATCGCCTTGGGAACGGTTGCCAGGATGATGAATAAGCTGATCAGGAATCGGAACATTGGCAACGGATGATGCGTGTTGTGTTCGTAGTCGTAATCGGATGGCCATAAGACCTTTAAAAGGCAAGACTTGCATAATATAGCACGCGCAATCTCTAAACCATCTGAATTTGTCAGGAACGATAAGCAGAATATATTAACAGAATTTAAGCTCATCTCATAGTTACATAATGTATTTGCTAGAAACGGGCCAGGCCCAAGGATGAACGGAATGGATCGTCGAGATTTTTTGCGTGGCAGTGCGATGGTTGCGGCCGGCGCGGCAGTATTGCCCAGCGTTGTCCGCTGCAACGAGGTCAAGTGGGATGCATACAAGGGGAAGACGGCGCCTATTCGCATGGGGATCATCGGCATGGGCAAGCAGTGCATCGGACACTTGAATCACTTGGTCCATCGTGATGATGTTCGCGTGATGGCTTTGTGTGACGTGGAAAGCATTCGCTTGAACAAATCCAAGGAAATCGCGGACAATGCGTATAAGAGAATTTTCGGCTCGTCGGCCCGCCCCGTGGATATTTACGAGGATTTCCGCGATATCCTGAAGCGTTCGGACATTGATGCTGTGCTGATTTCGACTCAGACCCACTGGCACGCCGCAATGAGCGTCATGGCGGCCCAGGCCGGCAAGGACGTGTATTGCGAGAAGCCGATGACGCTGTCGATCCACGAAGGTCGCGCCATCGTCAATGCCGTGAAGCGTTACGGGATCGTGTACCAGAACGGCAGCCAGCAGCGGTCTGACGGCAAGTTCAGGCTCGCTTGCGAATTGGTTCGCAACGGCAAGATCGGAAAGGTCAAGACGATCTTCATCAACAACGTGGGCGATCCTTCCGGTCCCTGCTATCTTCCCGCCGAACCCACGCCGCCGACGTTGAACTGGGATCTCTGGCTGGGACCTGCGCCCTATCGACCATACAACAAGATCCTGTGCCCACTGGACGACTGGAAGGTCTTCCCCGCATGGCGTTCGTACTCGGACTACGATGGCGGCGGGATGACCGACTGGGGCGCTCACCACTTTGATATCGGGCAATGGGCGCTAGGCATGGACGATTCTGGTCCAGTGCAGATCGTGCCCCCGCACGAATCCGAGTTTGGTCGCTTGACCTACGTGTACGCTAATGGCACAAAGATGGTTCGCGGTGGCGCTAAGCCAAGTGAAGCGGGATTGGAAATCATCGGCGAGATCGGGCGCATTTGCGTGAACCGCGGATACCTGATGACCGAACCCGATGACTTGATTCGTACCAAGTGGGGCGCCGATGATATCCGCTTGTACGAAAGCTCAACCCATTGGAACAACTTCTTCGATTGTGTCCGCGAACGCCGCGATTGCGTCTGCACCGCCGAAATCGGGCATCGCAGCTCGACCGTCTGCCACCTGGGTATCATTTGCTATCGCCTGGACAGGACGCTCAATTGGGATCCCGTCAAGGAACGCTTCGTCAATGATCCCGAGGCGGATCGCCTGATCCACAAGCCCACCAGGGCGCCATGGATCGTCTAGTCCAAAATAGGCAGGTAGTCAGGTAAGCGGAACAAAACGTGGAAAAATCAGAAACAATCGGAAGTGCAACGATGAAAAAGAATCTTATATGTGCAATTGCGTGTATGGTATTGGCAGCGGGAGCCTTGCATGGGCAGCAGAATCGTCCCCAGCCCAGCGAGGCTGAAATCGCCAGAATGAAAGAAGCGATGCCTAAGGTGGCGACGGTGAAGCCCGCCAAACCCAGAAACGTCCTGGTCTATGTGGATACCAAGGGGTTTTACCATACGTCAATCCCCTTCGCTACCAAGGCGCTTGAACTGATCGGCGAGCAGACCGGCGCATTCAAAGTCGCCGACGTTAGCGACGATCCCTCGGTCTTCGAACCGGAAAACCTGAAGAAGTACGATGTGATCTTCCTGAACAACAACACCAGCAGGCTTCCCTTGGGCGGAGTCGATACAAAGAAAATGGCGGATGGTCCCGAAAAGCAGGCGGCGGAAGCCCGTGAAATGAGATTGCGCAACGGTTTGCTGGATTTCGTCCGCACGGAGGGCAAGGGAATCCTCGGCATCCATGCCGCCATTGATGCGATGTACGACTGGCCCGAATATGGCGAAATGATGGGCGGCTACTTCAATCTTCATCCTTGGAGCGAGCGTGTTAGCGTCGAATTGGTTGACCCAGGTCACCCCCTGATGGCAGGCTGGAGGGGGTGCCCGTTCTATATTCGTGACGAGATCTACCAGGTCAAGGAACCGTATTCCCGTGACAATCTGCGCGTGTTGATGCGGCTGGATACCCAGCGCACCAATATGAACAAGGGCGACGCGATCCGTCGAGACGACGGTGATTTCGCCTTGGCTTGGCTGAAGAGGTACGGGAAGGGTCGTGTCGTCTATATCGGATTCGGACACTATCACGAACTTTTCTGGAATCCCGGAATGCTGCAAATGCTTTGCGACTCGATCCAATACTGCGCCGGCGACCTGAAATGCGATGAGCGTCCCAGCAACCAATTGGATGAAGCATACCTGAAAGCCTCCGCAAAGGAAGGCTTTGAACGGGGCTTGAAAATCATTATGGGAAATTTGTCCCAGTACAAGTATTCGATTGACGATACGGAAGCCCGTCAAGTCGAGCGTTTGGTCAACGATGCCGAATCTCCCGATCAGCGGGATCGCGCCAGGATCCTGGCCGCGGGCTTGGCTTCCCTCCTGAAGTCCACCAGCTCCGTCGATGCAAGGAATTTCGCATTGCGCCAATTGTCTCGCATTGGCACCGCTTCCGAAGTTGCCGCCATTGCTTCCCAACTGTCTGATGAAGACACAGCGGTGATGAGCTTGTACGCCTTGCAACGCATTGACGGTGCTGATGCCGATCGCGCCTTGATCGCAGGCTTGACAAGCGTGCCGAAACAACGGATTGGAATCGCGTTGACCCTTGGACATCGTCGCAGCGCGGCCGCAGTTCCTGCCCTGAAGCCGTTGCTTGCCGATGCCTCTTGCGGCTCCGAAGTCGCAATTGCATTGGGAATGATCGGTACCAAGGATGCGTTGGATGCACTGACCGATGCCTTGTCGGGCGCCAAGGGCGATTTGCGAAAGAGCATTATCTTCGGAATGGTCGATTGCTTGGGCATGGTTCCCGAGGCCGATTGCGTCGCCGCAAGCAATGCGATTCTCAATGCGGCGGACAGCCCCGCCAATGCACGGGCCGCCGCCCAGGCGACCCTCTTCAAGGCTGCTGGAGCCAAGGCTGACGCTGCCGCCGTGACCGCTTGCCTGACCAAGGGCGACCTGCTGATGAAATCCGCAGTTGCGAAGGCATTGCCGTCGATGGGCGATGCGTTGCCCGCCGTCGTGAAGTCGATTTCTGCTTTGCCTGCTGATTCTATTTGCCTGGTGATGGATGCCATTGCCTCGTCAAAGTCGAAGGGGTTTGAAAGTGCCTTGATCGATCTGTTGGATCATGCTGACGATAGTGTTTCGGTTGTGGTATCTCGTACGTTGACCGAGGTCGGCGATGTTGCCTGTGTTTTGCCTTTGGCTGTGCAGGCATCGAAGAGCGAGGGCAGTCGTCAGGCTGCCGCGCGTCGTGCCTTGGGCAGGATTGTTGGCGAGGCTGTTGGGGCGAAGATTCGTTCCGAGGTTGCCAATGAGTCCAACGATGTTGCGATTCGCACGGAGTTGGTCATGGCATTGGGTACGCGCATTGATAAGGAGTCGGTTTCGTTGTTGGCGAAATGCGTTCTGTCCGAGGACAAGAATCTTCGCAGGGAAGCGATTTCGTCCATGGCCCTTGTTGCTGGCGAGAAGGATTTGCCGGTATTGGTTGATCTGTTGACGAAGACGAAGGGCAGCGCCGATCGCGGGAAGCTGATGAACCAGGTGATCAACGTTGGCAAGCGCGCTTCTGATCAGACTGCTGCCTCCGGCATCGTCTTAAAGGCGCTGGAGGGCAAGTTGCCTACCCCAGTACGGGTTTCGTTGCTGGAAGCCCTCGGTAAATTGGCGCATCCCAGCGCGTTGCCGACGCTGACCGAGGCTGCCGCAAGCCAGGATGCCGCCGTCAAGCGAATTGCGATTTTGGCATTGGGCGAATGGCCGACTCCTGAGCCGCTGGATACGTTGCGTGGTTTGAGCCGTGACGACAAGGCATCGCTTGCCCACAAGGTGTTGGCGTTGCGCGGGTATGCCCGTATGCTGGCATTGCCGAGTTCTCGTCCCATACCGAAGACGTTGGAGATGTACAAAGAGGCATTTGCATTGGCGAAGGGCGCTCAGGAAAAGGGTTCCTTGATCAATGGCTTGGGTTTCCTCGTGCATCCCGATGCCTTGAAGTATGCTATGACCTTCCTGGACGATCCCGAGGTGGCGACTGAGGCCGCAATGTCCGCCAGCCGTATCTTGAACAGCTTGAGCGGTGAGTCGATGAAGCTGACAGCCTCGCATAACAATGGTTCTGCAAGGAACGCGATTGACGGCAATACCAAGACCCGTTGGACAAGTGGCGCAAGCCAGGTCGGCGGTGAGTGGTTTGTGATTGACATGGGCTATGAGACGACGCTGAGCGAACTGAAGCTGTTCGCCGGCGACGAAGGCAATGACTTCCCGGTTGGATATCAGATTTTCGTGTCCACGGATGATGAGAAATGGGATGACAAGCCCGTCCTGGAAGGGAATGGAACCGACCGCCATATGACACTTAAGCTCCCCGATGTCTATGGACGCTACATCAAGATTGTCCAGACCGGAACAGGTAGGATGTTTTGGTCAATCTGCGAAATGCAGGTGAACGGAATGCCCGCGACTTATGGCGAACGCTTGGATCCCGCAACCCTGAAGGTGACCAGCGACAGAAACTCGGAAAAAGCATTCCAGGCGATGGACGGCAAGAACGAGACGCGCTGGGATACGTCTGGGGCGCAACGCCCGGGATTCTGGTTCATGATCGAATTGCCCGAAGCCAAGAATGTCCGCAGGATAGTCCTGGATGCAGGTGCATCACGTGAAGACTATCCACGTGGCTACAAGATCGAGGTCTCCCAGGACGGAAAGACCTGGAAAGGACCCTATGCTGCTGGAAACGGAACCAACAAGGTCGTCGATATCAAGCTTTTGGAGAACAAGTCCAAGTTTGTGAAGATCACCTTGACCGATTCGGTCGATCCGTACTACTGGTCGATCCACGAGTTCTCGATTTACGCCGAATAACGAGGTCGTTCGAGGCAGTTGAATCATCGCGAAGGCAAATGCCGTTTAGGAGTCGTTCAAATCGAATGGCATTTGCCTTCCCTTTTTAGTATTAGTTTTTGTGTTTACTGGAGTTTTTTGGGATGACTTTGACTCGATTGGAGCAATGGGAACTGAAGTTGAAAGGTGCCCTTGATACGGTGGATGCCAGATTGGAAGCGAAGTACAGTCCGTTAATTCCCCTGCATCCCCGTCGCCCTGAGGCGGGACGTACTTCAAACCGCAAGTACGATGGTGTATTTGGCATCGAATCCAAGTTTACGTTGGGATATGCGAGCGGAAACGGACCTGGCTATGTGATTGAAATCAGGACTCACTCCATGACGAAAATTCCGCATGAAGTAAAGAGCCAAATCTTGGACGATATGGAGGAGATGCTCCTCCCTGCCTTGAGGGAAGCTTTCCCGGGGAAGGAATTGCAGGTCAAGCGAATCGGGGATCGATTCATGATGACTGGAGACCTGGGATTTTCCTGAAGGTTTTCATCCTGAAAAAGCATTTGACGCCATGGCAATCATCATTGTCATGGCGTTTTTTTTGACAAGGACATTGCAAATGCCGGAAAACTCGAAATCATTGATGGATGCAATGGCAACGCCTTGAGTACGAGCACCCCGGGTGCTCGTACTCAAGCTGTTTCGCCGGTAAAGCAGCGAAACTGGGGCGTTCCTAGTCGGGATAGGGCGGGTAAAATTGCCCTGCTTCAAAGCAAGACGGTTTTAGGTACGGGCACCCGGGGTGCTCGTACTCAAGCTGTTTCGCCGGTAAAGCTGCGAAACTGGGGCGTTCCTAGTCGGGACGGGCGGGTAAAATTGCCCTTCAGCGGAGCAAGACGGTTTTAAGTAGGAGTACCCCGGACACCCAGATTCAGCTCATGGAGTTGTCAAGCTTGATGTGCAGATCTGCTTGGACGGCGATATTCGGATCGTGCGTGACCATGATCAATGTTTTTTTCTGGTTGTTTTTAACGTCCCGTAGGATGTTGATGATTTCCTGGGCCGACTTGGCGTCGAGGTTTCCAGTTGGTTCGTCAGCGAGTATGATATCTGGATTGTTGATCAACGCCCTTGCAATGGCGACTCGTTGCTGCTCACCGCCGGAAAGTTCATACGGCCTGTGGTGAATTCTGTTTTCGAGTCCGAATTGCGCGAGCCAGTTTTTGGCGTTTTGGTAGGCTTGCTTTCTGTTGGTTTTCCATTGGAGGGCGGGCAGTGCGGCGTTTTCGAGCGCCGAAAGTTCCGGGAAGAGGTGGTATGATTGGAAAACGAACCCGATTTTGTTGTATCTGAGTTTTGTCATTTGTGAGGCGGAGAGTTTTCCGAGGTTGATTCCATCGAGCATGACTTGTCCCTTTGTAGGCTTGTCAAGTCCACCGAGGATATACATGAGCGTTGTTTTGCCGCAACCTGAAGGTCCCGTGATCGCAATCCAGTTGTTCCTTGGGAGCTGTAGGTTCAAGTCGTTGAGGACGTTGCAATCCAACGATATTGTAGAGAGGTTCTTCGGTATTCATCAGTTGTTGTCCTGCAAGGATTTGGCGGGTGGTAGGGCGGAAGCGAAAAGAGCTGGTATCAGGGCTGAAGAGATGCAAATCAGCATGGAAAGGATGGAGACTGAGACCAGGTCCGACGCAGTCCAGAGAGCAGGAAGTCGATTGAGGTGATAGAGTTCGGCAGGGAAGACATCGTGCCCCAAAATGGCGCTTAGGAGGGTGGCGATCGAGTCGCGATAATGCAAGACCGTCAAGCCGAGCACAATGCCCAAGGTGGTGCCGATACAGCCGATGATCGCACCCTGGAAAATAAAGATCCTCGCTACCATCCAACTGGAAATCCCAACCGCCTTCAATGTCCCGATCTCGCGGGTCTTCTGCACGACGACCGTAATCAACGTCGCCGCAATGCTGAAGGAGGCGACCAGCAAGATGAAGGTCATCAAGAATGCCATTAGCTTCTGTTCGACCTGAAGCGTGCTGAACAACATCTGGTTGCGCTCCTTCCAGGTCACAATCCGGTACATGTTGAAGAAACTGTTCCCATTCAACTGCTCGTTAAGCTTCGCAACAAGGGCGTCCATCTGCATGGGTTCGGCAACCTTTCCCTGTACGGAAGTGGCCGAACCCCAGTCGAGTCCCAGCAGGTCGGCGGCCTGGTCTCTTCTGACAAAGATGACGTTTTCGTCAAAATCCGCAAATCCCATCGAGAAGATCCCTGCGATCTTGACTTGTTCCGGGAAGTAGACTTCATCCGGTTGTTTGACTTTGACTTGCCCATCCTTTTCCCACTTTACGCTTTGCGTCAGCCTTGCCGGGGAATGGATGAGGATCGTCGTGCCGATGGTCAGCCCCATGGATCGCGCAAACCTGTCACCGACTAGGGCTTCCCCCTCCTCAATGTCGAATTTCCCGTACAGGAGTGCATCTTTTACTCCCGTGACATTCGGCTCTGTTTCAGGGTCGATTCCATAGACGACCTTGGGCTGGATGATGTTTTCGTCTTTGCCGCTCGGATGGGACTTGTACCTGATTTGTATCAGGGCGGAGTCCTGGATCAGCGGTGAAGCCTTGACGCCATTGGCTTCCAGGATATCCTTGATCTTGTTTGGATCCTGGATTGTGATGGATCCCATAGCAGGGAAAACATGAAGGTGCGCCTGCCAATTCATGATGTTTTCCTGGATGTCCCTGCCAAATCCAGCCATGATCGAGTTGACGATCAGCAGGATGGCGACGCCCAAGGTGGGACCGAGAATGGACAGAAGCGTGATCAACGAGACAAACGTGCGCTTGGGACGCAAATATCTCAATGCCAGAAACAAATCGAGGGGGAGATGCATAGGGGGAAAACCAGTTGGAGGTTAGGGGACGAGTTCCCCGACGATGAAGATGCAACCCGCATAGAGCCTGAGCTTTTCGTACTTGGCGGGATTCTTGTCGAAGTCGGGTTTGTTATGGTCGAAGAGGATTGCTTTCTTGTCGAAATTCTTGTCGAGTACTGTGATTGTGATTTCATTGACTTGGTCTTTGGCATTTGGCAGCCCGACTGTTGCAAGCCTGTGGTAGGTGCAATAGGGGTCGAACATTCTTGCTTCCCTGTTGACTTCGCCGTTGTGCTTGATCTCGATGATTCCCCCTTGTGGTCCGAGGAGGTTGTAGATGGCTGCCCGAAGTCCCTTGTACTTGAAGGTAATCGTTGCGCCTGGTTCGAAGACGTAGAATTCGTCCGCTCGGTTAAGGAAATGCCTGGTGACCGGGTCGTCTTTTGGGAGCTTTTGGCATGGCCCTTCGAGCTTGACCGCTGGGTTTCCGAATGGAATGGTGATGACATTTTCAAGGCAATCGGGAACCATCGGCTTGGGGAGATCCGTCTTGGGACCAGGCTTTCCTGCGCTCTTGATCGCGGGGAGCGAGCGTCTGATGGCATCCATGTAGAGCGCGTGACCGGTATTGTCGTATGGGTGGACGCCGTCGTTCGCAAAGGGGATCTTGCCTTCAGCATTGACATAATTGTCAGCGGAAAGGTTGAGTTCCTTTCCGGAAACCCGAGTCATTCCCTCGTTGGAGGCTTTCATCAGCAACTTGCCTTGCTTTTCCAGCGCGACGATCTCGACTCCCATGTGGATCGAGGGAATCTGGTAGTAGTCGGCGATTTCCTCCATCACCGAAGCGGATCGTTGCATTTTTCCATCCTGGAGTTCCTTGACGTTCCCGGCTGTCAAGGTGTAGACGAAAATGATGTCGCAGGACGGGAGTTCGTTCCAGATATGCCTGACGATCCCTTCCATCGATTGTCGGATCGAGTAGGGGCTGGCGCCACCGTCATTGACGGCGAATTCAACGAATACGAGGTCGGGCTTGAACGTCAGGACGTCATGTTCCAGGCGATACGCTCCAAGGTCCGATCCTGTTCCGCCGATCGCCGCGTTGATCTCGGTGACTTTTGTCTCCTTGTATTCTTCCTGGAAATACTTGAGCGAATGGACTCGGTACCCTGCCTGGGCGGTGATGGAGCCGCCGAAGTAGGCGATGACGGTGTCTTGCTTGGAGTCGAGTTTCGCGTAGAAGTTGGGCAGGCCGCCACGGGGCGTCGATTCGACGAGCTTGCGGATTTCGACCTTATGCGGATCGAAGTTTTCGGGCAGTTTGCCAGGTTCGATAACGGTTGCGCAGAGCGAGAATCCCATCGTTGCCGCGAGTGTCCAGGCTAGTTTGTTCATTTGTTGTAACTCCTAGGGTTTCAAGCAAGTACCCATGTTGTAGGTTTGGTTGTTAGGCAGGTTTTGTTTGCCGGTTCCTATTTCCATGATCGCCTTGAGTTTGTCCAGGTGGTCGTTGTAGATGTCCCTGGGGTTGGCATCGTGCTTGATGCAGAGATTGGCCGCGATGCCTGTGACTTCACCGAGCATGCCGGTCGTTCGCATGACCCGAATGGTACCCAAGGCAATGTGGGTGACCGAGATGTTTCGGCCTGCCATCATCAGGTTGGCGGTATTTCTCGAGTAAAGGCATCGATAGGGGACGGGGTAGGGGTGGATCGCCTGGTGGACGGCGATGGACTTGAACTCGCGTCCTGGGAAATTGGCCGTATTTTTTGGATCTGGGTAGTGAAGGTCGATGGTCCATGTGGTGGCGGCCGTTGGGTCGTCGTAGGGCACCCTGTTGACCAAGTCGTTTTGCGTGAGGATATGATCCCCCAGCAGCCTTCGTGATTCTCGCTTCCCAGCGATATATGCAACCCAGCCGAGCTTGCGGTTGGCATAGGCCTGATTGTCCGGGAGGCGGTTCTTGAGTATGCTCCAATTGGAGTAGACGACGAGCATGCCGTAGTCCCGGATGCGCTCGAAGTCATCGATCTGGTCTTGGTACATGCCTGTTTCCCATGTCCATTCCCCCATGGTGACTTTTTCGCAGGTTTTTTCGTTGATCAGATCGAAGTAGTCGAATTCCGGGAATGGCTCTGGCTTGTCGGATTGAACGGAGTACCACTGAACGGATGCGCCCATCGTCTGGTCGTCTGCTTTGTCTGGTGCCTCGGGTTCGTTGAATTCGTGTTTTGCCTCGCGTCCCATCCTGAAATCGGCTTTTGCCAAGGCGCCGAGGGTGGCGTCACCCGTGCAATCGATGAAGATCTTGGCGTTGAAAACGAATCGCGTCCCCGATTCGATGTGCTGGGCGACAATCGACTCGATGGTGCGGTCTTTCATGTTTGCCTGGACGACCCTGAAGTTCGGGAACGAGGTGATGTTGGGTTCGTTGGCGACGATGTTCAGCTTTTTCTGGTCTTCGTAGAAGTCTCCGGGTTGCGCATTGCCGCCCCTGAGAGGGCCGAATTCCTTGATGAGGTTGCCGAGGTTGACGTAAGGTCCGGTTTCGATCCGTCCGCCCAAGTGAACCCTGATCTCGGATGAGTTGCAGCCTCCGAGAACAGGACGGTCATTGACCAGGGCGACCTTGGAACCCAGCCTGGCGGCGGCGAGGGCGGCGCAAATTCCTGCGATGCCACCTCCGCAGACGACGATGTCAAAGTCCCCAGCCGGTCTGTCAGGCTTGGGTCCCGGTCGTTTGGCGGGCGGTGTTTTGTCTCGCGTCAAGGCGATGGCGTCGCATCGACCATCAAAGCCGGTGAGGTCGTGCAAGGCGATATGATTCGTGCCTTTGAGCAGGGGTGCCGAACCTGCCAATTGCCATTCCCAGCTATTTCCTGTATTGCCAAGGATATTGGGAAGGGTGGTGCCGTTGATGATGATTTGGAATTTCCCTGGACCTGGTTTTTTGGACCATGGCGAGATCCAGTTGTAGGTTCTCGCCCAGACGAAGACGGTTTCGGACTCGCTGGCATCAAAAGTTGTTGTAGCGTCCTTGACTGGTTGCCCTAGTCCGTGGGCGAGCAGGTATGGAGAACCCATTTGCTCCATGAACTGCTGGTCAACGACCCAGCCTCCCTTCGATTTAAAGGATTCAGCCTCGATCCAAAAAGTCGCGGTTCCGTCTTTGATGTGTGTAGTCACGGGGGAAATCCTATTTTTGGTGTTTGGGTTTGATTTTTTCTGGAATGAACAGTAGAATATAATTTTTGTTGAATCGAAATCAACTTTATTATAGGAGGATTCTGCTCATGCGTTGCATATCGCTGTTTTCATTGGCTGTATTGTGCGTTTCGGTAGCCCAGGCTGCCGAGAATAATGTGAAGCCTCCCGTACGCGTGCCTCTGGCGGATCCGTTCATCTTGCTGGAAGGCGATACATATTATGCATACGGAACCCATCATGCTCATGGAATCCCAGTGGCGACATCTACCGACTTGAAAACCTGGAAAATCGGACAGGGACGAAGCAAGGAAGGAGTCGCACTCCACAAGGACGATTCGTATGGAGATAGGGATTGGTTCTTCTGGGCGCCCGAGGTCTATAAGGTCAACGGGAAATTCCATATGTACTACTCGTCAAACGAACACGTGTGTGTCGCCGTCGCAGACCATCCGTTGGGACCTTTCAAGCAGGAAAAGAAGGAGCCCATGCTGCCGGAAAAAGCGATTGACAATACGCTGTTCATCGACGATGACGGGAAGCCCTACATGTTCTTCGATCGCTTCAACGATGGACTCAATGTGTGGAGCATTGAGTTGACTGACGATTGCCTCGCCGTGAAGCCGGAGACTTACCGCTATTGCATCCGGGCATACCAGCCTTGGGAACTCAAGGCGGGACGGGTCAACGAAGGAAGCTTCGTGGTCAAGCACAAGGGCTTGTACTACATGACGTACTCGGGCAACGGATACACAAGCCATGACTACGGAATTGGTGTGGCTGTGGCAGACAATATCGGAGGCTTGTGGAAGAAGTACGACCACAATCCCGTGCTGCAACGATGCGGAGGACTGGTAGGCGTCGGCCACCACTCCTTCTTCAAGGACAAGGAAGGGAAACTAAGGATCGTCTTCCATGCCCACGACAGCGAAACGAAAATTCACCCAAGGCGGATGTTCATCGGAAGCGTAATCTTCAAGCCCATTCCAGGACAACCCGACCAACTGACGCTGACATATGATTTTGATGCAGTATTGTCCGAATAAGGACCCACAGCCAGGAGGGTTGATCGATGATAGAGCGTAGCAGTCGAATTGCAGGATGCATTTGGGGTGGAGCAGTCGGGGATGCCTTGGGAGCGCCAATTGAATTCATGTCCTTGGGCGCGATACGCCGCAAGTATGGAGATCAGGGCGTTCGTAAATACGTTGAGTTTGAAGACGGAACTGGTGCGATCACGGACGATACCCAGATGCTTCTGTTTACCGCCGAAGGCGTGCTGAAGGGAGGCGCGGATATCTTGACTGCGATTCACAAGTCGTACCTGCGTTGGGTATATACCCAAGGCGTGAAGCCTGCGATATCGAAGACAGTTTTGGATGCAGGTTGGCTTGTGCACGAGAGCGGGTTGAATCGCCGTCGCTGTCCTGGCAATACATGCTTGGCGTCCCTTCGTCAATACTCGGCTGATTTGCTTGGCGAGGTTGCCCAGAATGACAGCAAGGGTTGCGGCTCGGTGATGCGTGTTGCGCCTGTCGCCTGGGCGAAGACTGACGATGTGTTCGGCTTGGGCTGCGCGGCTTCTTGGCTAACGCACGGACATCCTACCGGCTGGCTTTCAGGAGGTGCCTTGGCACTGCTGATCAACCGATTGCTGGAAGGGGACGATCTTGACACTGCACTGGATACCGTACTCGCAGAAACTAGAAAGCGGGACGATTCCGAGCAAGTTGAGGAAGCAATTCTGGGCGCGCGGCGAGCAGCAAGCCAATGGTCGGCAACTGCCGAAAGCGTGGAGCAACTCGGCGGTGGATGGATCGCGGAAGAAGCGCTGGCAATCGCTATCTTCTGTGCACTCAAGTATCCGACGGATTTCCGCGAAGCCGTCATCCTGGCAGCAAATATTTCCGGAGACAGCGATTCGACAGCAGCAATCACGGGCAATATCATGGGCACCATGCTGGGAGTCGAGGCAATCCCGCAGGAATGGATCGATAATCTCCAAGAACGAGATGTCATTGCCAAAATGGTGGCGGACTGCGAGAAGAAATAACTCCCTTCCCAGGTAATCCATGTTTGTGAGTGGAATTACGATATGGCAATGATGCTGTATCATGCTGAAAGCCTACAGGTTGTCAATTTTTTTGACCTTTTTCGGGATGCTGCTTCACGGACTCGGGCGTAAGATAATCATGGGGGCATAAACATGGAAGATAAGAAAATCAGCGTTCAAAGCAGTCGTATCTGCGTACATGCCGACGGTGAAGAATTAATAAAGCGGCGGTACAATGCACCGACGGGATTGCATATGACCGAATACAGAAGCTTTGCGTATGAAGACGATTTTTCAAACGGAAACTGGAAACGCGAAAGCCCGGATAACGGTCGCACATGGGGCGAATGGAGCGATGTGCACAACGAGGTGTTTCAGTATGTTGACGGAACGGAAGCGGATGAAATACTCTGCCACAACTGGGAGCCGGATCTGTATGATCCGGCGAGCGGGCGGTTCGTTACATGCGGCATGCAGCGTTATTTTATAGGCGGTCATGTTGAAGCGTACCGTAAAGAATGGAGCGAGGGCGGAGACGACGCGCGTGACCACAGCTATCTTATATCCCAAAAGCCAGGAGAAAAAGCGGAATACCAGCTCATCCGTTTTGAAGAGTGCGATGAATACGATCCTGCCAATCCGCGCAACAAGGATTATCTTTACAAAAGCAACTCCTACTTTGGCGATATACGGTTTGCGTCAAACGGAGATTTGTTGTTCCCTGTCGGTGCTTCAATCGGGGCATGTTGCCGCATACTTGGACTTGACGTTAACGAAGTTTTTCCTTCATGTCCGCAAATTATGTGCGGTATGATTCTTGTACGCGCGCACTGGAATGGAAGTGCTTATGAGCTGTCATACTCAAAACCGGTCGTGCTCAATGATTTGCAAAGCTCAAGAGGCGTATGCGAGCCGTGTGTGGCGGAACTTACTTCCGGGCGCATAATCGTCGTTATACGCGGTTCAAATGTCCAGAGTGCGGCGTGGAACACAAGAATTGACCCGTGCGCACCGGGTTTCAAATGGTACTGCTACTCCAGCGATGGAGGCAAGACATTTTCACCCGCCATGCCGTGGGTATTTGACACGCGGGAGGTTGTTTATTCGTCAGCGACCCTCTCAACATTTTTCCGATCAACTAAAAACGGACGCCTTTACTGGATCGGAAACATCACTGACCCTGTCGAAACATATGGCAACTACCCGCGTTACCCGCTTTATATCTGCGAGGTAAATGAACAGCATGGCTGTCTCGTCAAAGAAACACTGACTGAAATAGATACCAGATGGGAAAGCGATTCGAAGCTTGTTCAGCTTTCAAACTTCTCCTTGCTTGAAAACAGAGAAACGCTTAAGCTGGAAATACGGCTTGCCCGAATCGGTATGAAATCAATCCCCGGGAAAGGCCATGACCTGTACTCCGAAACATGGCTGTATGAGATTGGTTTTCCAGTCTGACAAGGGGTGTTTCCAATGACTTGAGAGTGCCGAGTTTTCTGACACGATGACAAGTTGCCTGTGCCGTCTTTTTCTTGCAAAGGCTGCAGTGCCAGGAGCTTTTTCCTGCTCCCGTAATAGGTGTCGAGTGTCAGATATATTGGCTGTTCAGGTATGAGTACCCGGGTGCCCGTACCTGGCGTTACGTGTCTTGGGTTGGTTCGTCAATCCCAGTCTGGCCCTCGCTTTCCGTAGCCCCATGGTGTTTTGGTTGGCGGGGGCGGTTCGGGCAGTTTGGTTTCCTCTGGCGTCATCGTTCCGGCTAGGCGGATAAGTTCGTCGGCGATTTGATCTCCTGCAGTTGGCACGAGATTGGAGTATGCGGTGAGCACGGTTTCGTATCCGCCTCCAGTCTTCTTGTCAAAAGCCGCCGCATCCGGGACATATCCGACTGTTCCGTTTGCCAGTTCAGCAATCATGCAAACCGGGAATTTGACGGATGCTTTGATCCTGAGTCCGAGGGATACGAAGTACTCTGCCGGAACTGAAAGGATGACGGCTTCGCCAATTTGGATTGCCGTGAGCTTGACGTTGCGCACGGGGTCAAGACGCGCAAGCTCCGAGGCGATCAAACGCTCGCGGGCGAAAACGGCATCGTCCACATTCGGGGTGTCCGCAAGGCGCTTGACCGTTTCCCAGGACTTTTCAACTGATTCCTTGGAGGGGACGCGACGCGGAATCTTCAGGACACCCTCGGCAACGTTGAGTTCGGAACGATTGAATTTTGGCGCTGAGACCAGGACTTTTTCGGCTTCGCAAGCGACTCTGGTTCCCAATTTCTTGCTGATGTCAAGTCCGAAGTATTTTCCGAAGGTTAGGTTGTCCACTTGCGTGATGTCACCGCAAGCGCCATTGAAGATGACGACTCCGCAATCGTCGCCATGGAGTTTTTTGAGCGTCTCGTCTGCGAAATGGTACCAGTCTCCGTGTGCCAGGGGACCGCTGTAGGTCGTCCCGTGGCATGCGTAGTTCAGGATGCAACCGATCAGCGAACCGTCCTCTCGCCATGCGCCGATCACTGCGACGTCTGGGTCGATGGGATTGCAGGGCTTGACGATGTCGGGATTCCGATTTCCGGGATGTGAGTACGAGCGTCCATCCTTGAGGTAGAATCTTCTGTTGAAGACCATTTTGTCTTCGTGTCCGACTCCGTTGCTGATGGTAGCTGGCTCCAGTTTTTTGCTTGCTATGATCAGTGCTGTTGCCAGTTGCCGTGTTGCCCATTCTACGAACCAGGGGTCTGGCACTGGTGAATCCTTGAGCAGGTCGATGACCTTCTGGTCGGCTTTGGCGACGATATCCAGGTCGAAGAACGAGGAGAGTGCCGCTCCCGAATGGGTATGGGATGCGGAGATGACATGGCTGTCAAAACTGGTGCCGTGGCTCTTTGCTATTTCCAGTGCCCGGTTGATGACCTTGTCGCTGATGCTGCAACAATCGACCCCCGCGAGGGCAACCTGCTTCCCGTCTTGTTCGAAGACGGCGGCTCTAATCTTGAGAGGACCGGCGACACCCTTGAGGTACTGCTTGTTGTAATTTCCCGCTTGCATCGTGCCGATGGGAGGCGTAATGTCCGCCGCGTAAAATCCTGCCTTCATGGTGATTTGCTCCTGGTTGAAATGATGGCCGAAACCGAAAAAACAAAAAACATAAATAAAGATACTTCGGTTTGAATGAATGTCACATCCAGCAAGAAAATATTCGGCGGCATGGCGAAAAAAACACCAGTTTCGTACTCAAAATGTATGTGACATGCCCCCTGAGTTCGGCATTGGAGGATTTGGGGACTGGGCAAGTCGGGCAAGTCGGACGGTCGGACGGGTCGGACGAATATGCCCTGCAACAGGACAAGACGGTTTAGGTACGGGCACCCAGGGTGCTCGTACTCAAATTTTGCCGTTGTTACAGGGGGCAATCCGCATGGTTTCGAAGCAGGAAACGGGCAAAGAAGCGTCGTCGGGAAACCGTTCCGATGCCGTGACACTTTTAGGTACGGGCACCCGGGGTGCTCGTACTCAGATGATGTTGCCGGCCTGGAGGCTGAAAATGGTATAGCTCTGCTCGGAAGGATCGGATGGCACCCTGGGTGGTGTCGGGTCACCTTGGGTGGTATGGGGGGCACCTTGGATGGTATGGGGGCACCTTGGGTGGTGTCGGGGCACATTGGGTGGTGTCGGGGCACATTGGGTGGTCTGGGGGGCACCTTGGGTGGTATGGGGGCACCTTGGGTGGTATGGGGGGCACCT
>JAGVUR010000058.1 GCA_019136135.1 Verrucomicrobiota bacterium
GCCTTGGGTGGTCGGGGGGCGCCTTGGGTGGTCGGGGGGCGCCTTGGGTGGTCGGGGGGCGCCTTGGGTGGTCGGGGGGCGCCTTGGGTGGTCGGGCTGGGTCCGACTGGGTCCGACTGGGTCCGACCGGGTCCGACCGGGTCCGACCGGGTCCGACCGGGTCCGACTGGGTCCGACCGGGTCCGACCGGGTCCGACCGGGTCCGACCGGGTCCGACTGGGTCCGACCGGGTCCGACTGGGTCCGACTGGGTCCGACTGGGTCCGACTGGTCGGACAAATCATTCATAATTCAGCATTCAGCATTCATAATTCATGTGATTGGCACCAGGTGGTTTATCTATCATAGTTTTTTATGCTAAAAAAAACATGTTAATTTCTTGCGAAAATAAGTTGTATGATATAATTTATTTTAGTGAGCCAGACAAAGGTTATGAGGATAGTTTTATGAAAGAAGTTCAAGATAAGGCAGTATTTTTGGTTGGAGATGTAATAGCTGGTTTTCCTTCTCCTGTGGAGACGTATCGTGAATCTCCGTTGGATTTGAATCGGTTGTTGGTCTATCGTCCTGCGGCGACATTTTTTGTTCGCGCTTGTGGTGATTCGATGATGGGCGCTGGCATTCAGGATGGCGATATATTGGTTGTTGACAAGAGCTTGACCGCCCGTGACGGTTCGATCATCATTGCATCTGTCGGCGGTGATTTCACGGTCAAGACGTATCGGATAGACAAGTTTGGTTCGCATTGGTTGGTTCCGGCGAATTCACAATTTCGGCCAATTGCTTTGGACGAGACGTCGGATTTCAGCATATTTGGGGTTGTGACTGCCGTGATTCATCAATATGTTCACGAACCTATTCGGCAGGGGGGGATTGAGAGTGATTGGCTTGGTTGATTGCAACAACTTTTTCGTATCTTGCGAGTGCGTGTTCAATCCGAAATTGCGCGGGAAGCGTGTAGCCGTCTTGTCAAACAATGACGGTTGCGTTGTAGCCCGCTCGAACGAGTTCAAGCAATTGGACATACCGATGGGGACGCCGTATTTCAAGCTGAAGCCGATGGAGGAGTTGCTGGAGTTGACGTTCGTGTCGAGCAACTATGAGTTGTACGCTGACATGTCGAGCCGCGTCATGTCAGTATTGCGTGATTCATGTCCTGAGGTCGAGCCGTATTCGATAGACGAGGCGTTTATCATCGTTGATCTTCCTGCGGGTTCGAGCTACTTGGATTGGGGGATCAAGCTGCGTGGAAAAATCCAGCAATGGATCGGGATACCGACCGGGATTGGATTTGCGCCAAGTAGGACGCTGGCGAAGCTGGCGGCGAAATTTGCGAAGAAAAGGACATCGGAGGGCGTTTTTGTGATGCCTGATGATCCCGTTGAGCTTTTGGCCTCGACGCCTGTCGGCGACATTTGGGGGGTTGGCGGTCGCCTTGGGAAACGTTTGCACGACCTTGGGATACGTACTGCGGAGCAGTTGCGTCAGGCTGATTTGCAGTGGTTGGGGCGTAGGTTCAATGTCTGCCTGGTTCGGACTGCGCTTGAGCTTCGCGGCCAGGACGTTGTTCCTCCTGACAAGCTTGATCATCCCATCAAGTCTGCGACGTGCTCAAGGACGTTCGGGACGCCAATCGTTGACTTTGACGAGTTGCGTTCATCGGTGGCGGAGTTTGCCGAAATCGCTTGCGAGCGGATGCGGAGGGCGGATCGTCAAGCCGTCGGCGCAACCGTGTTTTTCAACTATTCCGCAGAATACAAGCCGAAGGAATTGCCTGCGGGCACGACGTCGATGACCATCTTGTTTGACACTCCCACGAACAACACGTCGGAGGTCTTCGAGGCGATTTCTCCGTACATGAAGCGGATGTTCATCGCGGGGCGTCGCTACAGGAAATCCGGAATTGTGTTTTTCGGCTTGGAGTGTGGAGTCCAATGCCAGCCGTCCTTGTTTCCCAAGGCGCCGGCGGCGATTCCCGACAAGGCGTACCAGGCGATTGATTCGCTGAACGCCCAATACGGACATAATGCGGTCCATGCATTGGCAGCGGGAATTAAACAACCCTGGAAGATTCGACGGGACAAGCTCTCCAGGCAATATACGACGAATTGGAACGACATACTGCAGGCATATTGAAAATTCGAAAGTTTACCGTTACAATAAACCCATTTGGATTTCGTTTGTTTTTTATGGTGCATTTTCGCACGAGTCCATTATGAATCCCAAAACCAGGAGGCATAACCATGAGTTCGATTAGTGAGAAGAATGTAGGTACGATTGCGTTAATTGTGGCGATCATCGCCTTGTTTGCAACCTTGATTCCGCAGATTTGCGAGCTTGTTGTAGGAGGTGATAAGGCTCAATTGCCGGAAGTCGTTCAAACGGCTCCTGCGGGCGGTGGCGGTCCCGGCATGGGCGGCGGGCCTGGCATGGGCGGCGGTCCTGGCATGGGCGGCGGTCCTCGTGGCGGTGGCTTTGGACCTCAGAAGCCATCGGATGAATACCTTGCCAAAATCAAGGAACGGATCGACTTGTTTGATGAAGCGATCAAGGGCGCCCAAGGTGGCGCGGCATTGAAGCTCCAATTGGATCGCGACCTCGCGAAATTGACGTTGATGAGGGCGGAGCTTGGTGGTCGACGCATCATGTCTGGTCTTTCGGAAGCTTTCCTCAAGGAACGGTTTGCCCAGGTGGCGGCGGATTCGAAACTGGAGAAAAACCAGGCTGAACTGGATTACATCCAGGCATTGGATCGGATGCGTGGTGACAAGGATGCCTTCCTCAACACCATCGAACCGCTCAAGGGATATCCGAAAACACCGGTGACGGATGCGCAATTGATGGCGATGCTTGCAGCAGAACAGCCCGTTGGAGGAAGATAACATTAAGTTTGACGAGTTTGAACCATAGCAAATCGTCCAAAGTGGGTTAAATTATAAGTTTGCAATTGGCAACGGACGGCCGCTCTCTTCGGAGGGAGGAAAGTCCGGACACCACAGAGCGGAAAGTCCAGTTGAAAAGCTGGAGGGCTTGGACCATATTCCAGGCGCAGGAAAGTGCCACAGAAAACGAACCGCCCGGTGATTTTTTCGCCAGGTAAGGGTGAAAAGGTGGGGTAAGAGCCCACCGCATCCCTGGGTAACCAGGATGGCAGGGTAAACCCCTTTCGGTGCAAGACCAAATAGGGAACGAGGCGCTGCTCGTGCCGTGCCGGCATGCGTGTCGGCTAAGTTCCGGGTATCGGTCGCTTAGATGAATGGTCGTCCTGGGGAATTTTATTTCCCAGACAGAATCCGGCTTATAGTTGCCAATTGCGTTTGATCCAGGAGTGCTGCTATCTCTCGTCAGGCTGAATAATGAAAACCTACAATCAAATCAATGAGAAGATATCATCAGGCAAAGCCGTTGTCTTGACGGCTTCCGAGATGAAGGAATACATCGAGGCTCACGGCGTACGTAAGGCCGCAAAGGATGTTGATGTCGTGACGACGGCGACCTTTGGCCCGATGTGCTCATCGGGCTGCTTTTTGAATTTTGGCCATAGCAAGCCCAAGATGCGCATAACCGCGTGCCGCCTGGATGGAGTTCCTGCATATTCTGGCATCGCCGCCGTAGATTGTTATCTTGGAGCGACTCAGTTGCGCGACCGCGATCCCGCCAATTCCAACTTCCCTGGAAAGTTTGATTTTGGCGGCGGGTACGTAATGGAGAAGTTGGTACGTGGCGAGGAGATTGAGCTGACAGCCTATTCGTACGGGACTCAGGACTATCCGTTGCGTGACTTGAAAACCAAGTTCACAATCCACGACTTGAACCAGGCAATCATGGTCAATCCCAGGAATTGCTACCAGAACTACAATGTTGCGACGAATTGCTCGGACAAGCGCTTGTACACGTACATGGGTCAACTGGAACCCAAGATGGGGAATTTGACCTATTGCTCCGCCGGCGAATTGTCGCCATTGCTGAACGATCCCTTGTACGAAACGATAGGCGTTGGATCGGTTGTCTGGCTTGCCGGCGCTCGTGGGCACGTTTTTTCCGAGGGGACCCAGCATTGTCCCACGTGCGAACGGACTGACAACGACGTGCCAGCGGAGGGTGCAGGGACATTGGCATTGACGGCTGACATGAAGAAGATGCGGCCTGAATTTGTCCGCGGGTGTTCGTTTGTCGGGTACGGCGTATCGCTGGCGTTGGGGATTGGGATTCCGATACCTGTCTTGAATGAGCGCATAGCCAAGCATCTTGGTGTTCGCGACAAGGACATACGCGCCCAGGTGATCGATTACAGCACGGACTACCCGCTGCGCACGGGGAATGTGCTCGGCACGGTTACCTATGAGCAGCTGAAGAGCGAGGTCATCGAATTCAAGGGCAAGAAGATTACCGTGAGTTCCATGTCCTCACGATACAAGGCGCTGGAAATTTGCCAATTGCTCAAGGATGACATACTCAAGGGCGATTTCCTCCTGTCGCAGCCCCTGGCGCCGCTCCCCAAGGAACAGGGAATGAAACAACTCACGATACGCAAGTAAAACCTCGATTTCGCCATGATTGTCACACACAAATACTTCCTGAAATTCCCCAAGTGCGAGACGGAGACCCCGATTGTCTATCATCTGGTCAAGGACTACGACCTGGAAGTCAATATTTTCAGGGCGAAGGTCACCAGCGAAGGCGAGGGCTATCTGGTGCTGGACTTGAAAGGAAAGGAGGTCAAGATCGCCGAGGCATTGAAGTACGTTGCCAGCTTTGGGGTTTCGATCGACACGATTGACAAGGGCGTCATCAGGGACGATAGCCTGTGCACGCATTGCGGCAACTGCCTCTCGCATTGCAAGCCCAAGGCGTTGCATCTCGCTGATCCCGTGACCAGGCGAATCGCCTTTGATGAAAAATTGTGCATTGCCTGTGGTCGATGCATTGACAATTGTCCGATGAAAGCCTGTTCATCCCTCCTCGAATAAACCCAATCTCGCCCGTGAAACAAAGCCGGAAATTCCAACCCTTCACATACAAGGACAGCAACTTCAAGATTTGTTGCGGCGACTGGGCGGTTGTGACGGGTGAGATCATGCGGCAGCGCGGCTTGTTGGAATCGTACATTGCCCGTCATCCTGAGTTCAAGACCTCATTGGTTCCCTTGGTCTTGCTTGATGACGCTCCTCCACTGGCCGTCCAAATGGCAGAAGCTGCGGTTGCGACCGGCGTTGGTCCCCTGGCTGCCGTGGCAGGCGGAATCGCCCAGGCGGCGGCATTGGCAGGGATAGCATCCGGAGATCGCGACATCGTGGTGGATAACGGTGGCGATTGCTTTATGAAGCTTGATCGCCCGTTGACGATGGGGATTCACGCCGGTCGGAACAACCCCTTCAATCGCTTGGCGTTTCGTATATTGCCTGAGGATACCCCCTTGTCGATCTGTTCCTCGTCAAGCAACATGGGGCATTCGAAGAGCTTCGGAAAATGCGATTTGGCGACGATTGTGTCCAAGGATGCGACGCTTGCAGACGCGGCGGCGACCCTTGCCGCCAATCTGGTGTGCACGGTTGACGACCTGCGCCCAACAGCTGAGAAAATTACCAAGATACCAGGGGTTTTGGGCGTTTTGCTAGTGAAGGACGACAAGATTGCCCTGCTGGGGAGCCTTCCTGAGATTGTCGAGAACCGGGATCCGGAAACGAGCTTGAAGATAACCAGGGACATTAACAGCAATCAACCTTAAAAATAAAGGAGAAGACGATGGTCACGGCATTTGTTCTCATCAGCGTGGAAGATCGGAAAGTCCACGAGACGGTCAAGGCTTTGCTGAAATGCAAGGGAGTCACGGAGGTCCATATCGTGGCTGGCGAATACGATATGGTGGCGGTGGTCAGGGTTTCAAACAATGTTGAGCTGGGAAGCTTGATCACGACCAAGATCGTCAACGCACCTGGAGTTGAACGCACGAAAACCCTGTTCGCCCTGGAAAGCCATTCGCCTTATGACCTTGAAACCCTATTTAGCGAGTGATTGACGATGACGAGAATGGACCTGAACAAAATCCTGTCCGAGAAGGAAGAGGAACCACGCTTTGGCAAGACTGGGTATGTTGCTTTGCTGGGACGTCCGAATACGGGCAAGTCAACCCTTTTGAATACGGTGTTGGATCATCACGTGGCTGCTGTTTCATCAAAGCCGCAGACTACGAGAAAATACCTTTTGGGAATCCATACCGACGACGATTCCCAGATCCTGTTTTTGGACGCACCGGGAATTCATGTTCCGAAGATTGCCCTTGACGAGGCGATGGATGCGTCGATTCGGCGTGTCATGAAGGATGCTGACGTTGTTGTGTGCATTGTCGATCCGACTCGTGAGCCTGGCCAAGAGGATCAGCTTGCGGCGGAGGCTGCTCAAAAGTCCTCGAAGCCTGTGATTATCGCGATCAACAAGAACGATATCGCCACGGACGAGCAAGTTGCCGCGTCGCTGGAGTTTTACCGAGGCTACCTTCCCGATTCGCCGGTGGTACGGATGGTCGCCCTTGATCGCGACAAGGTCGAGCCGTTGCTTGCGTTGATAAAGCAGCATCTTCACGAAGGTCCTTTCCTGTATGGTGAGGACGAGATGACCGACGTCTATGAGCGTGATATTGCGGCTGAATTGATTCGCGAGGTTCTTTTGGAGGAGTTGAAGCAGGAGGTTCCGCATTGCGTTGCGGTGACCATCGATTCGTGGAAGGAGACCGAGAAAAAGATATCGATTGATGCGACGCTGAACGTCGAGCGTCCCGGTCATCGCGGGATCATTCTTGGCAAGAATGGCGAGATGATCAAGAACATCAGGCAATTGGCGACAAAGAAGATAGCTGATTTTTGCGATACGCGGATTCAGTTGAGCTTGTTTGTCAAGGTCGTTCCTGATTGGCGTAAAAAGAAGAAGTTCCTGAAAGATATCAGATTAATGGAATGACAATGAGCTTTTTTTCACGATTCATACGGGTGCTTTTTGCAGTTTCTGCGCTTCGGCTATCTGGTCAGGAGCTGACGAGCAGCAAGGGGATTCACGATCTGATAGCGATTGCCAAGCGCTTTGAGATTGCGCCGATGAAAAAGCCTGCTTGGGTTGACGAATCGCACCAGCCCGAATTTCGGATCGCCTGGCTCAGCGACATGCACCTGATAGATGCGCGAAGCGTTGAGCTGACTAAAAGCGCATTTAGGCACCTCCGCGGGCAAAAGGGAATCGCCTTGACATTGATCACGGGTGATAATGCCAAAATTGCGGAAGAAGAACCGAAGGAATTGCCTATCGGCGAACGTCGACATCGGTGGCTGAAGTCGTTTTTGGAAGCGGAATTGGGTTCAATCCCGTACGCAATCATCCCTGGCGACAATTGGCCGTGGGATTTTGAAAAGGTCTTCGGTCCACAAACCCGTTCCATCGATGTGGGAGGCTTGCATTTTGTGCTGACCGCAACTGACGCAAGAGCGCTGGAAAAGGAAACGACCTCTGTCTTCTTCGACGATACGAAAGCCTGGCTGGAGAACGAGCTGAAGCAACATGCCCACAAGCCGACCTTGTTCGTCCTCCATGAATCTATCCTGCCGCCCTGTTTTCCTGATGCTACCTGGGCAGCTGCATTGCTGGACAAGAACCCCAATGTGATTGCGGCGCTGGCGGGGCACCTTCACTTGGACCTGGAATTCAAACGCGGCCACTGGAAGCAATTCTGCTGTCCAGCGCTGGGACCTTCGCATCGACCCGCCATCAAGATCCTCAATGTCTTCAAGGATAAAATCGTCATCGAAAGCCACGAGTGGAATCGGGAAACTAATCAATTCGCCAAGATCAACAAGTGGCAACTCCTGGAGATTCCCGAAAGATTCCAGTCGTCAATCAGCGGGATTGACGTGAAGCCGAAAGTGGTCAATACGACAGAAGGACGAGGAAAGGTCGTTGACAAGGCACTGCTTGAGCGCGCCAAAGAAGTCGAGGACGCATTGATGCAATTCATTTTTACGTTTGGGATGAAGCAGCTTGGGATGTAGTTGAACTATGTGGTTGTTTGGGACTCAGACCACGGAACAATCAATGCGCAGGCGTCTGGCTTGGACGGGTGCGTTGTCGGCGATGGTCATCGCCATATTGGCTGGTTGCCTTGGGCTTGTTTTGGCAAGCAAGTCCATCGAACGGAAAATTTTATCTGAGAACACGCAAAGCTACGCAAAGATCATCCACGAGTTGCATTTGCCTCATAGCAAGAAGTTGGTTGAGCAGCTAAAGGAGATTTCGGGATGCCAGATTTTGATAACCGAGGGCGATTTGGTCGTAGCTGGCACTTTGGAATCGCTTCCTTCCGGCAAGACTCATTGGCTTGATTCCGCTGAGTTGGCCGGGGTTCCTGTGAGGCGCTTGTGGCTATGCCGTCCCAAGGGAAGGCTTCAGGATACGCTGCACGGATCGTTCTACCCGATCTTGCTCTTGATGTGTGCAGCTGGCGCGCTGGCACTTTTGATTTCGCTTTGGCTTGCATCGGATTACCAGCATCTGATTAGGAAGATGGCCGAGGCGGAACGGAGGCTTGCGAAGGCGGAGCAGTTGGCAATGGCAGGAAGACTCTCCGCTTCAGTCGTCCACGAACTCAGAAATCCGCTTAGCGGAATCAAAATGAATGCGCAGGTTTTGGCAGAAGAGCGCCGCGCCGACGGCGAAGACGAGGAGTGCCTGCAGATGATCGTTAGGGAAATCGATCGAATTGACCTTTATCTGCGTGGATTGACTGACCTGGCGGGAGCGAATCCACAAAATCAGGATTCTTGTACAGCCAATGTCAACGAGGTCGTGTCGTCGCTGAAGACATTGGTGCAAGGTCGGTGCCAGCATCTGGGGGTTAAGCTTGACACGCGACTCCCGGAAAAGCCGATTGTCATCTCATGCAATCAGGGTGAATTGATCCAGGTTCTGCTTAATCTTGTCACCAATGCGCTGGATGTGTCAACCAATAGCCAAACCGTTAAGATTGTGGCTGAGGCTGATGGCAAAGTCGCAAGAATCCAGGTCGTTGACGCCGGTCCCGGGGTGCTTATCGAGGACAACCAAGATATTTTTGCCCCGTTCGTAAGCGACAAGCAACGCGGCTGTGGATTGGGCCTGCATATTTCCAGGCAAATTGTCGAACGCTACAATGGGACAATCGAGTGGCAAAACCCTCCTGAAGGTGGGGCTATATTTACGGTTCAGTTCCCCTTAGCTTGAATCCCGGATTTCGTCAGGCAGGCTTGGAAGTCGAGTCTTCAGTTCACACTCCCAAATCACGATGACGCGCCAGCCCAATTGTTGCAGTTGCTCGCGAACACGAAGATCTCGTTCAACGTTGCGACGGAATTTCGTTTCCCAGAATTCCACGTTCGACTTTGGGGTTGTTGCGATTTTGCAGCCTTCATGCCGATGCCAGAAGCATCCATGGACAAAGACGACGGTATTGTATTTGGGGAGGCAGATGTCGGGATGCCCGGGGAGCTTTTTGGGGTGGAGCCGATATCTGAATCCCAATGCATGAAGGTGCTTGCGAACGATGAGTTCAGGCTTGGTGTCCTTTGAACGAATTTTGCTCATCAATTCGCTACGCTCTTCTGGAGTCAGACGATCCATTGTTTTTCCTTAAACGATAGTGTGCATTTCCTGATTTCGAACCCAATAATCATAATGGTTTCTATGGCCGAATGCAAATTTCCAAGCTTGAAGGATTTTCCCTTAAACAAAAAACTTTTTTTAGTCCAGAGTGCAGGGTTTGCAGATTTTTTCGCCGCAACAAAGGGATTTACGATGGTACGCAATGTTTTTTGAAGTAGTGATTTGATGGCGCGAAGTTTTGTCGTCGCGGATGCGTAAAAACTTGGAGAAACACGAGGAGCAAGCCACCTTGGGTGCTTCTGGTCGAGCAAAGGCGCTCAATAGACCACCCCGTGTGCTTCTGCCATACTGGTGGTACTCAATAGGCCACCCCGGGTGCCCGCCTCAAGGCTTCCAAGCCAAATATGCTCAAGATGGCACGCTAGAGACCACCCGAGGTGCTTCTGGCCGAGCGAATGCACTCAATAGACCATCCTGGGTGCCTTTTTCATACCGGGAATGTCGTCCTACCTACTTCTCCTTGCTGAAAGCACTCAAGAGACCACCCAAGGTGCCTCTGTCAAATCGTAAGCACTCAAGAAGACCACCTTGGGTGCTTCTGCCGTACTGGCAACACTCAATAGACCACCTTGGGTGCCATTTCCATACCTGGGATGCTGTCTTGACCCTTTTCTTCATGCCGAATGGGTTCAATAAGCCACCTTGGGTGCTTCTGATGGAGGAAGGCACGCTAGAGACGATGGAGGAAGGCACGCTAGAGACCACCCTGGGTGCTCCTTTCCATCAACCCAAGCGCATCCTAGGGTGCCTAGGGTGGCTACTTTGCGCTTTCACCATGCCGAATGGGTTCAATAGGCCACCCCGGGTGCTCCTTTTGTACCTGAAATACTGTCTTGGTCTGCCTTCCCAAGTCTAAAGAATTCATTAGGCCACCCCGGGTGTCGTTCCATCAGCCCAAGGTGCTTCAAAGACTACCCTGGGTGCTCCTTTCGTACCTGAGATATTGTCCCATCTCCTTCTCCGTATTGGAAGCCTCCCATAAGCCACCTTGGGTGCTTATGCCAGCCTGGAGGCACTCAACAGGCCACCTTGGGTGCCATTTCCATACCT
>JAGVUR010000082.1 GCA_019136135.1 Verrucomicrobiota bacterium
GACAAGCTTTTCTGTATTCCTTTCAAGGACCTCCGTGACGGTCATCAGCATTGGGACATCGTCCTTGATGACTCTAAGGACGGAATTGATTGAGACCTCGCAGTTGGTGAAGGCGTAGAGTTCCCTGATCGTGTCCTCCGCGTACACGCCACGGGGCAGGGCGATCTCGATCGCGACCTTATCCGTGGTGAAATCCGCGATGGACGAGATCTTGATCTTGCCTTTTTTCGCAGCGTCCTCGATCGATTCCAGGAGTTTCTCGCTTGTTGTGGTTGGCGGGATCTCTCGGATGACGATTTTCTTGTCCCCATCGGGTTCGATGCGCGCCCTGACTCGAATGCGTCCCGCTCCGTCTTCGTATTCCGTGACATCCATGATGCCGCCTTGGAGGAAATCCGGATAGATCGGCTTTGGCTTCCGTCCAGACAGCATGTCTATCTGCGCGTCAAGGAGTTCGTTGAAGTTGTGCGGGAATATGGTCGTTGTCATTCCGACGGCGATTCCGTCCGAACCCAGCATCAGCAAGGCGGGGATTTTCGCCGGCAGGCACACCGGTTCCTGGGAACGACCATCGTAGGAGGGTACGAATTCGGTGATTTCCTTGTTGAAAAGCGTTTCCTTTGCGAGGGGCGAGATCCTGCACTCGATGTATCGCGGGGCAGCGGCTCCGTCACCGGTCAGGATGTTGCCGAAGTTCCCTTGCTTTTCAATGAAGTACTCCTTGTTTGCGAGGACGATCAGCGCGTCTCCGATCGATTGGTCTCCATGCGGATGGTAGTGCATCGTGTCGCCGATCGTTGATGCGACTCTGTTGAAGCGTCCATCGTCAATGGAGTTGAGGCAGTGCAGGATTCTCCTTTGCACCGGCTTCAATCCGTCATCCACATCGGGTATGGCCCTGTCCTTGACCACGTACGAGGCATATTCGATGTAGTAGTCCGCGACCATTTTCCTAAGTTGGTCGTCATCCTGGTCGAATGTCTCGGGGATTGGCGTGGCTACGAGCGTGGCTTTTGTAGATTCCGATTCGTTTTCGTCGCCATTGGCCTGTTGGAAATTGAGCTCTTCGTCGTTGTTCATAGTATGTGGTTCTGTATCCACGGTTGAGATATGTCCGTGTTTATCAGATGATGTTTCTCATGATGTAGTCTTTACGTTCCGGGGTATTGTCGCCCATGAAGAATTTAAGCATTTCGTCAATATTCTTGACATTGTCGATAGTTATGGGCAACAACCGCATGTCTTCACCTATGAACTGTCCGAATTCGTGCGGTGAGATTTCTCCGAGTCCCTTGAATCGCGTTATTTCCGCACCTTTTCCCAGTTCCTCGAGCGCCACGAGTCGCTCTTGTTCATTGTAGCAGTAGATGTTTCGTTTTTTGTTTCTGACTCTGAACAGCGGTGTTTCCAGGATAAAAAGATGGTTTGATTGTACGAGCGGCTGGTAGAGTGTCAGGAAGAACGTCATCAGCAGGATTCTGATATGGAATCCATCCACGTCCGCATCCGACGCGATGACGATTTTCGCGTATCTCAAGTCGTCCAGGGATTCTTCGACTCCCATTGCCTTCATCAGGAAGTAGAGTTCCTCGTTTTTATAGACTGTATCGACTCGTTTTCCCTGGCAGTTGTACGGTTTTCCCCTGAGCGGGAAGACGGCCTGGTAGTCCGGGTTTCTGGCCGAGATCATATTTGACGCTGCCGAATCTCCCTCTGTAAGGAAAAGCGTTGATGCCGCGCACTTGTCCTTGTCCTCTTGTTTTCTCTTTGAGTCATAGTCGCAGAGATGGAATTTGCAGTCTCTGAGCTTGGGGATTTTGAAGACTGTTTTCTGCGCTTGTTCCTTTGCGCTTCTTTTGACCGCCTGGATTTGCTTTCTTACGCTTTCGTTTTGCGCGACCTTGTCAAGGATTGCCGTTTTCATCGCGGGATTTTTATAGAGCGCTTCTACGACGGTTGCCTTGACTTGGTTTACGATATCGGTTCTGATATCCGTGTTTCCGAGTTTGTTTTTTGTTTGCGACTCGAAGATAGGGTTCGTGAGCTTGACTGCGATTGCAGAGACGATTCCGTTTCTCACATCGTTTGCCTCAAGGGTCTTTTGCGAGATTTCATTGACTGCCTTAAGTAGTCCTTCCTTGAAAGCGGAGAGGTGCGTTCCGCCGTCATTGGTGTATTGACCATTGACGAAGGAGTAGTAGTTCTCGTCCGTCGAGCCGATGTGCGTGAAAGCGAATTCGAGCGTGTCGGACTTGAAATGGAAGGCTGGGTAGAGCGCGTCTTCCTCCAGTTTGCTGTCCAACAGGTCCAGAAGTCCTTTTCTTGAGTAGAATCTCTCGTTGTTGAGCAGGAGAGTCAGTCCCGAGTTGAGCCATGCATAGTTTTGCATTCGCCTGCGAAGGTGCTTGGGATCGAAACGGAAGCCCGGGAAGACGGAAATGGCGGGAATGAAGGAGACTTCTGTTCCATCGGGTTCCTGGGTGGTGCCCTTTTCGCTTTTTTGCAGGATGCCTTCCTTGAAGATCGCCGTCATCGACTTGCCGCCACGTCTGGAGATGACCGTGAAGATGTCGGCAAGGGCATTGACTGCCTTGAGCCCGACCCCGTTGAGCCCGATGGAAAAGGCGAATGGCCGGTTTTCCAGGTCAGTGGAGAATTTTCCTCCTGTGTTGATCTTCGACACGCAGGCGATGACGGAGTCCAAGGGGATGCCCCTGCCGTAGTCCCTGACATTGACCAAGCCCTCGTCGGAGATGGAAATTTCTATTTTCTTTCCGAATCCCGATGTGAATTCGTCAATGGAGTTGTCAATGACTTCCTTGAGCAGGATATAGATGCCGTCATCCTGATGGTCCCCGTTTCCCAGTCTGCCGATGTACATTCCTGGCCTGGCCCTGATATGTTCCAGGGAAGACAGGGTTTTGATGTCGTCGTCTGTGTAGGATCGGTTGCTTTGACTGGAAATGCTCTCTGTAGTCATCTGGGTTCTTGGCAGTGATCGGAAATCAATTTGCGCGAGTGGATTAAGTGCATCAACCGATCCCCGGGAAACTCGCGCGGGGGATCGGATTGATGGTTAACAGGACTTGGTGTGCCTGGAAAGAGTATGAAAGGACGGGTCAGTAGTCGTCGTCCTCGTCCTCGTCCTCGTCGTCGTAATCGTCGTCGTCGTCATAGTCGTCGTAATCGTCGTCGTCGTCATCGTCGAAATCCGACAATTCCTGTTCTTCGAGATCGAGATCCTCATCGTCTTCGTCCTCATAGTTGTCAAACAAATTGGACGAGAAACTGATGATTTGCTCGCATTCCGGGCATGCGCCGTCATTTTTTTCGACTTCGGACACAAGGACCTTGCAGTCGCAATGCGGGCACTTCATTTTTTCGCCTCTGGCCATGGTTGACTCCTTTTTTTTGTAAAGATTTTTTGTTTTGCTGTTTTCTTGTTCCTATATGTTATGAAAGACGTTATCATTCATAATCTTCCGGCAATCCCTTTAGCGTCAATAGGAATTCCGTATTTGTCATGACGCTTTTGAGTTTTGCGAGCAGATTTGCCATTGCCTCTGCCGGCGGCGCCCCCAGCATTGCTTTTCTGAGGATCCACATTTTATTCAATTCGTCGGGATGTACGATGAGTTCTTCCCTTCTTGTGCCGCTTTTTTCCACATTGATTGCCGGGTAGACTCGTTTTTCAGCCATGTGCCTGTCAAGGTTGAGCTCCATATTGCCTGTCCCCTTGAATTCCTCGAAGATGACCTCGTCCATTTTCGAGCCTGTTTCGACGAGCGCTGTTGCGATGATGGTGAGCGAACCTCCATGTTCGATGTTACGCGCTGCGCCGAAGAAGCGTTTTGGCTTGTGGAGCGCGTTGGCATCCACACCGCCGGTGAGGATTCGCCCCGAATGGGGTTCGATGGTATTGTAGGCGCGTGCGAGCCTGGTGATCGAGTCCAGCAGGATGACCACATGGCGTCCGTACTCCACTTGCCGCTTCGCCTTTTCGATGACCATTTCAGCGACCTGCACGTGCCTGTCTGGCGGCTCGTCAAAGGTTGACGAGACGATTTCGCCCTTGACGACCCTCTTCATGTCGGTGACTTCTTCGGGTCGTTCGTCAATCAGGAGCACGATCAGGTCGATGTCTTTGTTGTTGGCCGTGATCGCATTGGCGATCTTCTGCAGGATGATGGTTTTTCCCGTACGCGGTGCTGCGACAATCAGTCCTCGCTGTCCTCTTCCGATCGGGGTGACGATGTCGATGATCCTGGTAGAGAGCTCCTCGGTCTTGTGTTCCAGTATGATGCGCTGCGTCGGGAAGTACGGGGTAAGGTTTTCGAACGGGACGATATCCTTCTTCTTTGCGGGGTCCTCACCGTTGACCGAGTAGACCTTGTAGAGTGCGAAGAAGCGTTCCTTGTCCTTTGGCTGGCGGATTTGCCCGACGACGGTATCGCCTGTCCTGAGCGAGAAATGCTTGACTTGCGAGGGGCTGATGTAGATGTCCTCCGGGCAGGCGATGTATGAGGCGTGGGCGTTTCTGAGGAATCCGTATCCGTCGTTAAGGACTTCCAGCACGCCGCCACCGAGCCTGATTCCTGCCTGCTCGGCAGATGTCGACTTGACAATTTCGAACAGGAGTTCGTGCCTTGAGAGCGAGCCGACTCCATCGACATTGAGTTCCTTGGCCCTTCGGTTGAGTTCCGGCATGCTCAGCGCCTGCAGCTCTGTGATGTCGAGGATGGTCGTGTTCGCCAGTTCTTCGGGTGTCAGGACTTCGTTGTCGAAATCCTGCGGGAAGCCGTCGTCACTGCGTCTTTTTCCCTTGTAGTCGAGTTTTCTTGCCCTTTGGTTTTGCTGTTGTTCGAAAGGCTTTTGTTGTTTTTGCTGGTCTTGTTGTTGCTGTTGCTGCTGGCTCCACTGCCTCTTGGTCGGCGCGTTGAATTTGGTCGCCTTGAACTGGATAGCCTTTCTCGAGGTTGACCTTTTGCCGCCTTTTTCCTCGGCTTGTTTTTTCTGTTGTGGCTCCTCTTGAACGACAGCCGTGGCGATTTTCGCGAGCGACTCGGGCGTGAGTTGTGAATCGTCCGCTTGCTTTTGAGGGGTTTGCTCCGGATCTGCCTTGGCCTTTTGTGTTGCCAGCGGCCTTCCTCTTCGTCTGGCCATAGGTGTTTCTTCAGGAGCTTGCTTTGATGAAGTGTTGGTTGATGTCATAATAGATGATTTTACCTGATGGTCGAGATCACTGATCCGTAAATGAGCTGGCACTGCATGGCTAGCAAGTCCCAGGAGCAGTTGGTAATGACTGCGTAGTCGGCTCTGTGTAATTTTTCATCTGGGTGCCACTGGGTTGCGAGTCTTTGTTTTGCGTGTTCTTCGGACCATCCCCTATCCAGGAGTCTTTTGAGTTGGGTATGCTTGTCACACCAAACTGCTACGACCTTGTCCGCTTGGTCATCCCAGCCTGATTCGTAGAGCAATGGGATGGCGCAAAACAGTGGCTTTTCTGAGTTTTTTGCTTCTTGGTTGATTTTGTTCTTGACGAGGGGATGGATTAATTGGTTGAGCCAATCCAATTCGGTTTTGTTGTTGAATACCTTTTCTGCAATAGCTTTTCGATTGATGGTTCCGTCTTGTAGGAGGATGTCATTTCCCCAATGGAGTAAGAGTTCATTGTAGGCTGGCTGCCCAGGCAAGTAGAGTTGATGAGCGACATTGTCCGCATCCAGTGTAAACGCACCTAGCTTTTTGAATTGGTCGAGGATGGTTGATTTCCCCGCACCAATTCCTCCTGTTATGGCAATAAGCATACGAGGGGGATGTTTCGTGGCAATTGTTCTTGTCAAGAGTGAGAGAAGAAGCTTGCGGATTGAAGTTCAGCTTCATCGAAATGCCGTGCTAGTCCAGGACGGTATTGCCTGATGTTGTAAGCACGAAATCCTGATGAGAATGGATTTGAGGACTGTGATCGCCTCGAATTTCGTGGTGGAAGCCGCTTTCCCGTGATGTTCCGCAAATCAATGCGCCTCGGAAAAAGGATACATTAAGATAGTACAACAAATCCAAAATGCAAAACCATTCGTTGAAAAAAGCAGGGATTCAACTAAAAATCAACTCGAATCTTGTTAAAAAGCCAAAGCGTCAGATTGTGGGAATGGGTTTGCCAAGTAGAATAACCTGATCATTGGCGTGTCTGAGGATACGCGAAAATATTGGTAGATGAATTGGCAACAGTTTGAGTACGGACACCCAGAGTGCTCGCATCTGAGCGATGTCACCAGTCAAGTAGCAAGGAATGGCGTATCCCTGGTCGGACGGGGCGGACGGGTCATTCATAATTCAGGACTGCTCGGGCAAATCTTCCCTGTTCAGAACATGAATTCTTTTCTCAAGTACGAACTCGGTAGCTCCGGTCGCAGTTGTCGGCAAGGTCAACAAGTAGTAGTCGCCAACCAGGTCTCGCAGGAGATCGTTTTTTAGGGAAAAGTTCCAGCAGGTTTCTGGCGATTTCCGTTGCCTTTTCCTTGGCTTTTGCCGGGCATGATTCAAATGCCAGCTCGACGGGCCGAATTACAGGTCTCGCGCATCACCTGCTGCACGGCTTCCTGCCCGAGGAAAAGCTTCTCGACGATTATCCTCTTGTGGGACAGCGTCGGCCCCATGTCGTGGGCCGTCCTGCCGTCGCACATGAGGAAATCCCGCGATCCTCATGGGAAAGAAGCGCCCCTTTTGCCCACGCACCTTGTCGAACATCCGCAAGCAGCCTTCGGCGGAGCATGTCCGTGCAGCGCTGGCAGGACTTGCCGGGAAGCTCCCCGAGGTCATCGGGGGCGAGGAGGGCAAGCCTGACCGCGACCATTTCGCATTGCGCCTGCGGGGCTTCCCGGCTGGGTCCTCGCCTTGACGCAGGAATACTTCAGTTGACCCGAGCGATACGTCATGCCGTCGACCGACAGGATGAATGTCTCGTCGACTATCTTGGCAATGACCGACGCTTCCTGCGTGGACAACCCCGCACCGTTCTGGGCTGCGATCCTGAGCAGCTGGAGCCGGTTCTTGGTGCCAAGCCGCACCGCTTGCGCCTCGGTTGTTGACGTGTTAGATTTCAGCATGTGACGTTTCACCTATGTTGACTGTTTAATCCCACAGCAACATGGCACGGGAAACGTCACTTTTTCTTTGGGGAAAAGCTGAGAAGGACAGATGCCCTGATCGCAATTATTCGTTAAGATCAAATGGATAGTTTTCAATAAAGCTGAAATCGATCCGCTTTGAGGTTCTTGCTGCCCTGAGAATCGCGGCTATCAGCAACTTGTCCAGCTTGCCTTGCAAATAAGTTCTCAAGACAAGGACGTACTGCGGCCTGCAGTAGCTGACCTTGCCGGTTTCCCATTGGAATACTGTTGTCCTCTGGCAGCCGAGCATCGACGCAACGTCTTCCCGGGAAAGCCCCAGTGAAATACGCTTCTCAACGAGCATGGCGCGTATCTCGTCCGTAAAATGTCCGGAGAATTCCCTAATGCGCTTTTCCTTTTCCTTGTCCATGCCCTTGTCGTTGTAGTAGTCGCTATTGATGCGTTTCGCCATTCCGTTTCTCCTTATCTTATTGAGGTTTGAAATAAGTAAAATCACTTTGAAGCTAAATGCTCAATAGTCAATATGTATCAAATATCATTGACTATTTTTAACGAAAAAAAGCTAAAAAATAAAAATAATGTATCTATCATTATAATATCATAATGATATCATAATCAAACATGAAAATCATATTATTTTCATCAGGCTCTAGACCACAATTTGCTTTGGAATCCTGTGCCAAAATAGATTTTCGCTTCGGTCGACTGGCTTTTTCCATTCACGCTTTGCACGGTGACCTGCTTCGTTTTTGGGGCGGTGCGTTTGAATGGAAAGGTTTTGGTGGTTTTTCGGGCTGGCTTCTTCCGAGATCGACCGTCTTGGCATTTGGCTTGGTTTTGGACGGAATAATTTTATTCTCCCCAACTGACCTGGAATCAACCATTTGAAAAAACAGAACCCAATATGCTCCAGGATTTTGGGGAACACCTTGCCTTGCTGGCGGCAGTTCGTCGTTCCTTTTGGGAATCGCCTGGGAAATCCGTTGCGATGCGCTTGCGGAATCCATTCGAGATTTTCGGGCAGTTGCGTCTTTGCGACCATTGGTTTCCTCAGGCGGGACGTTCGGCGTGCGATTTGACATTGTCTTTCTCCCACGGTCTTTCCAAGGTTTATCGATGGGCATTGCGAACTCATTTATGATAATGAATGATACAATATTATGATTTTTCATAATTTCAAGTATTGTTTTTAAAAAACTATTTTAAACAACAAAAAACAACAGAAATAAACAATTCACAACAAAAGTTAGATTATAAAAAATAAATTTTTCCATGCTGCTCATTTGACATCGGCTTCATTGCGAATTGATTTAGACCTTTGTAACGAGGAGTGGACGAGATGGTCTTGGGTATTATCTTTAAAAAAAGCAGTTGAGCCCATGACACCAATGATTTTCATGGCGTTTTTAGGGGAACCACGAACGGACGCGAATAAACACCAATAATTTTTGATATCGATGGCATTGACATCGTTTGCGCACAGGGATGATGACTGGGAGGGATGTTTAGCCCAATCTCCCCGGGATTGGGAAAAAACAGGTAGGGTTCCCGGGCATAGGGGCTAACTTGTTTTGGCTTTACGGCTTGCATTGAGTTTCGCATGGCTTACATTATCTCCAGGTTGTTTTTTCCGTTCAAGGACCTGGCAACAGGAGGCAAGCGATGCACAACACAGCTTCAAGCGTTTTCCGTACAGGCGACATTTCCGCTTGGGAGGACTTTCTGGCGTGCTTTCCACCCAACTGGCGCGAGGTCGCCGCAGCTACCAATGCACTGAAGGGGCTTCGGCAGGACAAGGATCCGGACGTGCTGATGCGTGTGCTCATGCTCCATCTCCTCTGCGGGTACTCGCTCCGCGAGACGTCCGCGATCGCCGCCGAGGCGGGCATCGCGTCGCTGAGCGACGTGGCCGTACTGAAGCGCCTTCGCAAGAGCGGCGACATGTTCAGGGAGCTTTGCGCGGAAGCGTTCGGCGAGGTCAGGGTCGGCGCGGATCTCGCCGAGTACTGCGTCCGCCTGATTGACGGAACGGTCGTCAAGGAGCTGGGGCAGTTCGGCACGCAGTGGAGGATCCATTACAGCTATTCGCTGTCGGACATGGCGTGCGACTCCTTCAAGCTCGCAAGGGCGGAAGGCGAAGACGCCGGCGAGGGGCTGGAGCAGTTCGAGATCAAGCCGAACGACATCATGTTGGGCAACCGGGGATACTGCAGGTTCAACAGCTTCAAGCATGTGGCGGCCGGAGGCGGATACTCCTGCGTCCGCTGGAACAGCGGCGCCCTCCCGTTGCTGAACGGGGATGGAAGCGCCTTCGACATCCTGGGCTTCTTCAAGGCCCATCCGCGCGAGGGGATGTGCGGCGAGGCCGATGTCTTCATCCACGACGACGCAACGGGGGAGATGCTGCCGTGCCGCGTCTGCATCATCCGGAAAGACGACGAGTCGGCGGCGCGCACCGGGAGAATCCTGAACCGCGAGGCCTCAAAAAAGCACAAGGCGCCCGCCGAGCTTGCGCTTCTCGCATGCGATTTCGTCGTCCTTGTGACGACGCTGCCCGAAGAGACCTTCAGCCTGAAGAAAGTCCTTGGGCTGTACAGGCTCCGGTGGCAGGTGGAGCTTGTGCTCAAGAGATTCAAGACCATAGCCAGGATCGGGACGCTTCCGAAGTACACGGACAGCAGCGCAAGGGCGTGGCTGTACGGCAAAATGTTCGCCGCGCTTCTGATTGAACGCATCGGCTCCCGCCTGGAAGCTTTTTCCCCCTGGAGAGCCGTGGCTTGTCCAGGCGGCGCGCAGGAGCTTGTGAAGCGAATTCAAGGCATTGTGTCATATCGCGACACAGCGAATCACGCCGGTGACCAGGCTCGCTGACCTCAAGGCGAACTGGAATGCGATCGGACGGAAACTCCGAATGCCGCCGAGAAAAAGAACCATGCAACTGGAAACCTTGCTCGCACAAGAAACAAGTTAGCGATCATGGGAAACCAGGGGCGCTTGTACTCAATCGGTGCGGCAGTCAAGTGGCTAAACATGGCGCCTTCCTGGTCGGACAAGTCGGACAAGTCGGACAAGTCGGACAGGTCGGACAGGTCGGACAGGTCGGACAGGTCGGACAGGTCGGACAGGTCGGACAGGTCGGACAGGTCGGACAGGTCGGACAGGTCGGACAGGTCGGA
>JAGVUR010000003.1 GCA_019136135.1 Verrucomicrobiota bacterium
TTAATCGGATACGCTTAACCGATGCACTTGATCGAGATTAAGGAAGACGCCCGTTCTCATTGAGGCACACGGAAACATCGATTTGCTTCGCCCCCCCCCCGTGAACGGTTACTCCTTTTCATGCATGCGGCAAATCTTGCTTTTGCTGGCAGTCCTCCTGTCTGTTCAAGTTCATTCCATGACTTGGAAGATTCGTCCGCTTGAAGATTTGCGTCGCGATGTCAATGCACAGATTAGCGAATACATTGCGTCGTTTCCCCAAGACGAGTTGGGTGTAAGCAAGGCGAAAGCCCATCTTTCCAATGATGCGAATGCTGCCGACTCCCGCTTTTGGATCAAGTCGTCGCTTGAGCTGTCCCAGGATATTCTTCGCAGGCATCCGTTAAGTCCCGACAATGAATCGATCCGCAAGGCTGCTTTTTTGATCTTGGACTATCCGATTCATGTTCATGAAAAAGCGAAGGACGAGCCTGGGATCAAGGATCTGTGGGAGGACGTCATGATGCACTATCACAGCACGGCAATGACCAGGGCTGCTGAAAGCATCCGCAACACAACTGTACCCGCCGGAAAAATGGCGATTTGGAAGATCTACAACATGGGCTTTGTGGTCAAGACTGCAAACCATTGCGTCGGGTTTGACTTGGCGCGTCCCCTGCTTGAGCACAATCGTCGCCTTGAACTAAACCGTTGCATGTCCCCGGTTTTGGATCAGATCGAGGCTCTTTTCCTTTCACACATTCATGGCGACCATATGCAGCATTGGGTTTGCGATTATGTTGCCAAACGCGGCAAGCCAATCATCGCCCCTGAAACATGGGCTGACCAGAAGAATCCCACCCCACACAGGAACGATTCCAGGTTCACCTACGCATGGGAAGATGCAATCCAACCGAGGACGCTTCCGAATGGCATCCAGTACAGGGCTGTACCGGGACACCAGGGAAAGACCAAAAACTCAGTATTCGTCGTCACCCTTGACGGCATCACCGTCATGCAAACCGGCGATAATACCGATGCAACTATTGCGATGCACTTTCCCGCCCTGGGGCGTGTCGATATCCTGATTGTGGCTTGCTGGGCTAGGATGCTTCAGACCGCCAAATGGCTTGAGACCGATTGCCGTGCTGACGGCAAGGCACCGCAATTCCTCATCTCCGCACATGAAAACGAAGTGGCCCATCCTCCAACAAACAGGGAATCTTTCCAGGAGACCTACCAGCGCCTTGGCGACAGGTCGAAGATCATTCCCTCGTTTGTGCTTGATGTCGGGGAGGGCGTCCTCTGGCCGGATGGCATTGCGCCGTAGGTCAGGGTCTCAAAAAACACAAGTGAAATATTTGGCTGTGCGCCTGCAGGGCTTTTTCTATAGCTACCTGGTCATTTGGCCATGAGGATTCTTGTTTCGCCACGTTTGAGGTCGAGTTTCAGGCTGGTGGATTTTTCAGAGAGTTTTTCGCCTGTCATCAGGTCGGTCCAGTTGTGCGGGGTCGGGAAGTTCATGGTGATTGGTCCGTCCTGGGTTCCATGCAAGAGGACGAATCCGTCCCGCTGGAAGGCGACGCAGGGGGAGTCGGTGTAAATCCAGGCGCCGGCGGCTCGGCAGGCTACCTTCAATAGGGCTTCCGAGACACGGGGAGTCGTCGTGAAAAGGGAATCCTTGCGCAAAACAACGGCGGCTGTTCCATTGGGCCAGGTGGCGAGAACACGATCGCCGGGCTTGGTCACGATGGAGTGGACTGGAGCAGGGCTGTTGTTCGTACCCGTTGACCAGGATTTCGGAAGGCCCAGCGCCAGGCCATCGGGTGTGGCCTTTACTTCCCACCAGGGAACGATGTCGTTCATCGGCGACAGTTCGTAACCAGTCAGGGCGGTTACGTTGGCGGCATCGACTGTTTTCGTGTCCAGGTCGATTATTCCCGGGAAGCAGCACCAGATGGCGAAGCGTCCCTTGAGGTTTTGGGCGATATTGCGCCGTTGATTGTTGTCCAGCGCCCAGGTGTTTTGGAAGACGACGACCTTGCCGGGAACCTTTCCCGCCACGAAGTCGTCGAGGTAATACTGCCCGAAGGTGGTTCCGCTGCGTGGGTAAGCGCGACGCCCCTGGGAAATAAGCGGTGACGTCAATCCATTGCCGTACAGGGAATACATGTTCGAACGTTCGTCGGCAAGCGATGCAATCTCGCCTGAGTACGGCTTGACGGGAGCGATGCGCCCTAAGGCCTTCAGGTCCGACCAGATTCCGGGATCGTCAAACCAACCGCCTGGAACGATATCCATGTACCAGCCGGCGTAGTTCCTCAGGCGTGCATGAGCAGAATTCCGTAGCAGGACCTGACGAGTCTCCCACAAGCTGTTCGTACGAGAAGCGCCGCCAGGCAAAGTCCTGGCTTCAACTGAAAAATGGGTCGAAGTATCGTCCTCGAACAGCCAGAGCTTTCCCGCAAGCAACACGGATTCGGAGCAGGTCATCGAGTGGCTTGCCTCGCCTAGGGCGCGATCGATGTAGGAAATCGGGCTGCAGATGATGTCGACGTACGGGCTGTCAAGCATCTTTCGCATCGCCATGTGGCCTGATGAGGACTGCATCCTCGGAAGCGAGCTTAATTCCAGCACATAACCGTAAAATACGAGGGATAGCTTTTTGCCGCCGGTCGCCTCACGGATGACACGCAGCAAGGACAGAACACCGTCCACCATCGCATCTTGCATGAAGAAGTTGAAGTCGATCACGTCTTGCGATGTGGCGGGGTTCAGGAGGCATCCGATTCGCGGGGCTTGTTCTCGTCGTTCCTCGGTTGGCGCCGAGACCGTATCCAGTGTCACGTTGTCTTGATTCCAGGCTGCTTGGAGCGCCTTGTCGCTTCCGTACTTTTTTGCGATCCATCGTTTGAAGGCTGCTTGTTCGCAAGGTGAGAATCCATGAAAGTCTTGCGTACTGGCGCCGGGATAGAACCATTCACCTGTGTTCAGGTGGTAGCCAGCGATATTGTCCGGGTATTTGGCCTCCAGTCGTTCGATGAAATCGGCAAGCCGCTTGCGTGCTTCCCGGAGCCATTTTTCCGAACTGACGCTGACGTGCTGCCGCCTATGTTTTTCCGGCTGCGCCCATCCCATCAGCTCGTCTGGGTTTTCCTTGAGCCACCATGGCGGGGGCGAGACATCGAGCCTAGGCACGAGTTTTGCGCTGGGGGTCACGCCTAGGATGTAGTCGATGATTGAATCGACCTCGTACCAGTCGATGTCTTCGTCTTCCGACCAAGGAAACGGGCATGGGAACGTAACGAATGACGTATCCGATTGCGCGGCGAGCTTCAATTGGCTTTCGTAGTGCCCATCGCTGATGGGCTTCATGTAGAATTCCCCTGGCTTGGGTTGTTTGAAGGGTCGTAGCCAGACCCAGGTATCGACATCGCTTTTCACCCAGAAGCTAAGCTTGTATGTTCGCCCCTTGACGAGCTTGATGTTTCTGGGTGCGGTATAGAAGTGGAAATCGTGTCCGAGCCGTCCATTTTCGGGGACTTTCAGGGTTTGCAGGAGTCCTTTCGAGCCATTAAATCCTTCGCCGTCAACCACACCGAGGGTGGCGTATGGCGCATCCTTCAAGCTGGGCCAGAATCTGAATACGGAGGTGAAATCCTGATCGCCGCCTTCGAAATCGACTTTGCCGATGATCGCTTCTCCTGTCACCGTGTCAACCAGCGAAATGTCATCGAAAGCCATTTTCGAGGATGATTTTCGTCCGACCCTGAACTGCAGGGTGAAGCGGTCGTTGAAATCCCTTACGGCGGTATAATCGACTTCAATCTGAGTTTCGCCTGCCTTGATGTCGCGTTTTCTGGAAGATGGCATTCCGTAGAAAAACCTTGGGCGGACCGGGACGTCGTCGATATGGATCCTTGGAACGCCATCGGCGTTTTTGACATGGACTTCCAGTGCGAATGAAGCCGAACAGAATAGGAAAAGCAGCAAGTATCTCATGTTTGGATTCTATCAAGTGTGCTTGTGTCGAGCGATGATATGGTCTTGGAGTTCCGGGCTGATCATCTTGAACAGTTGCGAATATCCTGCGACCCTGACGGGTATGTTGCCCCATTTGTCAGGCTCCTTCTTGGCAAGTTCCAAGCGTTTGGCGCTGACGATGTTCCATTGGAGTTGGCCGACGCCCTGGGCAAATGCGCCGCGGATGATTTGAGCCAGTGTCTTTTCGGGATTTGCGATGCCCTGGAAAAAGGATGGATGCAGGTCGAGGATCGCCGCCGAGCATCCAGCGGCCATGTTGTGGGGCATTTGGGCGAGGGATTGGAGCATTGCTGACAAGCCCGACTTGTCGCGCCCCTGGTGGGCGGACAGGGAGTAGGCGAGAGGCGTTCCGGCATGGCGGCCGTCGGGCATCGCTCCGACGGATTTGCCGAAGGGTATGTTCAGGAGGAAGGTGAACAAATGCACGAAAATCTGATTGCCTTCCTCACTGAATTCGTCCATGAGTTCAATGAAGTACACGGCCAGTTCCCGGGCGATTGCATCGACTTCGTCATTGCCGTTCCCATATTTAGGGACTGAGTTTTCCAGCATTTTGCGCAAGTCTTCGTTGTCTTCGAAATCATTTTCCATGGCCTTGACGAGTTGTTCCGGCTTGATTTCTTGAGTATCGAAGATGAGCTTTTTGATTGCCATCAATACGTCTGCGCAATCGGGGACGCCCATTGCACAGATTTGGTGGTAGTTGTAGATGGCGCCTCCGTCCGTGATGTCCCGTGCCTTTTCGATGCAATTGTCAGTCAACAAGGACCATCCCGGCAACGGTCCGAAGAGTCGTTGCTGCCGTTCATTCCGTCTCATTCTGTAAACCATTCGTTCGGCGAAGAACCTGATTTGCTGCTTGTACGCATCGATGAACGTGGCGAATGAGTCGAATGTTTCCAAGGAACCGGTTCGCGGACCGACTTGATGTCCGTTTGCCGGATTTTGTCCATTGTGGATGGTGAATTCCAGGATTCTCAGGAGATTGATCCATGCCGAAACGGCGTGCGGGTTGGATTTGCCAGGGATGGATGTCTCGATGCACCCGATCGGGGAATAGTCTCGTGCGTGCTCCAAGGCGATGCCCCGTTCCGTCAACGCCTGGATAAACGGAACGTCATTGAAGAAAAAGGGAATGCCGCCGCCACGGAGGACAAGCTGGCAACAACGCTCGAGAAACGAATCGGGCATGTCAGGCGTCACGCGGACCGACAAGTCGCGCAGCTCCCCGAAACTACTGGTGGCTTCCAGAAAGAGATAGCTCATGTCGTTGACCGCGCACTTGCCTTCCGGAGTCTGTCCGCCGAGGGTAATCGCCTGCACGTCGTAGTGCAAGTACAGCTTGATCGCAAGTTCGACAAGCCATTCCAGGGCCTCCTCCCGGGTGATGCGTCCTTTGGCAAGGTCTTCCTGGTAGTAGGGATTGAGGATTTGGTCCAGCCTGCCCAGCGAATTGGCGTTGATTCCGTCTTCGCAACAGGTTATGATATGGCCAAACCACAGGCACTGAACGGCTTCCGGAAATGTCTTGGCGCCACGGGAGACCACATTCCGGCAACGTACTGCCATATCAAGGAATTTATTCCGTTCGCATGAATCCGTGCAGTTCGCCGCCCTGTTTTCGGCGCAACGAGCCCACTTTTCGCCCAAGTCCAGGCCTGCATCGCAAATAGCTAGAGCCGAACGAAGGAAATTCTCCCTTTCGACATATTGCACGGAGTAGATGGGAAATCGTTTCAGTTCCTCCTCGACTTGTTTTCGCAATCCGCCATAACCGACTTTCAGGAGTTTTTCATAATCTCTGATCGAATGGTTTTCGACCCATCCTACAGCCATGTAGACGCTGTCCTCCTGCTGCGAGGCCTTTCCCCAGGCATACTGCTCCTGTGCATTTTGCCCAGGGGAGATCTCGCCTACTGTCACGGCGCAATTGTGTCCATGCCAAATCGAGTGGATTGCATGCCTGAAATCCTTGGCTTCAAGGTCGATGTCAGGGGCGATCCGCTTGAGTTCGCGGGCGAGGAAGTCGTCATCTTGGGTCTCCGGCCGCGTAATTCCCCAGCAGACATTCTGCTGCTTCATGCAGTATTGCTCTCCCGCCAGCAGCCACGGTTCGGTCAGCTGCACCGGGACCAGGCGAATCAATTCCAAAACCGTGTTCGCACGCAGCTGGGACAAGGAGCGCAAGGGCGATTTCCGATGCGCCCGGTACAAGGCGACATCCCGGGATATCCAGCTCTGGGCAGGCATGTAACTGGCGCCGGCCGACTTGGTTTTCTCCAACAACTTGGCTTGACGTGCATTCATCTGGTTATTCCTGGTCTGGCTTGGGGAATTTTCCGTCGAAAAGAAAATAATGCCTGACCTTGGCAAAAGCAAAGTTTCTTGAGGTGAGTTGATGATTATAAAAGTTCTGCGTACAACATGGAAAAATATTTAATTTGGTATTATTGTCAAGTGTGGGCGATTCTTGCATTATCAATAATAAAAACGAACAACAAGAAGGAGCTAGCCATGCGCTTAAGTATGACTGTGATGTTTGCCTGTGTCCTGTCGTTTGCCCAATTGCTTCCTGACTGGCGGAAGGGGGACAACCCGGATATCATCGACAAGTGGTATGACGACACCAACCGGAATTTCCATGGTGTCAAGCAAGTTGTGGAGGAGGACGGGCGTTTATGCCAACATTTGCGGCTTGACAACAGGGGCGAGGGAGTCGGATTGTATCGTGTTTCTGCCGATGTCCGTCCCGCCTTGCCGAAGACCTCTTATTTGCTTGAGGGATGGGTCAAGTCAGACGTGAACTGGCAAATCTTCTGGTATGAGTTCCTGCAAGACGAGCCGTACTTGACCCATTATCCCGCCAATGGCGGCAAGACGGGATGGAAGCGGTTCTCGCACATCATCGAAACCAAGGAGAACAGCACGTACTTCAAGGTGTCGCTAATCGTCAGTGAAGCCGGCGGCAAGGGCACTTGGTTCAGCGATATCCGGATGACGAACTTGTCGTCAGCCCAGTCGATGCGGATTCCCGCATTGGATTCAGAACCGAAGCTTGACGCAGACGCGTCCTCGCAGGCCTGGTCCAAGGCTGTAGAGACATCGGCTTTCATGCTTCTTGGACCTGAACTCAAGGTGCCGACCGCCAGCACAAGGACACGGGTGGGAATCCATGGCAAGACACTCCATGTGCTGATGGAACTCGAAGAACCGACCATGGACAAACTCCTCCTGGACGCACAAAATGCCTGGGGAAACGATACAGCTGAAATCTTTCTCGAAAGCGAGGACAAGACGGTCTTCCAGTTTGGGGTGACGGCGAATGGGAAGGAATTCCACTTTTCGTTCCCGGCTGAGAGCCGCGGCTATTTCGTCGATTGGCATTCGGGACGCCGGACAACCGGCGGAAACTACGTGGACTGGTACACGGCCAAACAGGGCGATAGGGGAAAGGTGAAGACGGAAAGCCCTGCCTGGTCCTGCGCCGCGAAGAAGGGCGAGAAGGGGTGGACGGCTCAGTTTGCGATCCAGGTTTCCGATGCCGTTCTTGATGGGAATCGGATTTGCCGGATCCAGTTTGCCCGTTCCCGGAAACACAAGGGCGGGTTTGAGGAAAACAGCTCCTGGAGCAGGACGAAAGGCGAGTTTTTCAGGGATGTGAACAGCTTCGGCAAGATCGCCTTGGCGCGGACGGCGATGTCGGCGAAGGCGGAATACCTGATGAATCCCCCGATTCCCAAGATGTGCGATGGCGTGGTCGTTCCGGCTCCCCAGTCGATGTCGCTGTCATCCTCATACGTCTCTTGGGGCAATCCGCTGGCCATTCAGGTTGGCGAGGGGTGCGAGAAGGCGTTTCGCGTTGCCAAGCATGTTTTCGACAAGCAGTTTGGGTTCGGTTGCGAGCAAGCCAAGTCAGGCCAGGTCCGCTTGGAGCTCGTCAAGGACCTGGATCTGCCGTCCGGCTTGAAGGAATGGCAGCAACGGGAGGCATACCGCTTGCAATTCAAGGGCAAGACCTGCGTGGTGCAGGCCTTGACGGAACGTGGATTGACCTGTGGACTTCTGACCCTGCGGCAGCTTTGCGTCCCGAGAGATGGCGGCTTGAACGTCAGAAAGGCGAAGGTCGTGGATTGGCCCGAAATGGAAATGCGTGGCTGGCACGTCACGGGACCGGCAACAGAGATGGACTTCGAAGCCGCAAAGAAGATGATTGACGTGTTCGCGGCGCTCAAGTACAATTGGATCTCAATCCAGTTCGACAACCGGTTCGCCTACGAACGAAACCCGAATTTGTCGATGGCAAGGGCGTCAACCAAGGCTCAACATCGGGAACTGGGTGAACTGATCGACCTCTACGGGATGGACGTCGTCCCGATGACCCAGTGCATGTCGCATTTCAACTACTTCCTGGGCAAGCCGGAGTACCGCCACTTGGCGGAAGTCCAGAATCCTCCGGAAAACGCAAGGCACAAGTACTGGAACTATTGCCCCAGGCATCCTGAAATCCACAAGCTGGTGTTCGACATGATCGAGGAGCACCTGGAATGCTACCCAAAGGCAAAATGGTACCATGTGGGCCTGGACGAGATTACCTTCGAGCCGATTGGCGTATGCGACCGATGCAAGGGCGCGACGGGCGGCGAGCTGGTCGCAGAGGAAATCAACAGGCTGCACAAGTTCGTGACCTCGAAAGGCAGGAGAATGGCGATGTGGGGAGACCAGCTCCTGGTCGAGCACAATGGCGGAGGCCGATTCAAGACCGCCGAGGCCCTGCCCAAAATCCCGCGTGACATTGTGATCTTCGATTGGCACTATGGAGCCTACGCGAACTATCCGTCAGTGGAATTCTTCCAGAAGGAAGGCTTCGAGGTGATTGCCAGCGGATGGTTCAATGTGGTGAACGTGGATCGTTTCTCCACCGTGGCATTCGAGCAGAATGCCCTGGGCTATGGCGGAACGACCTGGTACAATCTTATTAACGTTTACAAGTCCAGTCAGTTGATGTCGGCGATTGTGCTGGCCGCAGACCGAATCTGGAAACGGCGCGAGACATCGCTGGACGAGGTGAAGATTGATTTGCTTGAGGTCTTCAGGCGTCTGCACAATGGGGAGCGCCAGCCGGAGCCTGTCAAGTATCGTGCGATTTCCCTGGCGCCTTGGGCGAACATGTCCTTGAAAGGCGGCGGTCCTTATGGCTGGATGGGTTTGCCCGAGTCCGAGGATGCCTCGGCATTGCTGTCGTCCTGGCCCTCGTCCTTTGCCGGTGTTCCCTTCAAGGCACCGGAAGGCGAGAAGCATGCGATTGCCCTGGCGACGCGCGATGAGAAGGACGGTCTCTTCGAGGACAGCGCCTGGCAGATTCCGATTGGTGGTCGCGTCAAGGCATTGTCGTTCCTGCAGACCTGTTCGATTCCCGAGACCTTCACGTCGTTTATCTACGATCAGAAGGGTGTGAACCCAAGTGTATTGGGCTATTATGTGATTTACTTCGAGGATGGCAGCAACAGTCGTGTCAACCTTTCATGGAACACCACTGTGACCCACTGGAATTCCCAGCTCGGGGTACCCTTGGGCAAGACGGGTTGGCTTGGTCGCACCAAGTCTGGCGCCAGATTGCAACTGGACGTCATTACATGGACGAATCCGAAGCCTGAATTGGCGGTTGTCGCCTTGGATTTCATCAGCCAGTTTGACAAGGCACGCCCCGTGCTGCTGGGTGTGACGGCAGTTGAATGATCAAGTATCTTGCCAATCGAGACATCTATACGGAAGTGATCGAGGGGCTGGTTCCCCAGGCTCGCCGACTGCTGTGGATAGCCACTGCGGACATCAAGGACATGTATGTGGCCGGCGGCGGTCGCAAGATGATTCCGTTCCTGCAAGTCCTGGATGGCTTGCTCAAGCGAGGAGTTGACATTCGACTGATTCACGCCAAGGAGCCAGGTGCGAATTTCCGCAAGGATTTCGACCGTTTCCCCGGTTTGTGGGCTGGCTTGGAGCGGGTTCTTTGTCCGCGTGTCCACTTCAAGTGCATCATCGTGGATGGACGGATCGGCTACTTTGGCAGCGCCAACCTGACGGGGGCGGGAATGGGCGCCAAAAGCGAACGCAGGAGGAACTTCGAGAATGGCGTGCTTACGGACGACCCGTCGCTCCTGGAGCCATTGGCGACTCAGTTCGACGATGTTTGGCGCGGCGCACACTGCCATGATTGCGGGCGTCGCGAACATTGCCCCGATTGTCCGCTGATCGAATGACAGAACAAAACATATAC
>JAGVUR010000120.1 GCA_019136135.1 Verrucomicrobiota bacterium
CCCCAGTCCGCCCCAGTCCGCCCCAGTCCGACCCAGTCCGCCCCAGTCCGACCCAGTCCGACCCAGTCCGCCCCAGTCCGACCCAGTCCGACCCAGTCCGACCCAGTCCGACCCTGTCCGACCCAGTCCGACCCAGTCCGACCCTGTCCGACCCTGTCCGACCCTGTCCGACCCTGTCCGACCCTGTCCGACCCTGTCCGACCTATCCGACCTGTCCGAACGACCTGCCTGGGGCTTTGTCACGCTTAGCCGCTTGAGCGGTGACATCGCCTGAGTACGAGCACCCCGGGCGCCCCCGCACCACCCAAGGTGCTCCCCCGCCTTATCCGAGCAGAGCTACATCATTTTCAGCCTCAAGACCGGTGACATCCCTTGAGTACGAGCACCCCGGGTGCCCGTACCTAAACAGTAACAAAACTTTGCTATGATTTTGTTTGCAGGAGATCAAGGTTATGTTTGTTGGCAAGAACTGATGAGAGTGCTATGTTAATTTGCCTGTGTTTCTAAAATGTTTCATTCCCTTAGGTTCAAAAAATCAGGAGACGTGACATGTCATTTCCAAGATGGTGCTTGTTTTTCGATTTTCATACAATGCCCGCCAATCCCGATGTCGGAAAGGGATTTGATTTTGATGCCATAGCGGATCGTTTTGTCGGCGCTGGCGTCGAGTATGTGGTTTTCCCGGCCCGATGCAACTTGGGTGTGGCGTATTACGACACCAAAATCGGCATCCGCCATCCTGCGCTTACCTACAATCTGCTGAAACGCCTCGCCGACGCTTGCCACAAGAGAGGAATCAAGCTGACGGCATACATGAACACAGGGCTGTCGCACGAGGAAGGACTCAGACATCGCGATTGGCTCGTGATGGACGCAAATGGACAAGTCTATACGCAGGATCGTCTCAACAGCTTCTTCAGGCAAATGTGCTACAATACCGAGTACGGAGACCACATCGTCGAAATGTCCAAGGAAATCCTGACCAACACCGGTGTCGACGGCTTGTTCCTCGATTGCATGCATACAAGGCCATGCTTCGGAAAGGAATGCACAGACGCAATGACCAAGGCGGGAGTCGATTGGAACAATCCGAAGCAGCTGGCAAAGTTCAACCACGACAAGATCGTCAACATGGCCCGCAGGATTTCCGAGGCTGCGCGTTCCGTAAAGCCCGATTGCCTGCTGTACTTCAACGGAGTCGGCTACGAGCAACAGCAGCAGATTGGCAGCTATCTTGAGTACGAGTGCCTGCCCACGGGCGGCTGGGGTTATGAATCGCTCCCGGTCGGAGCGCGCTATTTGCGGACCTTGGGCAAGCCCGTCCTGAACATGACAGGGCGCTTCCATCGTTCCTGGGGCGACTTCGGCGGCATTCGGACCGAAGCCTCTTTGGAATACGATTGCCTGTATGGTATCGCCAACGGTCTAAGTACGACCATCGGAGACCATTTCCATCCACGCGGAGACATCAACAAGGCAGTCGCAGACCTCGATACAAGGATCTATCGTCGGCTGCAAAAGCTCGACCCCTGGCTGATCGACGCAAAGCCATTGGTGGATATCGCGGTGCCGATGGTCAAGCCGTATCCGGGATATAACTACCAAGATCCCGAATCACAGGCCGAATACCATCGCGAATTCACAGCGATCAAGGGCGCGACAAGAATGCTCTGCGAACTGAAACAGCAGTTCGACATCGTCTCCCACATCGCGTCCTGGGATGACTACGACGTGCTCGTTCTTCCAGACTGGACGCCCTGCGACAAGGAAACTGCAGCGCGCATCAAAAAGCATCTTGACAAGGGTGGCAAGATCTTGACCACCGCTTGGTCAGGCTTGAATCCCGAAACTAAACAGTATCCATTTGCACAATGGGGAGTCACCTACCAAGGCGACGATGCTTTCAACCCGGCGTTCTTCACGGTTGACCCAAGCCAGATCGAAGGGCTGCCGGACATGCCAAACAACTTCTATTGCTCGGGTGTCGAAATCAAGGCGGAACCCGGTACCAAGACTCTCGCCGAAATCGTCGCCCCATACTACAACAGGCATTGGAACGGCGAACACGGATTCGTCTATCTGCCGCCAGACAAGCCGACGGGACGCCCCGCAGCGACTTTCAACGGTCAGGTCGGATTCATCTCCCATGCCGTTTGCACCAGCTATTTCAACGCAGGCTCGATTCCAGTCCGCCAATTGTTCGGCAAGCTACTGGACAAGCTGTTGCCCAACCCATTGGTCAAGGCGCCAAATGCACCGTCGTTCGCAAGAATCAGCGTGACCGCCCAACCCAATCGCAGAATGGTCCACTACCTAGCATACATGCCAGAACCACGCGGTGCCGGCGTCAATATGATCGAAGAACCCCTGACAGTCGTCGATCAAACAATCAAATTGCGCCAGGACGGCCAGAATGTGAAGGAAGTCTATCTGGCACCAACCGGCGAAAAGCTCGATTTCACCATTGAAAACGGGTATGTTGTCACCACAATTCCCAAGATTTCGGGTTACGCACTCGTTGTATTTATGTCATAGGCTTTCGCAAAAAGACGTCAAGGAGCCAGATTTCTCAGCAACACCATAGGAAAATTCCAGCCATGCAATTATCCACCGACCAGCTATTGGATTTTTACCACTTGATGGTAAAGATTCGTTCCTTCGAGGAGACCTTGGGAAGTTTATTCAGCAAGGGATTGCTTGGCGGCACGTCGCATTTTTGCATTGGGCAGGAGGCTTCTGCCGTTGGCGTCGTCCAAGGGGTTCGGGACACTGATTGGCTTGTCTCCAACCATCGTGGGCATGGCCACTTGCTGGCGAGGCGACTTGACGTCTATCGGGTGATGGCAGAATTGCTGGGACGCGAAACCGGCTATTGCTTTGGTCGTGGCGGCTCTCAGCACATGTGCTCCATGGACAATCATTTCCTTGGCACGAATGGCATCACAGGTGGTGGAATCCCCATCGCCGCAGGTGCCGCACTTGCCTTGAAATGCCAGAAATCCGACTCCATCGTGGTCGTGTTCTTCGGCGATGGCGCCAGCAACCAAGGTACATTCCATGAAACCTTGAATATCGCCTCCCTGTGGAAACTCCCAATAATGTTCGTCTGCGAGAACAATCTGTACGGAATGAGCAATCCCGTCAAATGCTCGGTCGCCGGAGGCGGCCGAATCGCCCCGCGTGCTGCAGGATACGCCATCCCGGCGCAAACCCTGGAAGGACGGGATGTGGAACTCGTTTGGGAAACGACCCGGCAAGCCGCAGAACGGATCCGAAATGGAGGCGGCCCGGAATTGCTGGAACTGATGACTTATCGACTGTGCGGACACTCAAAAAGCGAACCGCGAGTCTATCGTACCCGCGAAGAGGAAGAGCAAATGGCTAAATTCGACCCATTGGTCACCTTCCCAAAACGACTGCTCGAACTCGGATGCACACAAGAGCAAATCGACAATGCCGCAAACAGTGCCAGGCAAATGGTCGAAGCCGCCACTCAGAAGGCTCTTCAAGACAAACCCGGCGATCGTCAAGTCGCCCTGAGTGGGGTTTTTGCTAAAGAGGAGGTGTCCAAATGAGGGAAGTATTCTATTCGAAGGCTGTCAACGAAGCATTGGATGAAGAGTTGTCACGCGACTCCTCGGTGATCATGATCGGCGAGGACATCGGGTGTTACGGAGGTGCCTTTGGAGTCTCCAAGGGGCTTTGGGAAAAGTACGGTGCCGAACGAATCTGGGAAACTCCGATTTCGGAGGGAAGCTTTACGGGAATTGCTGTTGGCGCGGCGATGATGGGCATGAGGCCCATCCTGGAAATCATGTTCATGGACTTTGTGGCATTGGCTCTTGACCAGATGATGAACAGCGCCGGCAAGCTTCACTATATGTACGGCGAGCAAGTCACCGTTCCAATGGTCTTGCGCACACCCGGCGGCGCCAAGGGCGGATACGGGCCAAGCCATTCGCAAATGCTCTCAAATCTCTTTGTGGGAATTCCCGGCTTGAAAGTCGTCGCACCATCGACGCCCATGCAAGCGAAGGGCTTGTTGAAAGCCGCCATCCGAGACCCCAATCCTGTAGTCTTCATCGAAAACAAGCGCCTGTATCCGCAAAAGGGCGAAATCCCTGACGGCGAATACCTGCTCCCACTGGATAAGGCAGAAGTCTTGTCTGAAGGAACTGACATCACCTTGATCTCATATTCCTCGATGACACCCGTATGCCTGGCGGTCAAGAATGCCTTGAAACCACATGGAATCAACCTGGAAGTCGTCGATCTGGTTTCACTCCAACCCCTTGACACCGACACTATTTTCGCCAGCGTCCGCAAGACAGGACGTGTGGTCATTGTTGAAGAAGCATGCCTTACTGGTGGCGTTGGCGGCGAAGTCTCAGCCTTGATCGCGGAGCATTGCCTTGACTCATTGGAAGCTCCTGTAATCAGGGTCGGCGCAGCTGACGTACCCATCCCATCGTCACTTGACTTGGAGAAAATCGTCCTTCCCCAAGCAGATGACATCGTTCAAGCGGTAAAGCGTATCCGGGAGTGGACTTGATGATTGAGTCACGCGTAGCACTAGCACTGGGAGCCAACTTGGGCACCAATCCCGAGGCGACTATTCATTGGGCAATCCAAAAGCTCTCCGAAGCAGGATTGGCTTCCATCAAAGTCGCCTCGATTATCCTGACCGAGCCCGTGGACTGCGTCCCGGGAACACCGGATTTCCTGAATACCGCCTTGACTGGCACCTGGACTGGTTCTCCTTTGGAACTCCTCGACCTGATCCAGGAAATCGAAATCGCGGCAGGAAGACCTGCAAAACACAGTAGCCACGAGGCTAGATGCCTGGATATCGACATCATCCTCTGGGACGAGAAGGTCATCGAAACATCGCGCTTGATCATCCCCCACCCCAGGATGCATTTGCGGCATTTTGTCCTGCAGCCGCTCGCTGAAATCGCCCCCGATTGGAAGGTGCCACCTGCGATGAAGACCGTCAAATCACTTTTGGAAGCCATTTCCTAGCCAAGGGAGACAGTTCCGATGCGCTTTTTTCTTGGAGTCTTATGCCTATGCCAGCTGGGACTCCTCGCTGGTGAAACAGGCGTCCTCACAGGAAATGCCAGGGCGTTCGGAGAAAACCATCCCCAAAACATCATTGAAGGGGCAACGCTGAAATTCGTCACCGAAGGCAAATTCGCCACCGATGCCGAAATGCTTGCCACAGGCTCAAGGCCAAATGGGACATGCAGGGCGCTGCTTGACGGAAGAACCTCAGCCGATGCCATGACCTTATCCTTTCATACTTGGGGCGGCGGAACGGGCTGGTGTACCGCCATCCTGGATTTGACACAACCTGCAGTCGTTGAATCCGTCGTCGTCTGGTCACAGGAGGACGATGCCCGTGGCATTCAATCCTTCGAAGTCCTGGCAAGCCTTGACGGAAAGGAATTCTATTCCATGGGCTCCTTCATCAATCCACGCACGGAGCGATCCCCGGCAAGCAAGGGCTTCACGACGATCCCGATGGAATTCCGCCTGTCAAAACCCGTTCAAGCCAGGTACTTGGAGATACGAATCGCCAGGAAAATGGGCTTGTTCCAGATGATCGTAGGCGAAATTGCCGTCGTAGGGCGGATTGCCGAGCCTGGCGATCCTGAACTGACCATGTTGCCCTCATCGGCCCGTCCTGCGGTTCGCGTCAAATCATCAGGCATCCACGAAGCCGCGATTCGTCTTGAATGGAGCGAGTTTGCCAAAGAAATCACCGGAGTCAAAAGTTGGTTTATCTACCGTTCGTCCCAGCCCTTCACGCGAGTTCCAGCGCCTGGCGTTGAATTGGTGAGCAGCATCGGTGCTCGCACCACCTCGTTGGTGAAGGCGGTTGTCCCTGGCGAAACCTCCTATTGGGGCGTAGTAGCTTCGTATTCCGACGGTGCTTTTCCCGAAGTCGCCTGCATCAGCCACAGGGCGCCAAAGCCCTATCAACGGGACTGCTTTGGCGACATGCTGGCAATCAACCACTTCTGGGGCGGCGGCGGAGCCCGGCAACATGGACGTCCCTCTTCCGAAGCCTGGGAGCAGGTCGCCGTGGAACTGCTTTCCGAGACACCATTCAAGCAGGTACGCTGGTGGCGTTCAACGCCTTCCGTCGTCCAAATGCTCTATGAGCGCGGCATCGGAGTTTGCATCTTCCCGAACAAGGAAAACTACGCGGCATCGCAAGCCAGCGGCTGCCGCTCATTCACCGCCGGAAATGAACCCGACTTGGCTGGACGTACGCCGGCAGAATACCTGAAACACCTCAAGGAAATGTACACGCTCGGAAAACAATTCGATCCGCAAAACTGCATCGCCGCGCCTACGTCAAGCCTTTGCAAAAGCTCAAGGGATTGGTTGGACAATCTCTACAAAGAAGGGGCGAAACCCTACTTCGATGTACTCGACCTGCATACTTACGTCAAAGTTGACAAGAACGAATACCCCGTACCTGATGGTTATCCTTGCGCAGCGCCGGAATCGCTCTTCGTACTCATACCTAAAATCCAGGAAATCATGGCAAAGTACGGAGACCAGGACAAGCCGATGATCTCGACTGAATTCGGATACTGCAACAAGGGAATCGCAAACTTCTCAGGCAACAACATGGACCAGGAACAGCAGGCGCAACATCTGGTCAGAGGACTGATCATTCATTATATCCTCGACTTCAAACGAGTTTTCGTATACTCGTTCTGGGATGAAGGAGAAGACCCAGACTACACAGAACACCACTTCGGAATGATCGACTACAAACTGCAGAAAAAAATATCCTACGATGCCTGCGTCACACTTGGCCAAGTCCTGGGAAAATGCACGACATTCGAAAAAATTCCAGGCACCAACGACACCGACCTCGGCTGGAACTTCCATGACCCAAGTTCAAACGCAAACGTAGCAGTGATTTGGAACGGTGCAAAAAATAGAATCGCAACATGCAAAACAACACCGGGAAAACTCGAAATCATTGACTTCATAGGCAATAAAAAACTCTCCGCTACCGATGAAAATGGATTCTTCAAACTCCCGATCGGCGGAAGAGTGACCTATGTGCAATCCGCAAAACCAATCGAAATCATCGAAATCAAAGACAATTGATATTTCCCCAGAAAAAGGAGCAAAAGATAATGGCATCGACGACATGGGCAGGGTGGAAACAAGGCGACTATCAAATCCACTTCATTCATACTGGCGTGGGCGAGGCAATCTTCCATATCTTCCCTGATGGAACCACCATGCTCGTGGATTGTGGGGACCACCCCGCATTGACGCGACTCGAATTCTCAGTCCCAGTCGTACCAAATCCAGGACGACTCGCAGGAGATTGGACAGCAAGATACATCACGCGAGTCCTGCCCGAAAACAACCCGACGCTCAATGACAGACCGCTTATTGATTATTTCATGCTATCCCACTTCCACTCGGACCACTGCGGAACTCGAAGCTGGCAGAGCACGAAACGAGGAGGCACACCGCTGGGAAATTGCTTCCGAAGCGGACTCGGATTGGCAGCGGAAGACCTCGCATTCGCCAAGGCGATCGACAGGGGATACCCGGACTACACAGACCCAATCCCAAACTCGGCGCCGGCTGACGAATTCGAGCACATGACCAGAATCTACAAGCAGCTCCAGGAACGCGACCAACTCAAAATCGAAAAATTCCAGCTTGGATCAAGCGACCAAATCATACCGCTCAGAAACAAAATCCAGGATTTCAAGATCGAAAACATCGCCGCAAACGGGAAAATCCTCTGCCGGGGCGGATCAATCCGCGACCTGTACGCCGAACACCTGAAGCAGACAAAGGGACTCAACGAAAATGGAATGAGCCTCGGATTCCTCGTCACTTACGGAAAATTCAGATTCGTGTCCTGCGGAGATTATTCTGATACGCCATTGGACGGCAAAGGCGGCAAGCTATGCGTCGAATCCGAACTCGCAAAGGAAATGGACAAGGTCAACGTAGCGAAAATCAACCACCACGGACATCACGGCTCCCCATTGCCATTGGTCGCCGCCTGGGCGCCACGAGTCTGGATCGCATGCATCTGGGATCAATTGCATACCCTGGACGTGATGCTGAAACGATTGACGGATCGTAGCGCATACCCTGGAGAACGCACCATATTCCCAACCGTTTTCCCAAAAGAACGAGTCGAATCCGCCCAAAACGAAGACTTCTTCAAGGACATCGCACCAGAAACAATGGGAACGGGCGCCCACATCGTCGTAACAGTCCCACCAGGCGGACTCACATACAAAGTCACCTGCATCAAAGCCGAAGACGAATCAATGGAAATCCTCGGAGAATACAACTACGAGTCCTGATCGCAAGATGTGACTTCCCCTTGACGAAAAAACGCCTCGGAGAACTTTTTGGGAAGACTCTCCGAGGCGTTATGATTCATTGCCTTATGGCAAAGAAGGCGCTAATTCGAAACCCTTCTTCAATCGACCGAACAAATTCCCGAATTTCTTCAAATTCAGGGATTCGACGAATGAAGCGATCTTCGTCACCGTCGAACATGGATCGATCGAAGCATCCATGCAATCGCCTTCCAGAGTCAGCAAAGGCAAGCCGATGCTTTCCAAGCCCTCGCGCAAACGCTTCGTAAACGGACGATCAGCCATGCTGCAACGACCAAATCCGTGCGTGTAGAGAACGCATCCCGTAAACTTCGCGATCTTTGCGATCTTCGTCACGTATTGAACCCGAAGCTTGGGATCCAGGAAACCCGATGCCAACATCTTTTTCGCCAGCGAACGCAATGGCTCCATCGGATTCAAGGCTTCCCAACCGACGAAATTCGTCTCCTCGAAGATAATCGGAGCCTTGCACGTAGTCTCAAGGAATTCAAGGTAGTCGGATTTGTAGAACGGGGGCAGATGCAGCCACAAAAGACGATGTGTATCCTCCACCTTGTACCGCTTGCAAGCCCATTCCTTTTTCATCAGCAATTCTTCATAGTATTGCTTCTGGATGTCAACCAGTTCCTTGGTACCCCACAGGTGGCTGAAGATAATGGAATTGAAGATTGCCTTCGCACCCTTGACGAGCGGTGGTGAAGTCCAGCGAAGCCAATTGCATTTCTTCGAGTACTCCGCAGCCTGGTTTGACAGGATGCAAGCTTCTTCCAACTTGCCGTAATCAAGCTTTCGACCAAAGGCTTTCTCCATCATGGAGATCGATTGGTCAAGCCCTTCGGCAATTTGTTCCACCGCCATGTCGGTGCCGTCACCCAACGGAGTTTGCAACGAGTAGTACCGATCTGCGAAATCGTAGTCGTCAGCAAGATCCGCGAAGATTCGTTCGCCTTGCTGGCAAGGCTGGCTGGTCGAAACCGCAAATGCAGGCTTTTCATGTGGAATGCCTTCCAAAATTCGCAGGAACGAGCAGGTCTGCTGGTCAAATCCCTTGCGCGCCGCCACATCAAATGCATGCTTGACTCGCTTCGGATTGCGACCAAACAACGCAGCGTAAGTCTCCAAGGTCAAAATCTTCGTCCCGAAGGCATTTAAAATCTCAGTCGGGAAGAACAGATTCCGCCAAACCATCGGCTTCTCCTTGTCACGTGACATCGATATAATGTCACGCTTCGTGCTGGCGACGCGCATCGCCTTCGACTTCTCAGGAGTCGGCTCATACTCGATCGGTTCCAAAGCCAACTTCCCTTCCAGCTGGATGTATTGACGAGCCAGAACCGCAGCACCCAAAGCACCCATGATCTCGTGATGCTCTGGAATCACAATCTCGCTCCCCGTAATCTCCTGGATATAATGGGCAACCGCCGCGTTAGACGCAACGCCGCCCTGGAACTGAATCTTCCGACCAGGATGGTGCAACAACAATTGACCAACGCCATTCAAAATCGAACGAGCCTGAGCGCGACATGCACCGGCAAGCAAATCATTCAAGGGAATGCGATTCTTGAACTTGTTGACCGATGTCGCAGACAACACGGCGCATACCGAACTGAACTCAACATCGCTATCGTAATTGACGTTCTCAGCGATTTCCTCAACCGGAATCCCCAGTTTCGCCGCAACGCTATCCAAGTAGCTTCCCGTACCTGCCGCGCAAACGCCGGACATCATCGAAAGCCACATGCCCATCTTTTCATTGTAGTAACCGTTCACGGCCTTCGTTTCTGACCGAACCGCCATCCGTGGGCGGAAACGGCCAGGAGTTGGTTCGAGCCAACTCGAAAACATCACTACTATAGCTGTGGTAGGGTGTTT
>JAGVUR010000064.1 GCA_019136135.1 Verrucomicrobiota bacterium
CGACCGCGACCTATGGCGGCTCATCATTCCCCTGGCTATCGAGCAGGTTCTTCTTTGCACGGTGGGTGCTGTTGACACGATGATGGTCTCAAGCCTGGGCGAGGAATGCGTCTCAGGCGTATCCCTGGTTGACATGGTCAACAACTTCATCATCCACATTTTCGCCGCGATTGCCACCGGGGGCGCGGTCGTAGCATCCCAGTACCTCGGCGCCAAGCAAGAACAAACAGCGCGGGATAGCGCAAAACAACTGATCAAGACAACAGCAGCAGTGGCGACCGTCTGCATGATCATCACCGAAACCTTCCAGCGATCCATCATCAGGGGATTGTTCGGGGAACTCTCCGACGGAGTGATGGCCAGCTCGATGACCTACTTCAGGATCACTGCCCTGTCTTTCCCAATCATCGCCGTGCATGCCTCATGCTCCGCCCTGTTCCGCTCGATGAACAAGACAAACATCACCCTCCTCAGTTCACTGATCAGCAACATCGTCAACGTCGCAGGGAACGCGCTGCTGATCTACGTCGTAAAGTGGGGAGTCGCAGGAGCCGCCATCGCCACAGTATTCGCACGATTCTGCGCAATGGTCATACTGCTCAGAATGCTGACAAGCAAAAACAACACGATCTACATAACGCTACGGAATTGGGGACATACGAATTGGATCCTCGTACGCAAAATCCTCGCCATCGGCATTCCGTCCGGCATCGAGAACGGCGTCTTCCAGTTCGGCCGCCTGGTCGTCGTCGGAATCATCGCCGGCTTCGGCACGACCCAGATTGCCGCCAACGCCGTCGCCAACAACATTGACCACTTCGGATGCGTTATCGGGGGCGCCTTTGGCCTAGCCAGCATCACCGTCATCGGCCAAGCCGTCGGATATGGAGACGAGGAGCAGATCCGTTTTTACGTCAAGAAGATCATGACGATGGCCTACAAGGCGCATATCACCTGGAACATCATCCTGTTCATCTTCACTCCATTCCTGCTTGGGTTCTATGATCTCAGCACCGAAACGAAACGGCTCGCAGTGTGGCTCATCATCATCCACAACGGATTCGGAATGCTGCTCTGGCCGATGTCATTCGTTTTCCCAAATGTCTTGCGTGCGATGAACGATGTCCGGTTCACCATGTTCACCTCAATAGGTTCGATGCTGGTCTGGCGGATAGGCTTCAGCTACATCCTGGGCAAAGGCCTCGGTTGGGGAGCGCTGGGAGTCTGGACCGCGATGGTTATCGACTGGTGCTGCAGAATTATTTGCTTTACATGGAGATACAAAAGCAATCGATGGCGAAGATACGCTTTCCCAAAATCTAATCCCCAAGTTGAAGTAACACCACAACAAGAGGCATTATCATGAACAAGTTCGAAAAGCAAGCCGAGCAATTCATCAACGAAGAAACGCAATTTCATCTTGGTTTCCTGCCTACCGAACAATCAAATCCATTGACGAGAACCCTCGAGGCAGACGTCAAGCGGAACACGGCAGATGGGATCAGGACGCTGCAAAAAGTCGATCGCAACGTCCTGGACATGGCGAAAAAAGTGCTTGCCTCGCCGCAATACGAGAAGCTTCTGAAGGCGACCTACGAGACGATCGTTGGTGGTCACAGGGTCATCTACTCCGGGTGCGGCGCCACGGGGCGATTGTCGATCATGCTCGAATGCCTATGGAAAAATGCCTGCCACAAGAACCCGCAGGTCTCGCACCTGGCGCCAAGGGTCGAATCGATCATGACCGGAGGCGACTATGCCCTGGTCAAATCCGTGGAATTCTTCGAGGACTACGCCGTGTTCGGGCGTCGTCAAGTCCAGGAAGCCAAGATGGTCAAAGGGGACACGCTCGTCGCGATCACCGAGGGAGGCGAAACCTCATCGGTCCTCGGCACCGTCGCCGAAGCCTTGGATCGGGGCTGCCAGGTCTTCCTCCTCTTCAACAACCCTGCCGACCTGCTCGCAAAGCACCTGGAACGCTCCAGGATCGCCATCGAGAATCCCAGGGTCACCGTGCTCGACCTCTTCTGCGGCCCCATGGCGCTCGCAGGCTCGACAAGAATGCAGGCAACAACCTCCGAACAGCTCGTCGCAGGCGCGGCACTCGAAACCGCCATGCATAAAATCCTTGGACTACAGCCAAGAAACTATGTCGAGGACTTCGAAAAACTGCTCGAATCACTGGAACAGGACAAGTCAGTAAAAGCAATGGCAGACTACACCGACTTCGAAGCCAAAGTCTATCAAAACAAAGGAAAAGTAACCTACTTCGCAGATGACTTCCTGCTCGATATCTTTACGGATACGACAGAACGATCGCCGACATTCATGCTGCCGCCCTTCAGGAAATGCGACGACAAGACATCGCCGCCACCATGGACGTTCGTCAAAAACCCACTCTGTTCAACGGAAGAAGCATGGGAAAAAGGAATGCGGCGACCGCTCAGATGCCTTAACTGGACGTACGCCGACTACGAAAAAATGGGTACTGCGGACAAGATCGGGAAGAATCCGCCGCAACTCGCGCCGCAAGACCTGCTGAAATTCAAGGTCGGATGCGAAGACCTGGACGAGCGTTGCAACACCCCCCATGATGCCGCCGTACTTGTCGCCATGCACAGGAATTCCAAACTTGAAGAAGCCTTCGATGCCCTCGCCGGCAAGTTCGGCGCCCGTGCCACGCTCGCCATCGGAATCGAGTTCCCCGACGCCTACCAAGTCAATGCATCCTGCGATGGCGGATCCCTGGACCTGATGCGCCACATCGCCATCAAGCTCGTGCTCAATACCATCTCGACAGCGACAATGGCCAAACTCGGACGAGTGACCGGAAACTGGATGTCCTGGGTCGATTGCACCAACAAAAAACTCCTCGACCGTGGCGCAAGGCTGCTCGTTGAAATCGCCGAAATCGACTACAAGACCGCGATTGAAATGCTCTTCGAGGCGATCCATCACCTGCAAGTCACCCCTGGCGAAAAGCCTTCCCCCGTGCAAGTCGCCCTCGAATGGCTCAGAAGACCGCAAATCAACTCCCTGCAGGATTTCCTCAAATACACAAAGCCAACCTGGAACCTCATGCTCGATGACAAAGCCTCCATTACCCCCGAGGACATGTTCGCCTACGAGGAGATCCAAGCCGAAGATAAGATCACAAGACGCTGGACTGGACACGATGCCCTCGGCGAAAACTTCAAAGTCACAACAACCTGGACAACGACCGAGGACGGAAGATACCAGGCGGCATTCAACTACAAAAACAACCAATCCAAAACACATGTCACCGAAATCCAGTTCCCATTGCTCAAGCTCTACCTGGATGTCGATGCCAAAATCCTGTTGCCTGGCGATATGGGCTTCACCTTCGATTCCTCGCTGCTCACTCCGGGCAGCTACGACATGGCGCGCCCCGTTGATTCGATGCAATTTGCAGCGATCCTCAGGCCCCACGGGCAGTCGATTTACTTGGACTATCGCGACAAGAACCTGAACGTCAAGTACGTCAAGCACAAACTGCTTAAGGACAGGACGATGATCTTCGGCACCTCCTACCTGTGCCCGATCTACGACACCGTAGCCCCAAACGCTGAAATCCCATATCCGATCTCGGCAAAGCCATTCACGGGATCCTGGTTTGAAGCGGCGCAAATCTACAAGAAATGGGCGCTCAAGCAGGCATGGTGCACCAATCGACCGGAAGTCAATCCGCTCCAGGACATCGACTTCTGGTTCTGGAACCGGGGACTCGTCAAGGACGTCGTCCCGCCAATCGAAAAGCTCCTTGGCGATTGCCCCCAACTCAAGATCGCGCTCGATTGGTACTGGTGGCACTCGAATCCATACGATACCGACTACCCGTTCTTCTGGCCGCCGCGAGAAGGCGAAGAAACCTTCAAGGCCGCCGTCAAGCGACTCACGGACCAGGGAATCTTTACCCAGGTCTATGTCAACGGAGTCTGTTGGGACTGCGATGCCGACACATGGACGCTCGGCGGAAACGAAGGCGTCATGATCAAGGAAGACGGAACGCCACGGGCATACGCCTTCAACAAGTACAACAACCACAGGCTCGCATGGATGTGCGGTGAAGCGCCGAAACACCACGACCAGATCCTGAAGCTGATGGGAAAACTCCATGGAAGCGGCCTGTCAGGACAATATCTGGACATGATCGGATGCGCCACCCATGACCCATGCTACAACCCAAACCATTCGCACAACCTCGGCGGCGGGCACTACGTCAGGGACGGATACCGGAAAATGCTCCAAAGGATCAAGGACACCTACCCGGATTACCCAATCACAACTGAAACCGCAAGCGAAAACTACATGGATCTTTGCGACGGCGGCATCATCTGCTCCGCAGCATCCGCCGAAAGAATGGGCAATTCGCAACGCAACGTCATCCCGCTCTTCACTGCGGTCTATCACGGATCATACGCCCTCTTCGGAAACTACGCCCACCCGGACTCGATCCCGCCATGGGATCCCAAATGGCCCGATGAAGACAGGTGGCAAAACGAAAAGCCATGGCACAAGCTCTACCCGGATCAATTCTTCGTCGAAATGGCGCGCCCAATCGCCTGGGGAGCGCAACCGATGGTCTGCCAGCTCAGGCCAATCGTCTATACCGACCCGGAATTCGCGGAAGAATACGATTTCATCAAGAAAACAGCCATCTTCTACCACGACCACAAGGATATCCTCTTCCACGGCGAAATGATCTCGCCAGATACCTTCAGCTGCGAAACATTCACCGTCGATTTCCTCTCAAGAATGATCTTCACAAAGGAAAGCCTGGCACGGGTCATCACCAAGGAACTCCCGACGGTACTCCATTCCGCATGGCAAACAAAAGACGGAAAGCAATTCCTCATCCTCGCAAACGTCTCCAGGTCGCCACAAGCCTGGAAATTCAACCGGTTCGAAGGCACAATCCAACCGCATACATACGAAGCTATACCCCTGAATTAAACACAGGAGCGATTATGAAAGCCATCCTTCTCATCCTGGCAATAACCGCAATCCTAGTCAATGCACAACCTAGATCCGGACAAGGACATATCCTCTGCTCGGACCAGAAAACAAGCGACGTCCTGATCATGGACGCCAATGCCGATTGGTCAACGCCGCAGGCGATCCTCTGGCAATGGAACCCAAAAGACGACAAGGCAGTCAAGCCCGGACAAGTCAGGGCATACAGAAACCCGAGCGATGCCAAGACCGTACTCGATGGAACGCATGTCCTCGTCGTCGCCTCGGGCGGCGCCGTCGCACTCGTCAATATCGAGTCCAAAACCGCCCTGTTCCAATGCTTCCCAGGAGGCAACCCACACTCCGCAGAACTGCTTCCCGACGGAACGATCATCACGGCCTCAAGCCATGGAAACAACCTGAAAATCTACTCCAGGACCGATGACGGGACCGCCATCAGAAAAGAGAACAAGATCGAACTCAGGGACGCGCATGGAGTCGTCTGGGATTCGACCCTCAACCTCGTCTGGGCAATCGGAGCGGAATTGCTCAACGCCTATCGGTACAACTTTGACAAGGACAACCCGGATCTCATCCTGGTACAATCCTTCTCCCCAAAACCAAGACCTTACTACGGACACGACCTCGTGTTCATTCCGCCAAACAGACTGCTGACCACGGGAGTTGACATCCAGGAATTCGACACCTTCCTAACACGCTTCTCGCCAATCGCAAAACTCGGCTCGGTCAAGAGCGTCAGCATCAACCCGATCGACAACTCCACCATCATCCAAAAGCCATCGGAACAATGGTGGAACCAATCGATCCTCGAACTCGAGGGCAAAAAACGCACCTGGACCAAGCCCGGCGCCCGATTCTACAAGGCACGTTGGTTCTAGTAGGGGCGAAAAATCTTTCGCCCTTACCTACACGCTCCAGGACGGCCTGCAGCCATCGGGAATCGTACGGCCCCTAATTGGGCTGCGGACACTAGCCCCGCAAGGGGCTTGACATACCAGCCCAGGGTAAGCACGCCAGAGGCGTGCGCCACCCTGGGTCCGAGGTTCCCCCAACAGCCTCAAGCCCTGAAGGGGCGCGACATAGTTATGTTCAATCCAGATGTACCTTCCATCTTAACCTATGCCAGTCCCGAGGCGACTGGCCTCCGCTCTGCTTGTCGAACTCGATGACAAGTGGCTTTCCGAAACGAAGGCCTACATCAGATTCTTTACGTTGGCGAAATGTTATCTCCTTTCTTTCTCAAAGTTGGAAACTTGGGCATTGTTTTTGGGCAAGGTAACGATTTCAAAAAACAACTCATATCTATTCGAAAAAAAGTAATCAACAATATAATTCCTTTGTAAAGTTGCACGAACAGTAGATGAAACAATATTTTTGTCGACATGTTCAGTCAAGTGGATTTTGAAAACAAACTTATTTATTGGCGAAAATGAACTGGTAACACTTATGACCTGCGAATTATATGCTTGCAAGGCGGTCTTGACAGTTTCGTCATTATTAATTACAAAGCAAATAAGTTTCTGAATACTATCTGCTTCCGGAGAACGGATGCCACATTTATAAATATTTATCCCAATGACAATCCCAATAATAAGAACAACAAGGCATAAAAGCATGTGACGCTTAAAAAAAGAACCCAGACCTTTTTTTCTAATAACAAACTTGCTTGCCAAGAAAAATGCGGCTATTGCAACAAATGACATAGCTAATTCAAGCTTAAGTTGCTTGAAAAGCACCAGTAAACGATGAGCCAAAGACGGGGAATACTGAATATGGCCTGCTGGTTCATCGTATTCCGAAGAATATTGTGTGTAAATGTCAACGTCGTACTTGTACTGGGAAGGAAAATAACCGTTCATATCTTGGGAAATTATTTTCCGTAATTTCTGTTGTATTTCAGGCACATCGACTTTTCCCTTTATGTATATTTCAATGGCAAAACTATTGACAGGTATGTAGCCGCATCTGATATCCTCAAGCGTAGCACCTTGAGCTTGGAGGGCTTCCGTGAAAGCGATATCTTTCTTGAGTACCATAATGAATAATTTGCGCAAATGAAATGCTTCTATCGGAGTTGCAATAGGATATACTAGCAACAAGCCATAGCCAAACCACGCGCCAATCAGCAAAAAGATAAATACTGCCCAAAATGCGTCTTTAACGATAGGTTTTAACATTTGCTTGTCCCACATCATTAATATACTCAGGCATACACCTGCGAGGGTTGCTAAATCTCATTCGCCTCTATTACGGCAATAGTGCCAGGATCAAGTTGCCCGACGCGCGAAGCCAGATGTCCCTTCCGTTGAAGTCCAGCTCGAGGTTCGCCGAACCCGAGCAGATGCCAGGAGCGACAAGGATCACGTTTCCTCGCCCTTCGTGAAATTCAGCGCCAGCGCCAAGAGTTTTCAGCGCAGTCTCCGCAGCGAGACCGTCGCCAATCGCATCGTTGCCGCCAACGGTGTTGACATGCACGATGCACGTATATGATAAGGTATTGTAGCCGTTCCGTCTCCCATGCGTCGTCGATGCCGTCCTGGTCAAAGTCCGCCCCATGGCGTTCACGCCGATTAGAATGGTCACGGCAAGGGCAAGCGGGATTTGGGTCATTCTCGCGTGTCCGCTGACGATAGTTCTTCTCCGCATTGCCACAAGGCTCTCCTTGCCGCATTTCCGGCTTTTGAAACGCTCGTGAGACAGCCCCTAGTCGGCGGGCATGTCGGCCAGGAGACCTAAAAAAAGGCTTGCAGTCTGGTGTGGGAAGCCACAATCCCACTAAGAAGCCGTTCAAAAATTCGGTCGCTTAGGTGTATTTTATATGTGGTTTTCGGCATTTGCAATGTCCTTTTCCCCAAAAAATCGCAATAAAATCGTTTCCCATGGCATCAACTGCTCCTTAGGTTAAAGCCAATGGGCTGACTTTGAAAAAGTATAACTAATTCCTATTGCGAATTGACAAGTCGCCTTATTTGCAATATAATGTAATACTAAAAAAAGCAGTTGATACCTTATGATTGTAGTGCCTTTACAAGGCACGGCCTCCGGGTGGGTTTCCCGCCCCAGGCTAAAGCCCGGGGTTAAGCATCGTTAAGCGCTTTCAGCGCAATGCATTATGCAAATCCTTCCGACAAGTCCGAACTATCGTCCGTGCCTAGCCCATGTCCCGCCCGGGGTGGATTGCGGACGGCCGGTCCGCGCCAAAGACTTTGCGCCGTAGGCGCATGACCATGCTTAACCCCGGGCTTTAGGATGCCCCCCATGCCGGGCGCCTTGTAAAGGCGCAACAGAAGACTGATGCATTTCAATTCACCAGCATGGTGAACGGAACAAATTTTATAACCATTTGATAATCAATAAACTAGAGACAAAACCCAGTTTCAACTGCTTTTTTAATGTAATTGCTTTGTTTTCCCTTGGTTTTACCAGTTGAATCCAACCCAAACAGGAGACCTAACGATGAAGAGTTGCTGCGATCGCCCGGACTTCAAGTCGCTTGCCAAACCAGTTCGTACCTTCCAAGAGCCTGACAAGGTTATTCTTGGGCAAATTCCGACCATTGCCATCACACCGGTTTCGGATGGTCGCAGCGGCGCCTACGAAGCCAATGCTGTCAAGACGTGGGCCATGGCGGAGAAAGTGTATGATTTGATCAAGGAAAACGTGAGGACCGTTGACGGCAAGCCGATCAACGTCGTTGTGGCGCCAGAGATTGTTTATGGCGCTCGTACCGCAGCCCGTGCCCAGGCATACTATGCGACTCAAGGCGTCGGGGCAAACATCTGGGTCGGCCGCAGCTGGTCGTATTCTGATGAATTGATGGGTGCGATGATGGGGATCGGTTCATCGGAGTGGCAGCAATGCGCCTACGGATTGAACCAGACCGACCGTCCCGGAGCCGTATGGCTGAAGGCATTCACGGCGGCGATGGACGAAAAGAAGCGCCCGATCTTCTGCGTTTATTCCCCGGACTTGGAGGACGAGGACGCGCCGTTGAGCGATTTCGTCGCGACCAAGCTGCTTCGTTTTGCCCGTTGCGCGGCGGCCGTCGCGTACATCCGCGGCAAGAACTACCTTTCGATCGGCGGCGTTTCGATGGGCATCATCGGATCGGACGTCAGGCGCAACATGTTCAAGGACTACCTGGGCATGGGCACGGTCTCGGTTGACATGAGCATCGTGACGGGACGCATCCTGACGAACTTCTACGACCCCGAAGAAGTCGCAAAGGGATTGGAGTTCCTCAGATCCTTCAAGATCAAGCACACGAACAAGGCGAAGGACAGGCGCTTCGGCAGGAGCGACGCCGAACTCGAGGAAATGTGCATCAAGATGAGCTGTATCGTCAAGGACCTGATGCATGGCAATCCGAAGCTCGCCGACGCGAAGTACGGCAAGAAGTGCGGCTTCAAGGCAGACGTCGAATACTCCCAGGGAGCCAACGCCATCGCGGCGGGTACGCAGGGACAACGCCAGTGGACCGACTACAATCCCAACTTCGACGTCACGGAATCGATGCTCAACTCATCCTTTGACTGGAACGGATTCAGGGCGCCCTATATCGTGGCAACCGAAAACGACTCCAAGAACGGACTCGGAATGCTGATCGCCAACATCCTGACCGGCGGCGTGCCGCAAATGTTCGCGGACATCAGGACCAACTGGACGCCTGCGTCCATACAAAAGGCGACAGGCGTCAACGTGTCGAAGCTCTGCCCCAACGGAATCATTGACAAGCGCAACTCCGGCGCGGCGGCTCTGGACTACGCGCTCAACATCTTCAAGCTGGTCAAGGGCAGCGAAAAAATGACGATCCAGGAAGTCTGGAACGCAATCAGGGCAGATGCCAAGCTCCAGGAAAAACTGATCGCCGAAGCGAAGAAGAACACGACCTACATGAATGCGGCGCTGACCTACTTCCCGGGAGACGGATTGTCAAGCCACTTCACCTCGCCGGGCGGAATTCCGATGACCGCATACCGCTACAACATGGTCGGCGACCTGCTCACCTGCTCCGTCGTCGAAGGCGAAACAGTCGAATTGCCCCAGAAGGTCCAAGAACACATCAACAGGGTCACGGATCCCACCTGGCCCGAAACGTCCTGGACACCGCGAGGAATGTCCTCCTACGAATACATGAACAATATCGGGCCAAACCACGACGCCAACTCATTCGGGTTGATAGGCGCGGACTTCATCACCTTCAACGCCATGCTCAGAATCCCCGTCGATATGCACAATGTCGATGAAAAGGACATCTTCAGGCCGACGATGTGGCAGCGTTTCGGCAACGACGACTATCGCGTCTGCGCCGAACTCGGACCGATCTACCAGTAACCATTAATGAGAATTCACACCTATAAATCCATCATCCGTGGCGCACTCACGCTCTGCGCCACGATGATAACCCTTACGACAATGGCAAAACACATAGCATACATTGGAACCTACTCCAACCCCGAAGGCGGAATCCACATCTTGTCGATTGACGACAACACTGGCGAAATGCGGCAACTGCGCGTCGCCACGGGCATCGGCGATCCCACATACCTGTGCCTGAACAAGGCGAAGACGATGCTCTACGTCGGCTGCGGGATTGTCAAGACCGCGGACATGAAGGGCTTCAAGGGCGGCGTCGCCGCATTCCGCATCGAGGGCGACGACTTGGTCTTCTCCTCGTTCCAATCCTGCAACAGCGCCAAGCCCTGCTACGTGTCATTGGACAACAACGAGAAGTTCCTCTTCGCCGCAAACTACGGCGAAGGAACGGGATGCGTTTTCAAGATTGATGACAAGGGCGACATCCTCCCCGAGATCAAGCATGTCGTCCATCAAGGGCGCGGACCTCACAAGACGAGGCAGGAAAAGGCCCATGTCCATTGGTGCGAAACGACTCCGGACAACCAAATCCTCTACTTCGTCGATCTTGGCATCGACACGGTAAAGGCCTACGACTTCAAGGACGGCAACGGCACATTGGACGCGATGCCCGGATGGGATTTGCGGACCGAGCCAGGCGCTGGTCCCAGGCATGTCATCTTCGGCAAGGCCGGCGAATTTGCCTATGTCCTCAACGAGTTGGTTTCCACCGTGTCGGTCTTCCAGAAATCCAACGGCGGATACGCTCACATCCAGACGATCGCGATGCTTCCAGAAGGCTACGCAAACAAGGACAAGAACACCGCAGCAGCCCTCCGACTAACCAAGGACGGGACCAGGTTGCTCGCTTCAAACCGCGGCCATGACAGCATCGCGGTCTATGATGTTGACCAAGCAACTGGAAAACTCACTTTGCTTGCGATCAATCCCACATTGGGCAGGGGGCCGCGCGACTTCGAGTTGACGCCCAACGAGAAGTTCGTCGTCGTCGCCCATCAATACACGGACAACATGGTCGTGTTCGCCTTTGACCGGCAGACCGGCGAGATGAAGCCCGTCGGCAAGCAGCTGATCGTCCCCAAGGGCGTATGCGTCAAGTTCGGGAAAAAGCTCGACTAGTTCCGCCCCACTCGTTTTTCACCATCTAACCCATCATCTTGGTTCCCTAGAAATCTCATGAACATCTTGTTGATTGGCGGCGGAGGCCGCGAACACGCTTTGGCTTGGAAATTGCGCCAAAGCCCACTGGCAGACACTATTTTCTGCGCCCCAGGCAACCCGGGCATGAAGGGAGTGCAACAAGTCCCGATGCTTGGCCTAAAGGAAATGGCGGATTTCGCCGTCAAAAACAACGTTGGGCTGACGATGGTCGGACCGGAAGCCAGCCTATGCGAGGGGATTGTGGATATTTTCCGCGAGCGCGGCCTGTGCATCGTCGGACCAAACCGTGAAGCGGCTCAACTGGAAGGCAGCAAGAGCTACGCGAAGGACTTCATGAACCGTCATGGATTGCCTACCGCCAAGGCAGCCGTCTTCGAGGACGAGGCTTCAGCCCTAGCCTACCTGAAGAAGGAAGGCGCACCGATCGTGGTCAAGGCGGACGGACTTGCGGCAGGCAAGGGAGTGATCGTCGCATCGACGGTCGCCGAGGCGGAAAGCGCAATCAAGGCTTGCTTCTCGGGCACGTTCGGCAAGGCGGGAGCGAGAGTCCTGCTGGAAGAATGCCTCTTCGGCGAAGAAGCATCGATCATTGCGTTATGCGACGGCAAGACCATCATCCCGCTGGCGTCCTCCCAGGACCATAAGCGTGCATTGGAAAACGACCTGGGACCCAATACCGGCGGCATGGGAGCCTACTCGCCGGCACCAGTCGTCACGGACGACCTCTGGAAAACCATTGACAAATCCGTGCTCAAGCCATTCCTGAAAGGAGTCCAGGCAGACAAACTCGACTTCAGGGGAATCATCTATGCCGGACTGATGATTACGGACAAGGGAGCAAAAATCCTGGAATTCAACGTCCGCTTCGGCGATCCTGAAACACAGGCGATCCTCGTGAGGCTGGAAAGCGACCTGGTCGAGGCACTAATCAAGCTGGCGGACGGCAACCTGGCGGACATGGCGCTCAAATGGTCGCCAAAGCCCGCAGTTTGCGTCGTCATGGCGGCAAATGGCTATCCTGGAAGCTATCCCAAAGGCGATGTCATCGAGGGCTTGGAACAGGCGGAACAAACGGGTGCCGTCGTCTTCCACGCAGGAACAAAGGAAATCGACGGCAAGGTCGTCACCTCAGGCGGACGAGTCCTCGGCGTCACCGCCTTGGGCGATACAATCAAGGACGCCGTTGACAATGCCTACAAGGCAGTTGACAAGATCACATGGAATGGAGTCCAGTTCCGACGAGACATCGCGCACCGAGCGCTCAATCGACCCTGATTACTTTATATTAAACAACCATGAACAACATCTTTTTTTTCGAGGCGTTCGAAGAGGAACGCAAAGCGTTGATTTCCTTTGGAGCCGAGGATTTGAAGGCTGATTTTTCATGGAAGACAATTCAGGAAGCTGACTTTTCGCAGCCCCCAGCCCCGATCATTTCGGTAAGGACTCAATCTGCAATCCCCGTCGAATGGGCACCCAAGCTCAAGGCGATCCTGACCAGAAGCACAGGATTTGACCATTTGACCCGATACCGGATTGCCGCCAACTGTCCCGACTTGCCTTGCGGCTACTTGCCCCTGTACTGCAACCGAACCGTCGCCGAGCAGGCGCTTACGCTTTGGATGGCGCTGGCGCGCAAGCTCCCTACCCAGATCAAGCAATTCAAGACATTCCATCGCGACGGCTTGACCGGCACTGAAATCAAGCACAAAAACCTGCTTGTCATCGGAGTCGGGAGGATTGGCACCGAGATTGTGAAGATCGGGCGAGGCTTGGGCATGGAGGTCCAAGGCATCGACCCCATCCGTCGCCTTGACGATTTGGAGTACGTTTCCTACGAAGAAGGGGCGCCCTGGGCTGACATCATTGCCGTATCGATGTCTCTCAACCCCGAGAATCACGGCTATTTCACCCGCGAGAGGCTGTCGTTGGTCAAGCCTGGCGCGCTTCTGGTCAATGTCGCCCGCGGCGAATTCACGCCTTTGGAGAATATTGTCTTTGCCATGAAGGCTGGCCTTCTGGGTGGCGTCGGCTTGGACGTTTACGATTCGGAGACCGCCCTCGGTCCTCAATTGCGGAGCCATTCGACGCATTCGCGCCCTGACGATTCGCCATTGGCGTACCTGCTCAATGCCGACAACGCCATCCTGACCCCGCACAACGCCTTCAATACACACGAAGCCGTATTGCGCAAATCCCAGCAATCCGTCCAGCAAACACGACATTTCCTGGATACAGGAACCTTTATTTGGAATATCGATGAATAGCAACGAGTTATGAAACCCTACATCCTTCGCTACTCCTCGCCAGCACCGCAAAGCCACCCCAGGACACGCCCGCCAGCAATCCTGAAAGAGGATGGCACCTACGACATCCTCACGGGTTCCCGTGCGTACAAGGACGAGGAATCAGGATGGGAACAATGGTCGCTCCCCTTGGGGAATGGCTGGTTCGGCGCCAATGTATTCGGTGGACTCAAAACCGAAAGAATCCAAATCACCGAAAACTCACTGGCAAATCCGTACCCGGAAGGACTCAATAACCTTGCAGAAATCTTCATCCAATTCGACCACGGCAACGCAACCGAGTACACAAGGCAACTCTCGCTCAATGACGCTGTCGCAACCACGAAATACAAAGTTGGCGACACTGAATTCACCAGGGAATACTTCCTCTCCTACCCTGATCGAATCGCCGTAGTCAACCTGAATGCGTCAAAGCCGGCGGCAATCAACGCCAAAATCTTCGTTCAGGTTCCATTCCTGAAAAACTTCGGCTCGACTCCCGGTGATGGAAAGGGAAAATCAGCGACTGTAACCGCAAGCAAAAACGCCATCGCCATCAAAGGACGGATGGACTACTACGCCATTGACTTCGAGGCAGAACTCGTCGCGACAACAAAAAAAGGAACCGTCTCCGCGAAAAATGGTGAATTGATCATTCAAGATGCCGATGCCGTGACCATCTTCTTCACCTGCGGAACCAACTACAAGCTCGAATCCCGGGTATTCCTTGAAAAAGATCCCGGCAAGAAACTCGCCCCCTACCCCCATCCGCACGAACGAGTCCAAGCTACGATCGCACAAGCACTTGAAGCTGACGCTGACGCCCTTAGAAAACGTCATTTGGCTGACTACCATAGCCTTTTCAACAGGGCATCGATAGACCTGGGCGGTGAGTTCAACCCAGAGCAAACGACTGACAGCCTGTTGAAAAGCCATCAGGACGGGCAACCTTCGCGATACCTGGAAGAGCTTTATTTCCAGTACGGGCGTTATCTGCTAATCTGCTCTTCAAGGCGAATGACGCTTCCCGCCAACCTTCAAGGAATCTGGAATGTTTACGACTGCTCGCCCTGGAGCGCAGGATATTGGCATAACATCAACATCCAGATGAACTATTGGCCGGTTTTCACCACCAACCTGGCGGAACTCTTCGAATCATACCTGGACTACTTCCTGGCATTTCTCCCCGCAGCCAAGGATTGCGCCAGGGATTACCTGAAGACCTTGTACCCGGACCGCGACTTCCAGGATCCCGGTTGGGCAATCGGCGTCGGCGCCTGGCCTTACACGATCAGCTCGCCAAGACCACGCTCGCACTCTGGACCAGGTACGGGAGGACTCACCGCGATTCTCTTCTGGGAACTCTATGCCTTCACCAACGATATCGACATCCTCCGGAAAATCTATCCGATACTCTGCGGCATGGCCAGCTTCCTCAACAATTGCCTGGAAGAGCACGAGGGCAAATTCCTCATCTACCCGTCAAGTTCGCCGGAGCAATACCATGACGGGAAAGCCTATGCGACTCGCGGTTGCGCCTTTGACCAGCAGATGACCGCTGAAATCTTCCAGTGCACTCTCAACGCCGCCAAGCTCCTTGAGATCGAACCTGATGATTTCCTGCGTGAGATCAATCGCCGCCTTCCTTTGTTGGATCCTGTTCTCATCGGCAAATCAGGTCAGATCAAGGAGTTCCGCGAAGAGGAGAACTACGGTGACATTGGCGAATGGGGTCACCGTCACATTTCGCATCTTGTTGGGCTTTCACCAGGTTCGCTCATCAACGAGACCAATCCAGAGTGGATGGAAGCAGCCAAGGTCTCCCTGACCAACCGAGGTGACAAGTCAACTGGCTGGGCAATGGCGCACAGACTCAATGCCTGGGCGCGACTCCAGGATGGGCAACATGCCTATGCCGTACTCACAACACTCCTCGCAAAGGGAACACTGCCAAACCTCTGGGATACGCATCCACCATTCCAAATTGACGGCAACTTCGGAGGAACATCAGGCATCGCCGAAATGTTGATCCAATCCCACGCCAACGCAATCAGAATCATCCCCGCAATCCCCAATGAATGGAAAGACGGCTCCTTCAAGGGACTTAGGGCAAGAGGCGGTTTCATCGTGGATGCCACCTGGAAAAACGGCAGCGTTACATCGTTGACAATCAAAGCAACATCGACCGCGACCGTGAAAATCGCAGGTCCGGGAATAAAAGAAAATACCGTCTTCAATGCGTCTCCTGGAGAAACCTTCACCTTTATTGCCTGAGGATAACTATGCAAATCACCAAAGATATCATCGAAGAGGAAATCCAACACCTCTACTACGCAACAGGAGCAAATAGTTTCTTCGAACCACCTTTGGTCGCATTCGCCAGCGCTGACGACAACTGGTTCGAGACCTTCAAGTCCCTGATCGGACCCGACCATTGGACACCACAGGAAGCGCTCAACCTGGCCGATAAAACAGCCACGGCGAAAACTGTGATCTCCTTTGTACTCCCGGTAGCGCAAATCGCAAGGGAGGAAAACAGACGGGAAACCAAGAAGCCGGGCTACCATTGGGCAAGAACCCGATCCTTCGGAGACCAGGCACTGCAAAACGTCAGGAACCAATTGGCGCGCTTCCTGCAAGAACAGGGACATCCCGCAGTCGCACCATTCATGCTTGACGACTACGGCAAATCCCTTCAGCGACTTCAATCCCGCTGGTCTGAGCGCCATGTCGCATTTGTCGCAGGATTGGGCACATTCGGTCTTTCCGGTGGACTGATCACCGAGAGGGGCGTCGCCCACCGCCTGGGAAGCGTCGTCACCCAATGGGAAACGAAACCAACAGCACGACCATACGGGGACGATCCGACAGCCTGGTGCCTGAAATGCGGGAAATGCGCACGACGATGTCCCGCCAACTCAATCGGAAAATCGCTTTTGGAGCGTGACAAACAAAAGTGCCTTGACTACCAGAAGAACCTGTTTCCAGCACAAACCAGGCTGGAAACCTACGGCTGGATGGATTTCGGAATCGGATGCGGACTCTGCCAGACTGACGTCCCCTGTGAATTCAAGCGACCATAAGGAAGTAAACGATGCTGATCAAAGACATCAAGTATAAAGACGAATCTTTCTACGTTTCCGAAAACTGCAATCGTTGCGTGCTTGATATCCAAGCGCACGACGAACCCAAGAACGCACCCGTCATCGTCTGGTTCCATGGCGGCGGCTTGACGGGAGGTGCCAAGCACACCCCGCCCCAGCTGCTCAAGACGCCGCTCCAAAGCACGATTGTCGTCGCGGTCGGCTATCGCCTGGCAGCACAGCCGGACAACATGTCCGCCAAGGAGTGCATCGACGACGCCACGGAAGCCGTCGCCTGGGTATTCAAGAACATCGGCAAGTACGGCGGGGATCCGACCAGGGTCTTTGTTTCCGGGGCTTCCGCAGGCGCCTACCTGACGATGATGCTGACCATGGATCCGAAACGCCTGCGCAAGTTCGGATGCGACTATACCCAGATCAAAGGAATCATCCCGCTCTCGGGACAATGCATCACCCATTTCCAAATCAGGGCGGAACAACATATCGGCATCCTGCAGCCAACGATCGACGAGTACGCGCCGCTCTTCTTCGCCAATACGCCAAACCTGCCCCCAATCCTGCTTGTCACAGGAGACAAGGAAATGGAAATGGCAGGAAGAACGGACGAAAACGCATACCTGAGGAGAATGCTGATCCTCAACGGACACCAAGACGTCACACACTACGAAATCCAAGGCTACGGACACGATATGGCGGAACCGGCATACAGGCTGGCGACAACGTTCATCGACAAAATCTCACCACCAAAGCGAGCATAGCATGAAAGTCAACAACCTCGAGTATTTCTTAAAAACCGTCCAATCCGGCAAGACTGCCTACGGCATGGTCATCACGATGTTCGATCCATCGATGACTGAGCTGGCGGCAGACTCGGGAATGGATTTTGTCTGGATTGACATGGAACACTCGCCGATGACCATCACAGACGTGCAGGCGATGCTCATGGCGATCAAGGGAACCCGCTGCGCGCCATTCGTCAGGGTGCCTTGGAACGTCAACTACCTACTCAAGCCAATCCTGGACCTGGGACCCGCAGGCGTGATCATCCCCATGGTCAATACCCCCAAAATCGCAAGGGAAGCCGTCAAGGCCTGCAGGTATCCCGTACATGGCGGCGAACGGGGATTCGCAACAAGAAGGCAAAACAACTACAACAAAATCCCAATCGCGGACTATGTCGAAATGTCAAAGGACGACCCGTTGGTCATCATTCAAATCGAACATAGGAAAGCAGTACAGAATATCGACAAAATCCTCGCCGTCCCGGGAATCGACAGCGTCTGCATAGGACCATACGACCTGTCAACATCATACGGAAAACCCGGTCAATTCGACGACCCGGAAATCATCCAGGCAATCGACACAATCCGCGAAAAGACAAAGGAAGCCGGAATCATGCTCGGCGGATTCTGTGGAAACCGCGGGTTCTGGGAAAACCGTTGGATGAACTGGAAGGCGCTTTGCGACGATGTCGGCTTCATGGCCGAAAACCTCAGGGATCTTCTCAAGAAACAAAAGAAAACGAACTCGAAACAAGGTAAGCAACTATGAATTTCTTCACAACGACAAAGGGTCGGCAGGCACACTTGTTCACCCTCGAAAACAACAAGGGCTTCCAAGTACAGATCACGGACATGGGCGGCTCAATCGTCGCGATCAAGGCTCCGGACAAGAACGGAAACCTCGTGGACGTCGCCCTCGGATACAAGGATCCGGCGCAATACGAACCCAATGGTCCTTTCCTCGGCGCTCTGATCGGAAGAGTCGCAAACAGGATCACCAACGGGAAATTTGTCCTTGATGGAAAAACATACAACCTGGAAATCAACGACGGAAACGGAAGGTCCAATACCCTGCACGGCGGACAAAGCTACGGAAGACGGCTCTGGAACGCAACGCAAGTCGATCGGCAAACACTGAAACTGACGCTGGAAAGCCCGGACGGCGATGCGGGATTCCCAGGAAAACTCAACGTCCAGGTCGTCTATCGCGTCACGGACAACAACGAAATCGAAATCGACTATACCGCAAATACAGACAAGACAACCGTCGTCAACCTTACAAACCATACCTACTTCAACCTCAATGGCGAAAATGCAAACGAATGCAAGGACCACAAGGTCTGGTCGATCGCCACAGGGCATACCCAGGTTGACAAAAACCTCTCGGCAACAGGCGTGACGCTCCCAGTCGAAAACTCGCCTTTCGACCTCTCAAAAGGACGGACGTTCGAGGAAATCTACGGCGATCCCCAGCTGCCAATCGCCTTCGACGACAACTTCGTCATCGCAGACAAGGCGGGAATATTCCGGAAAAAGGTCTTCACCGTCGTCTCCTACAGGACGGGCATCACGCTGGAAGTCGATACCGACCAGCCCGGCGTTCAATTCTACATGGGCTACTGGCTCGACGGCTCGAGCATTGGCAAATCCGGCACGGCATACGATCGCTACGGCGCATTCTGCCTGGAAACCCAGCTTTGGCCGGACTCGCCCAACCACGCCAACTTCCCCTCCCCCAGACTCGAACCCAACCAAACCTATAAACACAGGACAGTGTACCGCTTCGGTATCCTGAAGTAACCACCAAACAGGAGCAATCGCCATGTTGAATCCACTGATCCCAATGGGCGCCATCACGGGCAAACCCGACCTGGAACTGATCACCTATACCCTTAAAATGTTCAAGAAGGCCGGCATCGAGCAGTACCTGATCTACCCGAGGTCTGGCTGCGAACTCGAATACCTGGAGGATGAATGGTTCGATTGCTGCCAGAATATCGTCGAAACCGCCGAAAAACTTGGCTACAAGGCGATTTGGCTCTATGACGAGTTCAACTGGCCTTCAGGACAATGCGGCGGCAAAACCATGCAGCACTCAAAGGATTTCCAGCTCAAAACCCTGCACGCAAAACGAAATCAGGATGGATCCAAATCCTTCGAAATCGTATATAACCCAAAATTCCCGGATTTGCTCAACCCGGAAGCAGTCGCCTTCTTTATCGAAAATACACACGAAAAGTATTTCCAGAGGCTGGGAAAGCACTTCGGTACGCTGATCAAGGGAATCTTTACTGACGAACCGTCGCCGGGATACTGCGGAGAGTACACCGAGCAAAGCACGAAGGACACGCTCAAAATCACATGGTGGAACGGGCTGGAAGACGACTACTTGGCGATGACAGGACGAAACCTCAGGGACGACCTGGACCATCCCGACTTCCAGAAAAACCACAGCCTGCTCATCGGGAAGCAATTCCGAAAAGTGTACTTCGATCCGCTCAGAACCTGGTGTGACGAGCACAATATCCTCCTGACAGGACACCTGATGGGAGAACATACCGTGTCAGGCTCAAAGCGATTCAACGGAGATCCCCTGTCGTCGATTGCCGGATTCTCGCTCCCGGGACTTGACGAAATCTCAACCAGGACAACCCTCGATACGATTGAATGGCTCACATTCGCCACCGCCAGGTACGGCATCGAGGCAAACCAAAACGGAGGACTCGCAGAACTCTTCGCGCTCGGTCCCGCCGACCTGCCGCCCGCAAGACTCAGGCAAATGATAGCGCTATGCGCACTCCACGGAATTGACAGGTATGTCATGGCAGTAAGCCAGATTGACTTCAGGGGAAACGTCGGAAAGCCAACTTGGTTCAATCCGTGCTCGGATGACCAGCCCTGGTTCACCGACAACCTGGAATTCCTCGCACATGACGCACGCCAATTCGCCAAACTGACCAAGCTCAAGCGAATTCCGGAACTCGCAGTCAGATACCCGCTCGACCTTGTGGACATCAATCCCCTGCTCAAACTCCTCGTCAGCGCACAAATCCAATGGCACCTGATCAATCACGACGAGCAAGCAACAGACGAAATCGAGGTCGTAAACCCGTCTAAGCTTGGATTCCACCTCGAAAACGCCAACCTCACTTTCAAAGATCCAAACGACCTCGTCGAATACGTGGATGAATACCTGCCCAAGCAGGCGCTGGTCACCAACGAGGACGGCACAAAGGCAAATAACATCTTTGTCAAATCCTACAGCGACGGAACGATCGCGGTACTCGATCTCCACGACGAAGTGCTGCAACGAAACCTGATCCTCAATGCAAATGGAGTCAAACGACACTTTACCCTCTATGGACGCGATATCCACATCGCATACCCATGGACGATCATGCGAGACCGGCCGAATATCGCAAGACCCACTTTCGAAACAAACGAGACAACACTGGAAGTCAAAAACAAACTAACCGTTCAATTCGCGCTGAGGACATACCACGACCCGGCAAGTGTCTCCATTGACGGACAACCAATCGAAATCGCGGAACAGGAAGCAACCCTGCTCCCCCACGGATTCCAGGAACTTTACGCGATCTCAAAACCAATCACACTCCAACCAGGCACCCATACCCTGAAACTTGAACAGGGAGAGGACTTCAAGCTCGTCTTCATGCCGCCAGCCTGGATCATAGGCGACTTCGCTTTCACATCGCCAAATGTCCTTGATATCGACAGGCACGACGGCGAAGGACTCGACAACTTCGCGGGAACCATCACCCAATCATCGACGATCAGCATCCCCCTCAACGCAACGGCAATCCAGCTCGAAACAGACGAGCTGTTCACCGAAATCACCTTGGATACCACCTCCTTGGGAACCCGTGGATGGTCGCCGTTCATCTGGAACATCCCCGCGCCATTCAGGGGAAAGACGGTCAAGATCCAAATCCGCCGCCAGACCTCCATCGCCCCGATCTTCGGCAAGCGCGAGCTTTTGGACTCCATCCTCAAACGCAAGGCAATGTTTTGCGTCCTCCCAGGGAAATACCCGATCCAGAACCCACTAGTCGAGCCGAAATTCATTCTTTTCTGATGTTTGTTGCACAATGAGATCGATTTTTCCTTTCCTGGTCTTGTTCATCCTGACGGGCACCAATGCGTTCGCCATGCAGAACTGGAAACAAACAAAAATGCTGTGGGCGCACTACGTCGCCTGGGGATTCGATCACGTAAACGGGTTCGACAACATTGCCAACGCACCGGAAGGCATTGCAAACCCATTCACGGATCGATCCCTCGACCATAAAAACCTTCAGGACGACGCAGGAACCTGGGAAGGCATCCATTCTCAAATCAGAACTGCAATTCAATTCGGATTCGATGGATTCTGCGTTGACGCATTCAGGCAATTCACCTCAGTACTATCGCGATTCTACCGCGAAGCAGAAGGCACGCCATTCAAGATCGCCCTTTGTGTTGACGGCAATCTTGACCACGACAGCCTCTTCGAAGAACTCAAAACCTTCATCACCACCTACAAGGATCACCCCAATGCGTGCCTGATAGACAACAAGCTTGTCATCTTCGTCTATACCCTCGCAATCCCGCACGAAACCTGGAAATCCGTCCTGGCCAAATTGGACGAAATCAACCTCAAGCCATATATCCTCGCAAAGCCAATCCACGAAAGCAGAAACTGGACACAAACACAACCGATCGAAAAAACTCTGGAGATATTTGACGGCATCTACGACTTCGGATGCAATGGATTCACCCTCCAAGAGCAATTCATCAGGTACGAAAACACAAGAACTGCAATCAAAAACGCTAGGCCAGACGCCATCCTCGTCGCAGGAGTCACCCCAGGATACATCGGCCATAACTCGGGGTTCTACAGACCTTTCCTAAACAGCAAGACCACAAGGGACAACTGGAACGCAGCAATCAAAACAAATGCGGAATGGGTCTGCATTACAACCTGGAACGACTACGGAGAGCACACGCAATTCGAACCGTCTTCAGTGAACAGGACAGCACTGCTGAAAATCAATCAGGCATACGCTGACATTTGGCGAGAAACCGCTACGCCTCCAAGACCGCCACAACCCATTTTCACCTATCGTGACGAACTCCTGCTCGGAACTGATTTCACGATCGACGCAGTCATCCCCTCTTTCACCACGCAACCAGCAACGTTGACCCTCATCCTGAAAGACCTCGATGGCAAGACCATCAAGGAATTCCCGCCCCTCGAACTGGATGGCAAGGAAACCTTCGCCCATACCTGGCGGATCAATGCCATCGATACCTTCAATTGGCTGGATGCCTTCACCGTCCATGCCACCCTGACCGATCACCTGAATCCTCAAAAGCCAATCAATAGGCAACTTCCACCGGTCGTCATCAGGTACGCAAAACTTGAAAACCTCCGCCCGGTTCGAGTCGCCTGGGATGAAATATCCTACGTGACTCCCCAGCTCAAGCTCGCCACGAAAGAAGGCGCCTTGGTTGCCCTGGTCACGATGGAAACCTGGTGCCATGCGGGAACAGTGGAAATCCTACGCAATGGCTTCCCCGTCGCAACCAGGGATTTCCAACTCCTCAAGGCGCCAAGGCACACACTGGAAATCCCGCTCCCAACACAACGACATGCGCAAATCGACTTCTATGTCGCACGAACCACAGGCACCGCCAACAAAAACGCATGGTCAAACCCAGTCCTCAACTACGAAGACCAAGATCCGGAAACCATCCCGCAACCCGTGATCGTACACACGGGCGACCTTGATGAAATCTGGCCAATTTGGTCAACGCCGCAAACTCGTTCAAACGAAGTGGATGTCAACGTCCTCAACCTCAACAAAAACCAAATCCTTACCCTAAGCTACGACTTCGCAAAACACCCGAAAAACCAACGGTTCTTCCTCTCATCAACCCACCAAACCCCGATCAAAATCGGGGCAACCCCACAAAAGTGGTGGCTGAACGATCCGAAAAACAACCCGAAACAAATAACGCAAACCCTACCGGATGGCACAGAAACAAACGTGCTGGAATTTGATGGAATCGACGATATCCTCGCACTCCCAACACGCGCGATGCCATACGGCCCATACGTCATCGAATGCGTGCTCAAACCACAGCGAACCGATGCTAAGCAAGTAATCTTCGCCGACCTCAACGGCACCGCAGAAATCGCCTTGGATCCCCAGCTCAACCTGACCTTCACCCGCCTCAAGGACACACCGGTTGCGACTCCCACGCCGCTCGTTCCCGACACCTGGTACCACATTGCAGCAATCTACGATTCCAAGCAAATGGCCATTGCGATCAACGGCGCCATCGTGGCATCCGCACCCGTCTCGCCCACAACACGCTACATCAATTCAGCTCCGGTCTTTGGACACGACGGAAACTTCCAGTCCTGCTTCAAGGGTAGCATCAAAGCCTTCCAAATCAAAGCAGGAAAACATACCCAATTCGATCTCTTGCCACAAATGTAGGGGCGAAAAACCTTTCGCCCTTACATGCCATGTGTTCCAATTCAAGGGGGTTTGAAACGCGAACCCCAACATTCAGCATCAGACAAAAGAGGCACGCATGAGAAATAAACTATATGCTGTTTTGACTGGCGATCTTGTAAAATCCTCCCAGATGTCGCCTGAACAAAGTATTTTCGCCATGAAGAGCTTGCGTCAGTTGGCGAAAAAGTTTGAAAGCGTGCACCAAGATTCCACTATTGGCGAGCTTGATACCTTCCGTCATGATAGCTGGCAATGGCTGCTTGCCAAACCGGAGCTGGCGTTGAGGGCCGCCCTCTTCATGCGTGCTGGCTTGCGATCTCTTTCCGACAAGAGTGCTAAAATTAAATTTGACACACGCATCGCGATTGGAACAGGCACGGTCGAAAACATTGTTGAACATAGCATTTCTGATTCCCGAGGCGACGCTTTTTCCCATTCGGGAAAGGCTCTCGATGCCATGAAAAAGGACAGTCGTTTGACTTATGCGACTGAAAGCGATATCGCAGCGGAACGATGGCTTGGCGGTGGTCTCGTGCCGCTTCTGGATTGTCTTGTTACGAAGTGGACGACAGTTGAAGCACGGGCAGTATATGGTGCCCTTATGGAATGGACGCAAGAGAAAATAGCAGAACAATGGTCAATCCTAAGCAATACAGAAGAACGACTGACCCGCCAAGCTGTGGGCAAAGCGCTGTCTCGTGCACATTGGAATACAATCCAAGGAGCTTTGGAATTTGTTGAAGCAAAAATAAAAGAAAACTACGAAGACCATGCCGAAAAATGCAACCTCTGAAGATTGCAATCGACAAATGCAACCCCTAGAGGTTGCTATTGTAGAAAGCAAGCCCTAGAGCTTGCTATTAGAAGGTAACTCATAGAAACGCTGTCCGATTTGGAAAACATCAATGGAAAAAGTCCTTGCATTGTTAATCTCCGCGCATTTTTTCGTTGACTTTTTCTTGCAACCTGCTTACCTTGAAAAACGCAAGCAGGCGATACCTTTCTTGGCACTGCATAGCTTCATCCATGCGGTTGTCGCATATTTATTTTTGCAAATGTGGAGTTTTTGGCGGCTTCCGCTTGCTGTTTTTTGTGTTCATTTCCTGATTGATGCAGTCGCAATGCGTTTCTCGGACACGTACAAAGCCTTTGCTGCGGAACAGGCCGCTCATATTGGAGGGCTTGTCGTGATTGCTTTAGGGTTGCAGCACACTGTGGGGGCGCCAGCATTCACGGGTTTCGGTTTTAGGCTTTTGATCGCTATTGGTGGTTTTTTCGCCACGGTTCAGGGTGCCGGGGACTTTGTGGGTAAATTCATAAAAACATTACCAATTCCTGAAAAGAACCAACTGGAATCCGACGGATTGATTGATGGGGGCGTATGGATTGGTCGACTCGAGCGGGCATTGATCTTCCTCTTTATTTTCATCGGCTACCCAGCCGGTATCGGATTTCTCGTTACTGCCAAGTCCATTCTTCGATTTGAAGAGGCAAAGAAGACGCGACAACAGGCCGAGTATGTGTTGATTGGAACATTTTGGAGTTATTCGCTTGCAATCGCACTGACTTCGGCAACTCAATGGGCTATGAAGCTTTAGTATCGCTTTTCTTAGCCTGTTTTCTCGAAAAGACAACCAACGCATTTCATATGCTGAAGAGTCACAGGTCTCACGGAATTTTTACACGTTTTCGTACTCAAAAACCATGTGACATGCCTATTTGTGGCGGGACTGGAGGATTTGGGACTGGGATTTGGGACGTTGACCTTTTCCCTGAAAACCATCACGTTTCGCTAGCGAAAAGGCATAGGATTCTCGAAAATTTTTCATGTTTTCATCCGCATCCCGCATCCCGCATCCCGCATTCAGCATTCATCAAACCTCGCTGTACCAGCCCAAGAAGGTGAAGTTTTCCAGTTCCGCCTCCAGCTCATCCATCAACCGCAGGACTGCTGGGGAGCGATCTGTGACGGCAATATCGAAATAGAAGCGGAATTCGAAATCGCTTCCTGGCATGGGACGGCTCTCGAGTTTAAGCAGGTTCAGGCCCAATGCGGCGAATTTGGCGATAGCCGAATACAGTGCTCCGGGTCGATGCGGCAGGGAGAGCAGCAGGCTGATTCGTGAGGCTCCCGGGAAGATCATCAGATCCTTGGCGATGCAGATGAAACGTGTGTAGTTGTTTGGACTGTTCTGCACGTCATCGCTAAGCACAGCCAGATTGTAAAGCTTCGCGCAGTTCTTGCCAGCAATCGCTGCAATGTCATTGCGATTCGATTCCACCACCATTTTCGCGGCAACAGCAGTGTTCTCCACAGCGGTGACCTTGATGGACGGGTGGGCATTCAAGAATTTCTCACACTGACCCAAAGCCTGCTCGTGCGAGACAATCTCCTTGATGTTTTCCAGCTTGGCTCCTGGCAGTGCCAAAAGTGCATGGGCGATATGCAGCTTCAAGCTCCGCACCACGTGGAATTTATGCTGCTGCATCAAATCATATACCGCACCGACAGTGCCATAATTGCTGTTTTCCACCGGCAGGATGCCGTATTTGCACAAGCCCTTCTCCACCGCCTGGGCGACACCTGAAAAACTCCGCACCCAGGTGATCTCCGGCAATCCGAAGAAGCGCTCGGCCGCGAATTCGGAATATGCGCCGCCAGTGCCTTGTACCGCCACGGTCGCCATATTCGGGAATTCTGCGGGTGTATCCGAGTAGGCTTTCTTGATCTGAGTGGAGATTCCACCATTGGGCTGCTTCAATTCGTGCTGGTATGCCCGACTGACTTCGAAAAGCATTGTGTAGAGTCGCTGGATGTAGCCTCCCAGATCCGGTCCAGCGGCTTTTGCCATACGCACCAATATCTCCCGCTCGCGTGTCGGATTGCTCACTGGGATATGGTGTTCTTGTTTATATTGCGCTACATCGCGGGCAACCTGCATCCGCTCTACGAAGAGCTTCAGCATCGAATCATCAATGGCGTTAATCTTTTCTCGACATTCATTGAGGTCCATCTTCTTCACCTTCCTGTTATTCTATTGTTATTAAAATGAAAATTAGAGTAATTATTCAGCTGCCATGCTGCATCCTGTCAACCTGTGGATCGAAGAGAAAATTTTCCTCCTAGACGGCGGAAATCCTCCAGCAAACCGGGATATGACTTCTGCACTGCATGGGCGTCGCTCAAAACGATTTCGTCCTTTGCCAGCACGCTTGCCAAGGTGGCGGCCATCACAAGACGGTGATCGTTGGCTGCATCACAGCGCCCACCCATCAGGGAACCGTGACCGGTCACTTCCAAGGCATCCGGGTATTCTTGCACATCGCCGCCCAGTGCCCGCAACAACGCCGCTACTGTCGCAAGGCGGTCGCTCTCCTTGAGCCGCAACCGGGCGGCGTTGGTAAATCGAGTCACTCCAGAAGCCCCGGCGGCAACTACCGCCAGAACCGGCAGCAAGTCGGGCGTATCACGCACATCAAGGGTAATGCCGGTAAGCTCAGCTGGAGAAACGCGAACGGAATCGCCCTTGCACTCGACCTTGGCGCCGAAACGCCGAAGAATCTCGACTACTGCCCGATCGCCTTGGCTGGAGCACAAATCCAGACCTGTCACCGTGACCGGAAGGGCCATTGCGCCTGCTGCCAACCAAAGAGCGGCATTTGACCAATCGCCACCGACCACAAAGATCCCAGGAGAACGATATTGCTGCCGACCTGGAATCCGCCAGCCGCCAGAAATTGTTTCGACCTGAACCGAGAATTTCTCCAGCGTCTGCAGTGTCATTTCCACATATCCTGCTGACTCGAGGGGCGTGGTCAGCAGGATTTGACTCTCGCACTCCAGCAGAGGCAAGGCGAAGAGCAGCCCGGAAATATATTGGGAGCTGACATTCCCTGGCATTTCGTAATCCCCGGCAGTCAATCCACCAGAAATGCGCAAGGGCAATCGCTCCGGTACGACTGTGACGCCATGCTGACGCAGAACCGCAAGCAGCTCCTTCAGGGGACGTTCCGGTAGCCGTCCCCGTCCGCAAACAGTAATTTCCTGTTCGCGGTCAGCCAAAGCGGCAATCACCGGCAAGATGAAACGCAACGTCGAGCCACTCTCGCCGCAGTCGGCACACGCCAAGTCAGGGATGCTTGTTAGCGGTTGCACACGCAGTCCGTCTGATGTATTCTCAAAGGTCATTCCAAGGGCGGACAGGACCTGTAGAGTCGCAGAAATATCAGCCGAGATTTCGCCACTGATTCCCTGAACCAGTGTTGGTCGATCAGCCAATGCGGCGGCTATCAGGGTTCGGTGTGCTTCCGCCTTGGCTGGAATAGCTGGGAGGATTCCACCCACTAGCCCTGGCACGATGGTCAGAATATCATTGTTCATAATTCATGTGCTCCTTTATTATGGAGTAATTGGTTGCTCCATGATGCGCTACTTCCTGTTTTGCCCAGCAGCAGTTATTTTGTTCACTTCGGCTTTTTTGACGCGTCCTTCATCAAGTAGCCTTACCAATTCCGCTCGCTGGTCGGTAGCAATTGCCTGGCGGTACTCGCCGAGACGATCTATCAACCCATCGAGTTCCTGCAACAATGGACCACGATTGAGCATGAACAACTCTCCCCACATTTCAGGCTGAAGAGTCGCCACCCGCGTCATATCCTGGAAACTGCCGGCAGAGATCCCAGAGTGCAAAAAAGCAGTGTCGCTTTTGATATAGGCGCTGGAAAGCAGATGCGCCAGCTGTGAAGTATAGGCAATTACCCGATCATGCTCTTCCGGCGTGGAGATGGTGATGCGGCCAAAGCCCAGGGAAAGAAAAAAAGCCTTGCTCTGCTCCAGAGCCTCAAGATTGATGCCGATTTCCGGTGTCAGTACCATCGAGGCGTTCAGGAACAGATCCGCCTTCGAGGCTTCGAAGCCGAAACGCTCCACCCCAGCCATCGGATGACCACCGATGAAGGTGAAGCCATGCCGCTGCGCCAATTCAAATCCCAGACGGCAAATTCCCTGCTTGATACCACAGCAATCCACAACAATGGTTCCCACACGCAAACTACCAGAGTTTTTCTGTAGCCATTCGAGGGTAGTCTCCGGAAACAACGCCAGCAGGACGAGATCGCACTTTTCCAGCCTTTCCGGCATCAGCACATCATCGATAACCTGTTCCGCCTTGGCTTTATGCAAGACAGTGTCCAGCACGTCGAAACCCCATACTCGATGTTCAGTGCGGCTCTTGATCGCCTTGGCAAGGGAACCGCCAATCAAACCCAAACCAACAATGCCAATATCCATTTTTACACCTCTTTTCTGCTGTCTAAGATTGCTGCGCGTACACGATTGATCTTCTTGACCAGCTCAGCAAAGACCTCCGGCAACAGCGACTGTGGTCCGTCACTCAAGGCATGAGGCGGGTCATTGTGTACCTCGATGATCAGTCCGTCGCAGCCGGCCGCAGTGGCAGCCAGAGCCATGGAGGGAACCAACTTGGCAACTCCAGTGGCATGACTGGGATCGATCAGCACTGGCAGGTGTGACAACCCCTTCAACACGGGCACTGATGAAATGTCCAAGGTATTTCTGGTTGCAGTCTCAAAGGTCCTGATGCCGCGTTCGCAGAGGATCACCTGGGTGTTGCCGCCGGACATGATGTACTCCGCACTCATCAGCAACTCCTGAATTGTGCTGGCCAAGCCACGCTTTAGCAGCACTGGCTTCTGCAAGGTACTCAATTTCTTCAGCAACTCGAAGTTCTGCATATTGCGCGCTCCGACTTGAATCACATCGACCTCGTCGAAGGCATCGAGCTGCGAGATGTCCATAATCTCGGTCACCACTGGTAGTCCAGTCAAACGTTTCGCCTCCAGGAGCAACTTGATGCCATCTTGACGCAGGCCCTGGAACGCATAGGGCGAGGTGCGCGGCTTGAAAGCTCCGCCTCGCAGCAAGGTCGCACCGGCAGCCTTGACCGCCTGCGCCACTTCTAAAATCTGATCTTCGCTCTCCACTGAACAAGGTCCGGCGATAATCTGGAAATGACCACCGCCAATCTTCACCCCGTTGATGTCAACCACCGTATCCAAAGGGTGGAATTTCCGGTTCGCATTCTTGTAGGGCTCCTGGATGCGCTTGACATCTTCCACAATTTCCAAGGCATGAAGCAGGTCGATATCGATATGGGTGGTGTCGCCCACCAAACCCAGGATGGTCTGACGCACACCAGAGGACTCATGGATGCTTACCCCTTGGTTGGTCAACCATTTCTTCAGATTCTCCAGCTGCTTCTGGTCGTAATTTTCTCTCAAGACGATAATCATAATCAATTCCTGTGTTGCTTGGGTTAAGAAAGTCAATGATTTATTGGGACATAAAAAAACCCGGCAGGTGTGCTTTACACTGCCGGGTTGATTTTTTAATCTTCTCGTCCGTTAGTCCGTATTCGATTCCTTTACGAGCTGACGGTTTACAGCGGAAAGCATCGTGACTCTGCCTGCAAAGTAATAGGCAAAGCCAAAATAAAAGTAAGCCGCTGCAAAGGATTTCTTAAGCATAAAAAAGAGAGTCTTGCAAAAACTGAAACGTGAAATCTGATTTGAATGTGCGCTAATATACAAAGGCAAAAGACATTGTCAAATGCGTTTCGCAAAAAAATCTGAAGCCCCTTTTTGCCATCGTGCGGTCGGGCAGGAGTAAAATCATTGCATCTGTCAAAATCCTTGCAGCTTCCGATGCTTGCAATGTCCCTGTCCCCCAAAAACACCATGAAAATCATTTGGTTCATGCCATCAACTGCTTTTTTAGGTTGACAACTTTTTTTTACTTTTTTTGCAAAACGTCTCTTGACAAGTTGCTTTGGCACGATAAAGTATTGCTCGTTTCGTAAAAATGTTTGTTTTTCGTTTTAGTTGACATTCAGTCATTCGGTAGTTTTTTGATCATGTCCATCAGTCTGGCAAACACGACCATCGTCATTATTATTAGCGTTATCGTCCTTTTGGGCGTTAGCGCTCTTCGTGTTTTGCCGGAAAACTCTTAGGTTAATAGGATACCCAACCGAAAATTTTAAGAAGCCCCGGCAGGAAAAACACCAGCCGGGGCTTTTTTTGTTCCCAAATCATTCAACGTGTCTCAGGAGGTACCATGAAAAGCAAAATGTCAGTCGTAGATCGAGTCCTTAGCGTCCTGCGCCCACAGCCGCTCCTGCTGGTCGCTGTCGTTGCTCGAATTACGATTTGCTCAGTACCAGTACAGTTTTAGTCCCGACGCTTTTCCATCACTTTCCAAAACATAACTCGTAGAACAACTGGAGACAATATATGAAAATAAAAGGAGCAGAATTGATCATCCGCATTCTTCTGGAGAAGGGTGTGGACACCGTATTCGGCTATCCTGGAGGTGCAGTTCTGAACATCTATGATGAACTGTACAAAGCCAGCGACCGCATCAAACATTACACCACCTGCCATGAGCAAGGAGCTTCCCATGCGGCCGATGCCTACGCACGGGTGACCGGCAAAGTCGGCGTCGTCCTGGCGACCTCGGGTCCCGGCGCGACCAACTTGGTCACCGGCATCGCCAATGCCTACCTGGATTCATCGCCAATCGTGGCCATCACCGGCAACGTGGCTTGCCCTGCAATCGGCAAGGACAGCTTCCAGGAAGTGGACATCACCGGCGTGACCATGCCCATCACCAAGCATAACTACATTGTCAAGGACGTCAGTCGCCTGGCTTCGGTGCTTCGCGAGGCTTTCGATATCGCAGCCAGTGGTCGACCCGGCCCCGTGCTTGTCGATATTCCAAAAGATGTCCAGCAGGCGGAATGCGAATACGAACCTGCCGAAGACGCAGTGGAGCCACAACAGTACAGGAACGGCAAGGAGGCTTTTGTCCAGGCAGTCAAGCTGATCAGCGAATGCAAGCGTCCATTCATCTACACCGGAGGTGGCACGGTCAGTTCCAATGCAAGCAAAGAACTGCTGGCCCTGGCGGAAAAAATCGACTCGCCAATTGGCAGCAGCATGATGGGGCTGTCGGCAGTCAGCCACGACCACCCGCGTTTCCTGGGCATGACCGGCATGCATGGAAAGCTCGCCGCCAGCAGAGTGCTCTCAGAAGCCGACCTGCTGATCGCGATCGGAACACGTTTTTCAGACCGCGCTACCGGCAACAAGGTGGAATATATCAAGGGAAAGAAAGTCATCCATATCGACATCGACCCCTCTGAAATCAGCAAGAACATCCCGGCATTCGTGTCGTTGATCGGCGATGTCAAGTCGGTGCTGAAGAAGCTGGTCAACGAGCTGCCGCCCTGCGACCGACGGGACTGGCACCAGGAGGTGGAGAAGATCCGAAATAGCTCCGACAGGCGCTTGGAAATGCCCAAGGACGAGCTGAATCCACAGACCTTGATCCAAGCCGTAAACCGCCATGCGCCGAAGGATTGCGTCGTCTGTACCGACGTGGGGCAGCACCAGATGTGGACCGCCCAGTACTATAAATTTTCCAAGCCGCGCAGTTTTGTGACTTCCGGCGGTTTGGGCACCATGGGTTTCGGCATGGGCGCAGCAATCGGCTCCTGTTTGGGGAACGATCGCAAGAAGACTGTTCTGTTCACCAGCGATGGCAGCTTCCACATGAACATGAATGAAATGGTCACGGCAGTGTCCCATCAGCTGCCGTTGGTGGTCGTGCTGCTGAACAACAACACCCTTGGCATGGTGCGGCAATGGCAGACCCTGTTCTTCGGCTGCCGCTATTCCAATACAAGCCTGGAACGCCGTACCGACTACGTCAAATTGGTCGAGGCCTTCGGAGCCACTGGAATGCGTGTCAGTACACTCGAAGAGTTGGAACCAGCCCTGGAAAAAGCCTTCGCGGCCAAGGGACCTGTGCTGATTGAAGCAGCAATCGACCAAGACGAAAAAGTGCTGCCAATGATCCCTCCGGACGGAACCATAAAAGACATCATCCTCAAGGCATAAAGAAAAGGAGCATACCATGAACTCAGATGAATTCATCTTGTCAATCCTGGTGAACAATGAAGCTGGCGTGCTGACGCGAGTCTCAAGTCTTTTTTCCCGCCGAGCCTTCAATATCGACAGTCTCTCGGTCGGGGTCACCGACGACCCGAAAATCTCCCGCATCACGATCGTGGCCCGCGGTGACGACCATGTCAAGAGCCAGATCATTCTTCAGTTGGAGAAGCTGCACGATGTAAAGAAAGTTGAGCTGATGCCGCAGACCGGCACCGTGATGCGCGAGCTGGTGCTGATCAAATTGAACATCTCCCAGGAGTCCCGGGCGGGCCTGATGGAAGCCGTGTCGGTATTCCGAGCCAAGGTGGTTGACCTGACCAACGATTCGGTGACCCTGGAGATCACTGGCGAGCGATCCAAATGCAACGCCTTTGTAGAATATTTGCGTGCCTTCGGAATCGCTGAATTGTGCCGTACCGGCTTGACCGCAATTACCCGAGGTCCTAAGACCTTGAAGCCCGATGCATCTGTTTGACCGTAAAGTAACGGAAAAAGTTTAATAAAAAAACCAGAAGGAGTTTAAGTGTCATGGCAAAGATCTATTATGAAAAAGATTGTAATCTTTCGGTTCTCAAAGGCAAGAAAGTCGCGGTTATCGGCTACGGCAGCCAAGGGCATGCCCACGCTTTGAATCTGCGTGACAGCGGTGTTGACGTCACCGTCGGTCTCTACGAGGGATCGCCATCCAAGGAAAAAGCCAAAGCCCGCGGCCTGAAAGTCGCCAACACCGGCGAAGCGGTAAAGAATGCAGACATCATCATGGTGCTGGTCAACGACGAAAAGCAGGCTGCGCTGTATCGCAGCGAGATCGCCCCGAACCTCAGCGCCGGCAAGACGCTGGCCTTCGCGCATGGTTTCAACATCCATTTCGGCCAAATCACCCCTGCCAAGGACATCGACGTGATCATGGTCGCCCCCAAGGGACCCGGACACACCGTGCGCAGTGAATTTGAGGAAGGCAAAGGCGTGCCCTGCCTGGTAGCAGTGCAGCAGGATGCCAGTGGCAAGGCATTGGAGACCGCCTTGGCCTACGCTGCCGGCATCGGCGGCGCCAGGGCAGGCGTGCTGCTAACCACTTTCAAGGAAGAGACCGAAACCGACCTCTTCGGCGAGCAGGCTGTGCTATGCGGCGGCGTGACGGAATTGATGAAGGCCGGTTTCGACACCCTGGTGGAAGCCGGCTACCAGCCTGAGAGCGCCTATTTCGAATGCCTCCATGAGATGAAGCTGATCATCGACCTGGTGGTGCAAGGCGGCCTCTCCTTCATGCGCTATTCGGTCAGCGACACCGCCGAATACGGCGATTACACAGTCGGCAAACGCATCATCAACGATGCAGTTCGGGCTGAAATGCGCAAAGTCCTCGGCGAAATTCAAGACGGCACCTTCGCACGCAACTGGGTCCTTGAAAATCAAGCCAATCGCCCCCACTTCAACGCGATGAGGCGGATGGAAAAAGAGCACTTGATGGAAAAGACCGGCGAAGAACTACGCGCCAAGATGACCTGGAAGAAAAAGGAATATAAAGAATAACCACCCAGTTGCCCCGCCCGTGCAACATAATATCCCGGGCGGGGCGGACAGAATCCCCTTGAGGAACAAAAAGTTATGAATTCAGATAACGTTAAGAAAGGCGTCGAACGCGCGCCGCACCGCTCCCTGATGAAGGCGATGGGCATGACCCAGCGGGAGATCGACAGACCTTTGATAGGCATTGTCAATTCCTTCAATGAAATCGTCCCGGGGCACGCCCATCTTCAGGTAATTGCCCAAGCGGTCAAAAGCGGCGTGCTCAGCGCTGGCGGAACGCCGATGGAATTCAACACGATCGGCGTCTGCGACGGCATCGCCATGGGGCACAACGGCATGAAATACTCCCTCTGCACCCGCGAATTGATCGCGGACAGCGTGGAATGCATGGTCCGTGCGCATTGTTTTGACGGCCTGGTCTTCATCCCCAACTGCGACAAGATCGTCCCTGGGATGATGATGGCCGCAGCCCGACTTAATCTCCCTGCCATTTTTGTCAGTGGTGGCGCGATGCTTTCCATCGAGGGAGAAGACGCTGGTTGTTATCTGGATTTGAACAGTGTATTTGAGGGCATCGGCGCCTACAAGGCCGGCAAGCTCAGCGAAGACAAGCTGATGAATCTGGAAGAAAGCGCCTGCCCCACCTGCGGCTCCTGTTCCGGAATGTTCACCGCCAATTCGATGAACTGCCTGACTGAAGCGATCGGATTGGGGCTCGGGGGCAATGGCTCCATCCCGGCAGTCTATGCTGCCCGAACCCGCCTGGCCAAAGAAGCAGGCGCAAAAATCATCGAACTGGTTCAGCGTGACCTGAAAGTCCTTGATATCCTAACGCCTGCTGCAATCCGCAATGCTTTGGCTGTCGACATGGCTCTTGGCTGTTCCACCAATACCGTCCTGCATCTTGCCGCCATCGCCAAAGAAGCGAAGATACCTTTTTCCCTGCAGCTGGTCAATGAGGTCAGCGCCAAAGTGCCAAACCTCTGCCGCCTTGCACCGGCAGGCAAGCACCACATGCAGGATTTGTACGCCGATGGCGGAGTCTACGGCGTCATGAAGGAACTAACCAAGCTAGGCTTGCTGGATACTTCGCTAATCACAGTCACAGGCAAAACCGTAGGCGAGAACCTGGCCGGGGCCGGACGCAAAGGGCGAGGTGTGATCGCAGCAGCTGAACAGCCCTGCTCAGCCACCGGAGGCCTGGCGGTGTTGTTCGGCAATCTTGCACCAAATGGCGCCATCGTCAAGAAAAGCGCCGTAGCCGCCGATATGCTGAAGTACGAGGGAACCGCCCGCGTCTTTGACAACGAGGAGGCAGCGATCACGGCCATCTACCAGCAGCAGATCAAGACCGGCGATGTGGTGGTCATCCGATACGAAGGACCACGAGGCGGCCCTGGAATGCGTGAAATGCTGGGGCCGACCTCGGCAATCGCAGGAATGGGCCTAGACAGCTCAGTGGCATTGCTGACGGATGGACGCTTCTCAGGCGCAACCCGAGGAGCAGCGATCGGGCACATCTCGCCGGAAGCGCAAGCCGGCGGTCCTATCGCCTATCTTAAAGATGGCGACCGTATCGCCATCGACATCAGCAAAGGCACTCTCAATGCCCTACTATCCGAAGACGAATGGTCCAGGCGCAGGCAAAGCATGACTCTTCGCCAACAGCAAGGGCTAAGCGGATACCTAAAGCGCTATGCGCAATCCGTGACCTCTGCCGACCAGGGCGCAGCGTTCCAGGACTGACCTCAATCACCATAACAAAAACCAGAAGATTACTTAGGAGCTAGTAGGAAATATGAGAACCATTAAGATATTTGACACAACCCTGCGGGATGGGGAGCAGGCCCCAAGCTGCAGTATGCACCTGAATGAAAAAATTGAAATCGCACTGGCACTGGAACGCTTGCGGGTTGATGTCATCGAGGCCGGCTTCGCCATCGCCTCCCAAGGTGATTTCGAATCAATCCAGGAAATTTGCAAAGTCGTCAAGGAAAGCACGATCTGCAGCTTGGCAAGAGCGATACCCAAGGACATCGACGCGGCCTACGAGTCTTTGCGCGGAGCCAAGAATGGATGCATCCATACTTTCCTGGCAACGTCCCCCATCCACATGCAGTACAAGCTGAAGATGACCCAGGAAAAGGTGCTCAGCACGATTGACGAAATGGTCCGCTACGCCAGGAATTATATGCCCGAGGTTGAATTCTCGGCTGAAGATGCCATGCGCAGCGAGAAGGAGTTCCTGGCCAAGGCCTTGGAGACCGCGATTGCCGCCGGAGCCACGGTGGTCAATGTCCCCGACACGGTCGGCTACGCCACGCCAGCCGAAATGATAGAGATGATAAAGTACCTGCAGAACAACGTCAGGGGCATTGAGAATGTGACCCTCTCGGTACATTGCCACAACGACCTGGGTCTGGGAGTCGCAAACTCGCTGGCCGCAGTCATGGCCGGAGCCGGGCAAATCGAATGCACCATCAACGGCCTGGGGGAACGGGCAGGCAATGCCGCGATGGAGGAAGTGGTGATGGGACTCCGAACCCGCCGGAACTACTATAATTGCGATACAAATATCGATACGACGCAAATCTACCCTGCCAGCCGCCTGGTGTATAATCTGCTGGGATTGCCAACCCCGATCAACAAGGCAATCGTCGGCACCAACGCCTTCGCCCACGAAGCCGGCATCCACCAGCATGGCGTGCTGGCCAACCGCGAGACCTACGAAATCTTGACCCCACAGTCAATCGGACTGATGAAGAATTCGATGGTCTTCGGCAAGCATAGCGGAAGGCATGCAGTGGAGCAACGCCTGAATGAGCTCGGCTACAAGCTGAGCAAAAATGCAGTCGACGACCTGTTCAAGCGCTTCAAGCAGCTGGCAGATAAGAAAAAGGTCATCACCGACCAGGATCTGGAAGCCCTGGCAGGACGCAAGATATTGAAGGAACCCGACTTCTTCAAGCTCGATCGCTTCACGGTCAACTGCGGAAACCATGTCACGTCCAGTGCGGTGATACGTTTGCAGCACAATGACAACCTGCTCGAGGAGGTAGCAATAGGCGATGGTCCCGTGGACGCCGCCTACAAGGCTATTGACAAGATGATTCCGGCTCCGCCCCATATCCTTGAGGACTACTCGATCAACTCGGTCACGGAAGGAAATGACGCCTTGGGTGAAGTGATCGTAAAAATCAAGTGCGGGGACAAGAATGTGATTGGGCGTGGGTTGTCGACGGACGTCATCGAAGCCAGCATCATGGCATACATCAATGGTTTGAATCGTCTCCTGTGAGGACGCAATGAAGAAAATACAAATATTTGACAGCACCCTACGCGATGGTGCCCAAAGCGAAGGAATATCTTTTTCAGTGGCTGACAAGCTGCATATCATCGAGGCTCTGGATGACATCGGGGTCAGCTACATCGAGGCAGGCAATCCTGGTTCCAACCCAAAAGACATCGAGTTCTTCAACCGCGCGGCTGAAATCAAGCTGCGCCATGCCAAAATCTGCGCCTTCGGCAGCACCCGGCGCAAGAATCTCAAGGTCGAGGAAGACGAGAATGTGCTCTCATTGCTAAAGGCGCGCACCGATGTGGTGGTCATTTTCGGAAAATCCTGGGACCTGCATATCAGGGAAATCCTGCGTACCAGCGAAGAGAACAATCTGGATCTTGTTTACGACACCGTGAATTTCTTCAAGAAGCGGGACAAGGAACTGATCTTCGATGCGGAGCACTTCTTCGATGGCTTCAAAGCCAACCGAGACTGCGCCATCAATGTCCTGAAGGCGGCGGCAGCGGCCGGGGCGGACTCGCTCTGCCTCTGCGACACCAACGGCGGATGTGCCCCAGGTGAACTCCAGAGCATCACCAGGGAAATAGTCAGCCTGTTCCCCGAACACCAGATCGGCATCCATTGCCATAACGACATGGGTTGCGCAGTAGCCAATTCATTGCTGGCGGTTGACATGGGAGCCACTCAGGTCCAGGGAACCTTCATCGGAATCGGCGAGCGCTGCGGCAATGCGGATCTCAGCGTGATCATCCCCAACCTGCAGCTGAAACAAGGATACGAATGCATCAGCAGCGACAACCTGGAGAAGCTCTCCGAAGCCGTCTATGCCATCTCGGAAATCTGCAACATGACGGTGCCCTCCAACAAACCCTACGTAGGAGGAAGCGCCTTCGCCCACAAAGGCGGAATGCATATCGATGGGGTCAGCAAGTGTACGCAATCCTTCGAGCATGTGCCCCCAGAATCCGTAGGCAACAAACGCCGCTTTCTAATGAGCGAAGTTTCAGGCAGAACCACGGTCCTGGCAAAAGTAAGCCAGATCGCACCGGAACTGACCAAGGACTCCCCGGAGACAGCAGCAATCGTTCAGCGCTTGAAGGAACTCGAGCACGAAGGCTATCAATTCGAGTCTGCCGATGCCAGCTTCGAGCTGATGGTGCTCAATGTCCTGAAACGCTACAACCCCCATTTCAAGCTGTTGATGTACAAGACCAGCGGAGAATACCCAAGCCCCGATGGCGAAATGAGCGCCTACGCAATGCTGAAAATCCAAGTTGGAGGCAGCACCGAGACCGCAGCGTCAATGGGCAACGGTCCCGTAAACGCACTGGACTTGGCCTTGCGCAAGGCCCTGGCGGTGTTCTACCCCGAAATCAGCAAGGTCCACCTGATCGACTATAAAGTCCGTGTGCTAACAGGAGAACAGGCCGCCACCGCAGCAAAAGTGCGGGTGCTGATGGATAGCACCAACGGAGAAGAAGTCTGGACAACGGTCGGGGTATCGACCGACATCATCGAGGCAAGCTGGCTCGCACTGGTCGATTCCATCGAGTACGCGCTTCAATAATGCCCGCTTCGCAAGGACCTGATGTCCATAGCTGAGATTTAGTGTTAAAAAAATAATAAACGGAGTCAAGACAATGCAAATGACGATGAGTCAGAAGATTTTAGCCGCCCACGCCGGAAGAAAATCAGTCAGTCCCGGCGAATTGGTGATGGCCAACCTGGATCTGGTACTGGGCAATGACATCACCGCACCGGTAGCAATCAATGAATACCGCAAGGCTGGCGCCTCCTGCGTGTTCGACTGCAAAAAGATCGCCCTGGTGATGGACCACTTCACCCCCAACAAGGATATCAAGGCCGCGGAACAAACCAAAAAGGTACGTGAATTCGCCGCCGAAAAGAAGATTGAGAACTTCTTCGATGTCGGCACGGTGGGCATTGAGCACGCACTTCTGCCGGAGCGCGGCCTGGTAGTCGCGGGAGACTTGGTGATTGGTGCGGATAGCCATACCTGTACCTACGGTGCGCTGGGAGCATTCTCGACGGGCGTCGGCTCCACTGACATGGCTGTTGGCATGGCCCATGGCAAGGGCTGGTTCAAGGTTCCCCGTGCGATGAAATTCAACTTGCACGGCTCCCTGCCCAAGTGGGTCAGCGGCAAGGACGTGATTTTGCACATCATCGGCAAGATCGGTGTCGATGGCGCACTGTACAAGTCGATGGAGTTCAGCGGTCCTGGAGTGTCCTCCTTGAGCATGGACGACCGCCTCTGCATCTGCAACATGGCTATCGAGGCAGGCGCCAAGAACGGCATCTTCCCTGTCGATGAGAAGACCCGCAAGTACATGTCCGAGCACTCCAAGAAAACCCCGGTGGAATTTTCGGCAGATCCTGATGCAGACTATGACGAGGTCATGGATATCGACCTGAGCAGCCTGCGATCGACGGTCGCCTTCCCGCACTTGCCCTCGAACACCCGTACCTTTGACAACATGCCGGTGGTGCCGATCGATCAGGTCGTGATCGGCTCCTGCACGAACGGCAGGCTTTCCGACCTGCAGGTCGCAGCCCGGATCCTCAAAGGCCGAAAGGTCAATCCGAAAGTCCGAACCATCATCTTCCCCGCAACCCAGAAGATCTATCTCGATGCGCTCCGACAGGGACTGCTGGAAATCTTCGTCGAGGCTGGTGCTGCTGTATCGACGCCGACCTGCGGTCCCTGCCTGGGCGGACACATGGGCATCCTAGCCAAGGGAGAGAGGGCGGTGGCGACCACCAACCGGAACTTCGTCGGCAGGATGGGCCATCCCGAAAGCGAGGTCTATCTGGCAAGCCCGGAAGTGGCTGCCGCTTCGGCAATCACTGGCGTCATCACCGACCCCGCAACCCTGTAAACCCAAACCCAAGAGGCACAAACCATGAAAATAACAGGCAAAGTCATTCGCTACGGCGACAACGTCGATACCGACGTCATCATCCCGGCACGGTACTTGAACACCTCCAACCCCAAGGAACTCGCCGCACACTGCATGGAGGATCTCGACCCGACCTTCGTCAAGCGGGTCAAGGCGGGCGATATCATGGTCGGAGGAGTCAACTTCGGCTGCGGATCATCCCGGGAGCACGCACCAATCGTCATCAAGGAATCCGGCATCGCCTGCGTCGTCGCCAAAAGCTTCGCGAGAATCTTCTACCGAAATGCCATCAATATCGGATTGCCAATCGTCGAATTCAGCGGAGAAATCGATGAAGGCGACAAGCTGGAAATCGACTTCGACAACGGCGTGATCCGAAATCTCAGCAAGAACACCCAGGGAAAATTCCCACCCTTCCCCGGATTCCTGCAGAAAATCATCAGCAAAGGCGGCTTGTTTCCGGCCATGGAGGAACTTAAATGAAATACAACTTAGCAGTCATCGAAGGCGACGGCATCGGTCCGGAAATCGTACGTGCGGCAATCAGAGTCTTGGAGCAGGTCGCACCGGGAAAGTTCAACTACCAGCAGGTGATCGCGGGAGGCCGATCGATCGACCAGCATGGCGTCCCCCTGACCGATGAGGCGCTTGCAACCTGCAAGAACAGCGACAGCGTACTGCTCGGAGCCGTAGGCGGTCCCAAATGGGATACCCTGCCCGGACATCTGCGCCCGGAACGCGCCCTGCTCGGCATCCGAAAGGAACTCGGACTGTTCGCCAACATCCGACCAGCACGGCTCTATCCAGTGCTCAAGGACGCATGCCCATTGCGCAAGGAAACGGCGGATAAGGGCTTCGACATGGTGATCGTACGAGAACTGACCGGCGGAATCTACTACGGCGAACGAGGTCGCAAGCAGGACTCCGACGGCAATACCATCGCCTTCGATACCGAGACCTACAACCAGACCGAAATTGACCGAATCGCCAAAGTCGCCTTCGAACTGGCCGGCAAACGACGCCGAAAAGTCTGCAGCATCGACAAGGCCAATGTCCTGGAAAGTTCCCGGCTCTGGCGCGAACGGGTGCATGTCGTGGCCAAGGATTATCCCGATATCGAACTGATTGACATGCTGGTCGATAACGCCGCAATGCAGCTGGTGAAAAACCCAGCCCAGTTCGACGTGATCGTCACCTCCAATATGTTTGGCGACATCCTCTCCGACGAGGCTTCGCAGCTGACCGGTTCGATCGGTCTGCTCCCCTCCGCCTCGCTTAGTAGCGGACGTTGCGGCATGTACGAACCGATCCATGGATCGGCTCCCGACATCGCCGGAAAAGGCATCGCCAACCCGATCGCCACCATCGTGTCCGTCGCCATGATGCTCCGCTATGCCTTCGACATGAATGACGAAGCCGACCGCATCGAACAGGCAATTGAGAAGACGCTCCAAAAAGGCTGCCGAACCATCGACATCCTGGACAACGACACCCAGCCCCTGGGAACCAACGCCATCACCGACGCAATCATCGCTGAACTTGCCTGAAAGTCGGCTGGAACACAAGCAATCCCTCGCACAAACCAATAGCGCTACTATAAAGCTCCGCCGAAATTTGTAGACCTTTTCCTACTGAAGAGACGCAAATTTCGGCGGATTTTTTCACACTTCCGTACTCAAAACCCATGTGACATGCCCCCCGAATACGAAACCAAACAAAAGCATTTCCCATCATTCACAATTCATAATCCTAAAAAAAGCAGTTGAGTTTTGGGCATGAATTGGGGCGCAAGAAACAACCTTCAGTTTGCATGAAGGCTTGGCTTTTCGCTTTTTGTCGTTTTTCCCTCCCCGCCG
>JAGVUR010000215.1 GCA_019136135.1 Verrucomicrobiota bacterium
CCGACCTGTCCGACCTGTCCGACCTGTCCGACCTGTCCGACCTGTCCGACCTGTCCGACCTGTCCGACCTGTCCGACCTGTCCGACCTGTCCGACCTGTCCGACCCGTCCGACCTTGTCCGACCTTGTCCGACCCGTAAGACCGTCCCAGTCCCAGGATCTCCACGCCCACAAAAACCAATGTCAACGTCCCAGAGTCCCAGTCACAGGTCCCAGTTCCAAAACCTCCAATGCCGAACTCGGGAGGCATGTCACATGCAATTTGAGTACGAAACTGATGATTTTTTACATGGATCAAGAGTAGGTTTTTTGGCGGAATAATCAACGTCTCAGGACTGACCTGTCCGACCTGTCAGACCTGTCAGACCTGTCCGATCTGTCCGACCTGTCAGACCCGTCAGACCCGTCCGACCCGTCCGACCCGTCCGACCTGTCCGACCTGTCCGACCTGTCCGACCTGTCCCAGTCCCAAATCCTCCCTACCGAACTCGAGAGGCATGTCACATGCCATTTGAGTACGAAAGCGTGAAAAAATTCGGCAAAACCTGTGTCTCTTCGTCAAAGAAAATTGTGACAAAAAGAGGTTTTACCTCGTCCGGTAGTATGTCTTTGGTTGCCAGATGGATTGGTCGGTACGCAAGAATGATTCGAGCACATCCCGAGTTGTAGTTTGCAGGATTGTCGTATTGCTCGTTGGACGGTCCAGGATTTCCCTGAGTTTGAGGAATCGTCCTGAACCAGCGGCAGTATGGCTGTTGAGCGCGAGCTTGATTCGCCGAGATAAGTTTAGCGGCATCGTTTCGAGGCTCACGACCTTGGCCCACTCGCCATCCTTTTGAACATCAAGGGTGGCGCCCCAAATTCCTGAGAAGCTGTAATGGTTCTTGAATCGCCATTGTTCGGCGACAATTTCCTGAAGGTCGTCAAGGGTGATTTCCGCCGTCACAATCCTGTTTTCGTAGGGGACAAGTTCGAACAAATCGCCGATCGTTACAGGACCGGCAAGCAGGCTTTTGCGACTCAAACGTCCATGCAGGACCACATCAGCGCCTGTAAAGCGTCCGATAGCCCGGCAAATCAATTCGCTTGTTGCACAACCAACCCCCGGTCGACCGTAGGACGAGATTGCCTTGGGCAACGCTTCCACGACCACTCGGTTCCGTTCGGTTTCCGCACGCGCCAAGACATCGCCGAGCGCGGCACGCAAGGCCTGATCCTCTTGATGTGTTTGGTCAACTTCCAGAATTCTGGAGCCAATTTCAATCAGCTTGTGGTTTTCCACATCGAGCTTGGCGGTGACGACACCCACATATTTTCCGTGGCATCCCGGCTGCACGTACCAGGTCCGGTGACCGATTCGGCGTCCCGCTATCGTCCGATGGCTGTGCCCTCCCAGAATCAAATCGATTTCAGGGAAAGCCCAGGCGATTTCCGAGACCTCATTGACGCCTCGCTTGTCGGGAACCTCGAACCATCCTTGGTGGATTGCCAGCACGATCAAATCGGGTTTAGCCTCCAAGACCTGAGGCAGGATTTTTCGCAGGGCTATAACGGCTGAAACATCCTGGACCTGCCTTGCCTCGTCCCCAAGAAGCCAATGCCTTGTGAAAGCAGCCGTCGCGCCGATAATGGCGATTTTGACTCCGTTTTTCTGGAAGATTCTCCAGGGTTGCATCGGTTCCATTCCGTCAACGCTCAAGTTTCCGCAAATGGCACGATTTCCCGCCAATTTGACCAATCGTTTGAATTGGTCAACTCCATAATCGAATTCATGGTTTCCTGGGATCCATGCTTCGACCTTCATTTCCAGGATAGCGGTCATTGCGGCTTCGCCCTTGGTCAGCATGGAAGTCAGCGAACCCGAGGTAGTGTCACCGGTATCCACCAACAGGCATTGGTCGTCACCATATCGCTCGCGCAATTGTCGGATTACTGTTGCGGCTCGAAGCCATGAGAATTCTTGTCCTGAATCGGCATCGGTGAATTTCCCATGCAGATCCGTAGTATGCAAGACGACCACTTGCCTGCAATCCGTCGCCAGCAGATTTGCGACCAGAACCAGAAGCCAGAATGCTATGCAAACACCCTTTCTCATTATTTCCCTCCCCCACTTTCCAAAGGCTACAAAAAGCTCATGACGCTCATGACAATCATGACGAGACCCAGCACCGCGAACAAGCCAGCCATCAGCACCTTGGTAGAAAATACGTTTCGCCTTGCCCATTCACCCAATGCCTTGGCTCCGACCCCATATGCCGCCAGAACCGTGATGACCGCCAACGGCACGAGGAAACACAGGTTGTAAACTAAAAGCAAGCCCAATGAACGGGGCGTAACCCCGTCTTTCATCAATGCTGCCAACACAGGAAAATATACCTGCCCCGTGCAGGCCAGCTCCATCGACGAAACCAACCCGCCCAACAACACGGCGGCTGGTCCTAGCAAATACGACTTCACGGTCGTAAAGCGCTTGATACGATCGTGTATCCCACGGTGCGTTTCCTTGGACAAGCCCATCTCCATGTCGCTTGCCTTGCCGGTGCGCCGATAACGAAACGCATCGCGAAGATGCAACCCGCACAGCACCAAGCCGCAAAGCCCAAGAGCGCCATACACAACCATCTTGATCCAAGGCCAACGCCCTAATTGACCCAATACATGCGACAAGGCCAAACCATACAAAAAATACGTCAAAAATACACCGAGACAAAAACAACTGCCGACCAGCAAGATCTCGCGACGATTCTTCTTCAAGTACAACAAGTAACTGATCAGGAACACGGACGTGGCAAAGGCGCAGGGATTGATCCCGTCAAGCAAACCACCGCCAATGACAACACCAACCGTCAGCGATTCGACAAAGGCATCCAACCGACTGCGCTCCCGGCGAAGCTCAGGCTCGCTCAGTGGCTCAAGCCAGAATTCGACTCCGCTCAACGGCTTTTGCAGAGCGCCAATAATTTCCTCCGCCTGAACCAGGCGATCTGTTCCAAATCCTTCCGCCCACATCACCATTGGCGCCAGATTCACATCGCCTACAGGCAGTTCAAAGTGCTTTCGTGCGCGTGTCAGCATCGCCTGCCCTTCTATCGTCGCCACATCGACTTCTGTGATAGTGACATTTGGGATTGTCTCTTTAAGCAGCTCCAATTCCCTGCTTTGGCGGGAGCATTTTTTGCATCCCTGCTGTGTAAAGAAGAGGATATTTGGAGTTCTTTGTGCTTGCTTAGTCGTTGCGGTTGTTGGCTTTATAGATTTTTCCGCATCGTAGTTGACCACGGAACTAGTCGCATTGTCCACGAGTTTTATGACTTCTGCGAACACATCGTCCTCAGGGCATTTTTTGAGAAGTTCATCCAACTGTCCTTGGAGGCTTTCGAATCCCGCCTTTCCATTGACCAATTGATCTCCGACCAGCAGTACGGGGAATGCATCGCCCGGCGCGCTCTTTCCCAATTGCTGCTCGACTTTCCGCAGAAAACGGTAGTTGGAACTGGCGTCAATATTAACGAATACCAGCACGGGAGACTCGGAATCAGCGGCATTGAACATCGCCTGCCATGTTTGCTTGACAGCGGTGCATTCATCGCAATCCGTGCTGCCGAACAGCAAGATCCAAGGGCGCGATTCGCAAACAAGCGAACATAGCAACAGCGCCACTACAACGACACGTCTCAACATTCCAATACCCTTCATCCGTTCCGTCAACCTCGATTATCGCTTGTAGTACCATCCTGGACGACCACCATTGGATGGCTCCAGGACACGACCATTCCAAAGCCAGCACGCATCATAGTCAGCTGGCTCGCTGCACAAACACCATTTGCCGGAAGGAATCGACCCTTGATTCGCAGGACTAAGTTCGACCAATATGTTTGCGGGCATCGCCGCCACATCGTCAACAAAGACCCAATAGGCGCGTCCTGCGGAGATCGTCTCAGCCCGGGCATAGCTGGAGCCAGTGACTTCAAAGAGCGTCAGTTCTTCCAGTGCCTCGGTCGATTTCGTGGACATCGATATCATTTCCCAAGGGAAGCCGATGATATTCCAGCCTCGCTTCCAGACTAGCTGGTGGTCGGTTCCTACCACGGTTACCTCCATGATGGTGCCTGGGCGACATGTGCCGTCCAGCGCCCCCAACCCGGCGAATATCCAGTTTCCTGCCGTCAATGGAGCCATGTCTCCAATATCCAGCCTGGCGTTCCCCATGCCGTCCAGTGCCAGCACCCATTGCGCGACCCGGAATTCCTGGTCGACGTAGAGTTTTTGCGGGAGCATAAGTTCTTGTGCCGGTTCTGGTCTCAGGTATTGATTTGCTCCTGTATGGAGTTGCGCGAGGTACGTTTGTCCATTGAGTTTGTAGAATCCCGTTGCGATTGGGTCGTCATTCCATGAGCAATCCATGCATTCCTTGGAAAGCGGCGCACATCCGAGCCAGACGGTCACCTGCTTGGCGAACGCCGCGCCGGTCATGTCGCCTTCCCAAATCGTGATTTCACCCGTGAGCCATCCTTGTTGCATCGTCAAGGTTGGCGAATTGAAGAGCCTGTCTCCAGGCGACCTGAAAACCTTGTCGTCTTCGATCATTTCCAGGCTAATTGGGACGGCATATGTGCCATCTGGCTGCGCAAGAGTCAAATAGAATGCATTGATCAGCATTCCCGTGTCTTCGACAATTCCGTTTTGTGACGTTGGCGAGCCAATCATCCGATACAGGCGATTGACTGGATGTTCCTTGCAGACGATAGTTTCGGGTGTTTGGACGCGATAGTCCTCAAGCCCTTCCGTCAGATCAATTTGGCAGAGTCCGAAAAAGCGTTGACCTGCGGCGATTTCCGCCACGATGACGAGTGTCGGTAATCCGTTAACTTGGAACAATCCCGGCGACTGGAATGGAGTCAATTCGCAATCTGGCAAAAGCACGGTTCCTGCGGCTATTCCTGAATTGTCGATAGTGAACTCCCACAATCCATTGCCTGTGGTTCCGTTGTCCAGCGCCAGATATCCGGCATACTCGCCAGCACATGAAGTTATCGGACCACCCGCAACGGAAAGCGTTTCCTCAGCCAGCGCGATGCTTCCTTCCAGCAAGCCTTCGCAGGTCACGTCAAGCTGGATAATCCAATTCCCGATCGTCTGGCGGATCAGCAATCGCCCGTCTGCGCCTGACAAGCCGTCCCAACCAGGAAGCCCCACGCTCCCATCGCCCAGGATGCTTGACCATGCCAATACCCGATCCGCTCCGTCGCGGATCAACCAAACTGAACCCGACACTTCGCGCTTGCCCAATGTCGTCTTGTACAAGTACCCGCCGAAATCCGTTCCAACGCCAAATTGATTGACGCTTGTCAAGTCTGTCACTCCGTATTTCAACGTCAAGGTTTCGCCCAATTCATCGCCGCACTTCAACTGGAGGATTGCCTCGGTTTCGCCAGCCGTCGCCACATCGGGCAACATCCGAATCACCATCATCAGCTGTCCGTCTATTTCCTCAAAGCTAATTACCATCCATTCGGGAAGCGTGCCGACGACCGACATGGCGCCCGCCAAACCTACGCCGATAGGCAAGCGAACCACGGAAGACACGCCAGTGACCAATTGCATCGACAACTCGGAAACGTCGCCAACAAAGCTGGGTCTGGAATATACGTCAACGCGAACACGTTCATTCGTCCCAAGCAGACATGCACCACTGGTGACAGAAAGGGCAACGTCGAAGGACTTGGCACCGTTCCACAATGGAAGTTCCGAGTTCGCCAACGAGACGACAATGTCCTTGGTTACGCCGAAAGCCGTTTGCTCCTCCACGGACCAAGTCAGCTCGGCAGTAGTCAATTCGACGGTCAAGCTTGCTTCCACATCGATCAGGACCGCCTGAAGCACGACGGGACTCGTAGCATGGCACGAATAGTTTTTCAGGTTGACGGGCAGCGTCAAGGTCGTGTCCCCTTGCCCCACATTAATCTGGCCTGCGCCGAATTCCGCCTCATTGTCCAAAGCCTGGCACTGCCATGCGAATTCGTACGCCGTTGGCTCGGCAATGCCGTCAGACAGCACTTGGACAAAGCATCGCGTACCTTGGGTGCCAAGGCCATAGTACCTGGCGGTCACGCCCTGCGCCAAGTTGCCTGTCGCCGTTGCGACGCTCTCTCCGATTCCGTCTTCGCCATCGCTTTCGTAGATATGGATGGTCACGTTTTCATTGGCGTTTCCTGTCGCCTGGAATGTCCATCGCTCGCTATCGGATTCGACTTCGAACGCGTACCAATCCCACTTATCGGCTCCTCCGACTTGGATATCTTGCACGATTCCGCCATTGGCGTCGAGTTCTCTCAGGTTATTTGCAATTCTGAAGTTATTGGTTTCCTCGTCGAGGTCATCTGCGAGGATTTTGAATTGCTTGAAGGCATTGAGGACTTCGATTGCCGGTTCTCCGCTTGACCTTGACCAACTTTTCCGTCCTACGACGGATCTATCGTCTCTTGTGTAGATCAGTGTTGGGTAGGAGATTGGTTTTGCGGCAGTTGCCGAGACTCCAGGCGCCACGAATTGCTCGAGGATTTCTGTGATATTCCTGGTCATTCGGTCTTGTCCATCCTGGAGTGTCATTCCATTTTGCTGAAGGAAACCGTCAGTTGAATCATCCATCAGGAGTGCAGGTCCCCAGGGGAGGCCGTCACAGGTATTGGCATTAAGGCGTCTTCTGTTGTCAATGACCACCAGATACGCATTTTGCTCTGCCCAATCCTTGAATTCGACGGTATCGAGCAATTCGTTTTCGAGCACGATGCAATGGGGACACCAGAGCACGGCGGTGAAGTAAACGATTACGTCCTTGCCATCGTTTTGTGCATTTTCATAAGCGGCATCGATATCCATCGTCCATTTTCCCGGAACTGCTCCGTTGTAGTGCGGATTCATCACGTCGCCTTGTTCGCATTCATTGCTGGCGTGATAGGCGAAAGACATCATTGACGTGGCTTGTCCGCCTGTCCAAGAGATTTTGAGGTGGTGGATTCCATCGCTTTCGGCAATCAGGTGAATGCCCCTTGAGAATACATCGATTCCTTCTGAAGTACCGGATTTTTGCGGCATTGACGCGACATTACCAAATCTGTCCAGTCCATAGAAATCGTATTTTGTGATTTGCGGCATTTGACTTCCGCTGGCATAGTATCCGTAGAAATTGTATCGTTTTCCCGCGACCGCCTGGAAAGAGAACCAGATTTCGCCTTGGTCGCTGGTCATATCGAGCTTGGCGGGAAGTGTCTTGCATGGACCGACCTCCATTGCGTCCAGAGAAATCACCTCATTCTCGCCCAGCGAAAGCCAATACTGATTCGGGAAAAAGCTTTCGACGACGGCGCGGTATTCGCTGAACTTCACCGGAGTACTAGGCATAATCCCGTTGACCCGCACGCCAGAAAGAAAACTAAACGCCGCGACTAGATCCAGCTCGGACGCCAAGAATTTGGTCATGTCAAGTTCAACATTCGGCTTGACTCGAAATATAAGGAATATGGGTAGCGGGCGAGCGGCAATCTTGTCCCGGTATGAATAGTAGACTTGGTTCCAGAACACGGCATTATTGTCGCCATCCTGGTTTCTCAGGTATCCAAGATGGATCTGATTGTTATTTGCCCATGGTACGATTGGGTATGGTGTATCTCCATCGTACGGGACACAATCCGTATGGCTATCGCTCAATCCGTCGCAAACGGCGTGCTTCCAGGTTTCCATGCAAAAAGCGCAGTTATTACCATTGCTCATTTGTAGGATCAGCGGTCGCTGCGAGTTTTGCGCCGCCAATTTCAGGTCATACCAGGTCTGCCGATTGGCGTCAGACAAAACCGTCCATCCATCCCCGCTGGCAAGCAAGCCTAGCAGGCTGATGTGCAACACGATCAATAGACTTTGAAACTTCATTGTCAAACTCCTCGTTCTCAAGTCCTATCATGCTCCTCCCAAAAGAGCGAATAATAGATTTTCCTACATAAACAACACAGAAGGGATGCTTTGCGGACGCTTGCCCTGAACTCGATATAGACGCAAAAAGCCCGAGCGCTCTCGCACTCGGACTTCGGATGTTGGAATCCCGTTCGAGTTGACTTAGGAGTCGTTCAAAAATTAAGGCAACAATTTCTGAAATGGTAACTTAATTTTTTAACGACTCCTTACTGCGCTGGTTTCTTGAAATTGACTGTAATGGTATCGAATAGTCCCCCGTCTGCGAGGACGGGGATCTTCAGAGTGGATTTACTGGCCATCGCCTGTGGGGCAATCTTGATGTCAAACACGATTCCATTCCCTGTGATTTTTTTCTCGTAGGTCACGCCCTCCGGCAAATCCAGCGTCATGTACTTGTCAATCGCCTCGTAGGCACGCTTCGGAGATTCCTTCTGCTCTTCTACGGCTACACGTTGACGAACAATCGGATCAATCGTCTTGTACTTCGTCTTCACGGAACGATTGATCGAATTCAAGGCGGGACCCTGGATCAAACGGGTCTGGAACGACACAGGCTCTGATGAAGTCTTCAGCTCAAATACCTTCTGGGACAACAAATAGCTGCGCCCCGTCACAACACCGGATATGAAAAGCCACAAGGGAGTATAGCCAGGCTCGCTACCATGCAACGGAACAACGAGACGCTCAACAAATATACCCTTCTTGAACGGCAACTTCGGCTTGACGGCGATCTCAAACATGGTGTCGGAAACCTTCTCAGTCCGAGTGTGGAATATCTCGTTCTCGTAAGGACTATACATCCCAAACGATTCGCCAGGAGCAATGTTCTTGATCTCAAACTTGAAGCGACGCTCAAAGTCAACGTCAACACCCTCGAATACACCAAGATCAATCGTCAAGCCATTCAAGGGAATAATCGTCGACATCACCTCGCCAGTCAAATGAATCTTGAAAGGATCAAACCCTTCGACCTCAATTTGCACATAGCGATCGAATTCGCCTGGGACAAGTTCGACGGCTCGGGTCAGAAACTCCAATTCCCGTTCTTCGCCTGGCTTCCAGACATCTCCCTTTTCCGGGGAGCGCTTGATGGTCGTGCAGGTGCAATTGGACATCACCCGTTCAACCTTCAGGTCAGTGGTGCCAGCATTCTTGACTTTGACGACGGAGACCCGTTCGGCGTGATCTTGGAGACGTCCCAGCTTCAAGGGCTTGCCGTCAACAACCGTCAATGCCGGCAGGTTTTCCGGTTCTGCGGGTTCGGCGGATTTTTCGTCGAGGACGACTTCTCCTTCCACGGGCAATCCTTCGACGGTTTTTGGCGTTTCGGCTTTAGTTTCCTGGCGCGGTTCACCGCCTCCGTTGACGGATTCCGCCGTCTGCTGCTTGCATCCCTCGCAGAACGAAACCAGCAACAGCGCGAGTCCCAACACCACTACATTATAGATCAATCGCATCCTGATACCCGTTTTCACTGTCTCGTTGTTCGCTTACTTTGGGTCATTCCCAACTCGTTCAATTTTTTGGATTGTAGAACCAAGCCGCTTCGCCTGCTTTCAGCATTGCGGCGGTAACTTTCCGATAGTCGTTGTTCCGCCAGGCATAGACTTCGGCATTGGCATATGCAGGATCGAGGTCTCGGCTTGTGACCAACTGCCAGCCTTCACCCATCTCCACATTGCCTACGGTATCCTTCACACCGCCGTGCAAGACCAGATCGTCAATGGGTTCTCGCTCCAAATAGATCCAATAGGCGCCCCCGGGAACTACGTCGTTGGCCGCCTGGTAGGCATTGTCAACCATTTGGTACACCGTGCCGCCTTCGTCCTTCAACGCTTGCAGGAATGCGGCCTTGCTTTCAGCCAGCAACCACACATCCGAAGGAATCCCGATCAGATTCCATCCATGCTTCAAGCCTACGCCAGTCTTGCCGTTGAACTTGATCGTCCCCTCATCCGTCGTCACGTGCATAATGACATCGAGCTGGTCGCTCTCGATGCGATAGTCGCAGACAAAAGTATAATTTCCGTACACCGAGAAACTCCGGGAATGCGGCAAGGATTCGGGCAACACGAGTAGGACGATGGTTTCGCCATTCTTGTTCTTGTCCGTGCACCACAAAACTGGATTGATGGTTTCGTCACTTGTTTCAACGACTACCAGGTTGGCATCCGGACAATTGTCCTGCTGGATATCAAGCGTCAACGATACCTTTGACCCTGCCTGAAAATACCATGAATCGCTGCCAGGCACGATGGGCTTGCCATCAATCTTCGCCACGGTGGGAGCCGACAGCTTAATGGGTACCTCGTCCGCCTGACGCAAAAATACAGGATAGGATCGACCTTCAACAACGTAAAAACCCTGACCGATCGCCAACGAACCAAATGTGCAGCAATCTGCAAAGACAGGCGTGAATATCCCTTGGAACGGAACCTCGATGCGTTCCGATTCCGTGCCATTTTCCAGGGACGCCAGCAATTCAAACCTGCCCGTAAACTCGCCGGTTGCGACATCGACGTTAAGCGACTTGACCTGCGGATAGTACCCAGGAAACTCAACGCCATCGGCAACCAAAAATGACGCCTTGTCAGCGCTTTCGACCATTGGCACGCCGCTGGGTCCTATGGCGACCTCGTACCTCTGTGCATTCACGCCTTCGCCAATGGTAAAGGCAGTCTCGGGAGACTGTCCCGTAAACTCAAGCTGCGAAACGGCGCCGCCATTGATCTGGGCACAGACGCTTCCTGCATCCTGGTCGTACAATGTTCCGCAAACGGCGAGAAGATGGAAATCCTCGGTCTCCCGCCAAACCAGCCCGCGAATCGTCATTGAACTGCTGTCACTCAAACTGCATGAAGAGATATTGGCCTTTCCTTCAGCCTTCAACCTCACAGCATCTTCGTCGATATGGATTCGACCACCCATCGCTCCGATAAGTTCACCCTCTTCCCGAAGCCCCTGGAACAGCGCAATGACCGCACCGCCCTCTACGCAAGACAACAACGTGCCACGTCCTGCGATATCGCGACCATTGGACAGCTTCCCGGAAAACTCCACATTGTCCAGCGTCTTCGTGCCGTCAACATTCAAGCCAATGTATCCGCGTCCGTGAAAGGGATTGCGGGATTCAACCCGCTCATACTCCTCCTGTGAACCAGCCTTGAGAACCAAGCTGTCGTCACCAGACAAATTCATCGTATAATAGCCTGCGTAATTGGCGACCACCGCAGCATCTGGCGTCACGCTGAATTCGCAATTTCTCTGGATGGGATTGCCTTCCGGCTGTGGAATGGTCAGGATGCCGGTTCCCGTACCGTCGTCCTTCAGGACCAGTTCCAGTGATTCGGCATCGCCATCGGCTTCCAGGACCACGTTGAGTGCCCTGTTGATGTTTGGATCCCAAGCATCCCATCCCTTTGACTTGGCTTTCAGCACCAGCGGCGCGTTCAGGTCATGCTCCGCATTGACGATAGACGCCTCCATCACGACACCGCCTCGGGTCACGTTAAGGATGCCAACAACGAGTTGCTCGTCATTGCCATCGACCTTCATTCCCGCCAGCATGGTACCTGACATTTCCTGCGCATCCGCATGGGGATTCAGGGCGCTGGCATTATCCGTCGCATTGATATCGATTTCAATGGTATCAGCATCTTCGCATTCTTCTGTTTCGGGATCCCTGAATTGGAGGATCACCCTCATCTTGTATGGCGTTGGGCTAGGCGTTTCGATCTTGCCTTCCAGCTTGAGCTTCAAGCCAATCTGCACGGGATCCTCGCCTGGTGCCGGAGCGGCAAACTCACGAACCAGGGAAATCTTGATTCCGCCAATCAGGTTCTTCGCGGCATCGTACTCCGGCTTCAGAGCCGTCTTCGACCGTTCATCAGCATATTCGCGACGGAAACAAGCCTGCTTGTTTATGACTTTATCAAGATCCCAGCCCTGAATCGTCAATTCTCTAGTGAACGCACCGCCGCCAATCGTGGTGTCGACATCCATCGAGGTCGAAGGACCGCCCTCAATAACCGGATGATTCGTGATCTTGACATGCGTGCTGGCATACGCAATCCCCTCAGAATCCACTCCCGTGGTGCCACCGATCACGGCACAATTGCTTACCGCCCGTATGCGAAGGTCAAATTCAACATCCTGAGGCGCCGACGCAATTAAATCATGCAACAGGTCGAAGGACAACTGCGTCTTCCCGCCAACGGACTTGTTAACCGTCAGATCGTTCCAGCGATAGGGCGAAAAATAGATGTTCAGGGGCGACCCCGTCATCTTGACAAATGGATAACTCTGTTCTGGCTGGGCGGATTGATCGTTGACCAAAAAGAGTCCCCATTGGACTTTCACATCCTGGGCATTGCCGGAAAGCGTCGTCAATGTCAAGGGAACAACCAGGGTGTCCGCATTGCAGGTGGTCTGGAAAACGTCTTGGGAGAAGGAGACAGTATAGGACAACTTGGTTACGGCCGGCATCAACGTGTAGTTCATAAGGTTGCCTTCATCGGTGACATAGGCGCAAATTTTGTACGCCTTGCCATCGGCAGGCTTGAAGTTCACGATCAATCCCGTGTTGTGTGCGCTGACCAGGGTGCTGGTGGCGCAGAATGTGCTTCCTGCTAGGGTACCGTCAGCTTGCACCACTGGTTTTAAGAAATCGACATTGTCCTCGAAGATACCGATGAACGCACGAGCAGTGGTTGTATTGCTAGGCTGATCCGTCAACTTGAAGGACAGTTTCCAGGATTCTCCGACACCGGCGGTCATCCGATACCAGTCGACCTTATCCACGCCTCCGATGGTCGCATTGACCGCAGTTCCTCCAGTCAGAACGGCATTGGTGGTGGTGGAACGGTTGTTTGCGCCTTCATTCCCATCGGCAGCCAAGGTGGACAACTGGTTCAAATAAGTCAGCAAGGTAGGCGTTGACCACAGGGAACTCCCGAATATGCCCGATGCCTCATTGTAGGTAAATGAACCGACTAACGTACCATTGGCACGCTCGTAGACAAAGGACGGCTTGCCAAGAACGCCCCAGCCCTTGGCCTCGGGATATGCCTCGAGTATAGCACGCTTCTCAGCCGAAAGACCTGATGTCAACCCCGTGTCCAGAGAAACAAGACGCTTCCCAGTTGCCCATGTCTTGAAAGCCTGCAAATCAAAAACCGTCTTCTCCAAACCAACCAATTCGGGAGACGAACTTGAACCATAGACATACAGGCGAGGAGACGTGGCCCCTAAGCTATTCAATGCATTTGTCCACAAACCGTCAGAACTTCCCGTTGAATTCGGATTGCGGTAGGTGCCGACACCTGGGTTGCCAGCCGACTCAAATGCCAACAACTCATATGCCGCAGCAGCGTTCTCAATGCACAAATAGGTTCGCCCCGTCTTGGTCGCATCTGCATAAAAACCATTGACCAAGTCGCAGTTTTGGGTCTTGATCACCGTATCGTGATGCTTCCCGTTGCTGTCGTACATCGTGCAGGTCACTTGTCCCGTGGACGCTGCCGTATAGAAGGTATACCGACGTCCCTGGACGGCATCAAACTGATACCAGGTCTTGCCTGGTGCGCCATTGCTGCGTGCCAGCCAACCAGACGTGCTGGCGGGCTTGTTGGCCGCCGTCGAAAACACAAGCATCGCTCCGTCCTTGCACTCGCATTCCATATCGGCGGGCGTCAAGGGAATCTCAGTGCCGTCAACGGTAAAGGGAAATGCGCTGGAAATTATTGTAACTGCCTGAGCAGCCGAGGTTTTTTCTGTAATATTAAGTTTTTTGACAAACAGCAAGTTTTCTTTAGTGACGAGATTTGGTTGCGTCAAATCAGGATTAGGGTAGGCGTAAAGCAAAGCAAAATGAGGAGCCGCACCTGAAAAATATCCCGCATCAGGCAATTTAGGCAAATTTGAAATCGGGGCTTTTAGTTGCTTATCATAGAAGAGCACGATTTCGTTGGTCTTGGCAAAATTCTTCAAGGTCGTCGTATTCATCGACGTGTTCCATGCTGTCGTGCAATTGGGGCAAGGCTCTGCCACACACATTACCAGGATGGGCCGTTGATCGTCTGCGGCTTGCGACAAGGCATCTTTAAACGTGTTGTTGGCATCCAATCCATACCAATTTCCATAATTCAATCTCGCACCTTGCAAACCCGATGCGAGAATGATGGCACTCAATACCAGCAATGTACGAACCATCACCCAATCCTTTTTCATCGATTGATACCCCCTGAAGCCTTAAAATTTTTTTAAAAAAGCTTATGCCTCTTGATTTCCAAACATTTCGCGACCTTAGTCAAACGCAAATCCCTGTGGAAACAGGGGACTGGTCACATCGTGCTTGTTCAACAATTCAACTACAAATGAATGCAACCGCTTCATCTCAAACTCGGTCTTCACCACCTCTCGCAACTTGTCGTCGTCCTCCGGCAATTCCTCAATCGGCACCTTGCCACGCAAGATCTGAGCCACTTGGAACCGTGCCGCGCCACCCTCTTTCTCAGGAGCCTCTTCCTTTAATACACGCATGATCCGCAATGCCGTAGGTGATTCGAAAACCCCACCTGTCTCGCCAACGGCAACCGTGAACTCCTTCTCGTCAATTTCCAACGCAACCTCTTCGCGAGTAAATGTCCCGACAACTCCGCCGCGCTTGGCCTCGATGCCTTCCGAATGGTTCTTCGCCAACAACTTGAACCCGCGATCAGTCTTGATCTCAGGCTTCGCAAGCAATTCCTCCATCTCAAGCCGACGATCCTTGTTCGTCTGTATCAAAATCGCCATGCGCTGCTTGTGACCGGCGCGAACAGCCTTCAAATCATCTTCGCTAATCACCAAACTTCGAATCATGTCTTCGTTCAATTTGACGACGCGAATCGTATCGTCAAGCGACATCTCGACAAATGGAACCTGGATGTCAGACGTGAATTGCTTCATGATCGAATCGCGGCTGGTGGGCTTGCCCTGCTCGGCCAAACTCTTCTCCAAAATCCCAAGATAATGCGCACGATCAGATTCACTAACCTCAATCTCGCGACGCTTCGCCTCCAAATTCAGCAAATGACGCATCACCAACTGCTTCAACATCACCTTTGCAGTCTCAGCTTGACGACCCACAATCGGCTCGTTAGCATCCTTGATAAATCCGTTCTGCAACATGTAGGGCGAAAATTGACCCCATGTCAACGACACATCATTTATCTTCAATATCACGTCTTCAGGCTTGAATCCCTTTGAATCAACCTTTTTTATCTCAGGAGCCTTCACTGGAATCGAACCGGCTTCGCCATCGGCCGGCTTGCCTTCCTCACGGCCGCAACCAAGAAACAAAAGAAAGGATAATACTAAAATCAAGCCTTTGAACATAAAAATCTCTAATCTTTATTTGATTGATTGATTGAATATCAAAAAACGCGAATCGAATAATGTATTCCTTCTCGATGAAAAATCAAGATACGGAACTAGTCAGAACCACTCCCAAAACCAGAGCCAAAAAATCTTCTCGCCCCTTCGCCTCTTCGATTGACGTGACAAGAATTCGCGCCTTCCCTCACTCCTCAACCTCGACTTCGATACCAAGATTTTTGTCATACTCGTGCAGGAATTTCAAAAAATCTTCCAGCCATGCCTCGCCCTGGTGCCGATTGGCAATATCCTCGCCATTAGTCGAGAACACGAGGTATTCCTTAGCCAATTCCTGTACATTCGAATCGGGATTTTCAAGCAGGTTCAGCAGCACGGGGATCACAATATCCTCTGAGAGCTTCATCATGCCAATAAGGAGCGCTTCCCGTGCCTCTTCGGTCGTTGCCGACAGGACAGATTCGCACCAAAGATCAATGCTTTCCTGGACGGTCAGCTCCAAGCCAAGATCGTCATCAAACTCATCGTCTTCTTCAGTCGCAGTGTCATCTGCCGTCTCTTCGTCATTCGTTTCTGTGACCACTTCCTCTTTAGGAGCCTCAACCACAGGCTTGTCTTCAGCGACTGGTTGCTGCACGGCTTCTTGCTTGTCCTTGTTACTATCAAGCCTAGCGAAAACCCCGCCTGGCGGACCATCGGTCTTGGGCTTGCTCTGATCCAGAGATTCCAAGGAACGACCCGCAAAGCTCCCCTCGTCCGTCATTCTGGTCATCACGGTCGTCAAGGCATCGACCGCATGTTCGCCGATATCCAGGTCAGCATCCTTGGTCATCTTGATCAAGAGCTTGGCGGATTTCTTTCCCCCAATCTGTTTCAAAGCCTCCAAAGCCTCTAACCGATGTTTGGCATTGGAACTCTTTGAAAGCGAAACAACATAATCAAAGGTCTCCTTGGACTGGTCGTCATTCTCCATCAAGTGCTGCAAGGCCAGCAATTCAGGATCCATATCCGGGAGCGGAATCCCCGTGCCAACGGCAGCACTGCCAAAGCGTGGCTTTGCCATCCTCCCATCGCCGCCCTTTGCGTCAACCCCAGTCTCGCCAACCTGCTGAACTGCAGCATTTGGCTCTTGTTCGCCCGATATGGAGCGACGAACCCCCTTGTAGGTTCGGTATAAGACAACAACCAATGCGCAGACAACCAACGCAAACACAATTCGCATAGCCAATTTCATCGCAACTTCCTTATTTTTCACTACCAAGCAGTGGTAACAAATTTACTCTTTTCGTCATAATTATCAAATAATGTCACCTTAAGACAGGGAATACAACCGGAAGTTCCCGATGGATGGAGGTTTCATAAAATCTTTTGCATTAATTCCATGAAACCCAATTATGCCACCCAATTGCATCATCATTGTTGGTGTCCGTAGCATTTATCTAAACGAAACAAGAGGCGGACTCCCGTAGGAATCCGCCTCTCGTTGTGTCATTTGACTAAATTAAGTCTGCTCGTGCGAGCTACTTACTTCATCAAAGCTGGAGGAGTGCTGCCATCCGAGCTCCAGTCGGCGTATTCGCCATCGGATTCTGAGGACTTGCGAACGCCGAACACGATGACACTGCCGCCGAACGCCTTGATGACGTTCTCTTCAGCCTTGGCAAAGCCAGCTGCAGTGGACAGCTTGTTGTTCAAGGACATGCTCCAGGTACCAGTGATAGGAGCCTCGTTCTGGACAGCGCCGCTGACTTGACCTGCGCTATCAATCCATTCCAAGCGGCAGGGATTCCACATCGGGGTCACATCGCAGATACCGTAGTACAGGAAGCTGCCAACGGTGGAACCGCTGATCTTGTTGATGGTCAAGCAGGACTGATCAGGCGTGCTTGAGCACCAGCCTTCCTGGCCCTTCGTGATGGTGGTCAGAGCGGTACCGAAACCAGTGCCGATGATCCATGCGACGTTGCTGACAGTTTCATTGTCGATTTCGTACGTGGTGCTAGCAAAAGCAAGGTCAACGGGGAAACGCTTGGCAGCCAAGTCTCCGCCCCTGGTCATTGCATTGGAGAAGCCCATGAAACCATAGGTGTGATCCTGACTCAACTTCTTGTACTTGTAGGGGGCTTCAAATTCATCTTCTGCAACGGGGAATGCATAGGACATCTTAACCCAAGCGCTGGTCAACGCGCCAGCATCCGTGGCAGTACCGACTTTGGTGCCTTCGTGGAAAGCGCCAACTTTCTTGGAGAACAAGCCACCTTCGATGTCGATCGGAATACGATAGACGGCCTTTTTGCCCTTGGTGTTGCGGATCTTGTCGCCCTTGCGCATCACATAGATCCAAGCTTCTTCTTCAGCAGCCGTGGCGCCAAAGCCATAGCCCTGGACCAAGCCCTTGGCTGAAGGATAGAGTTCCTTGATGGTGACTTCGGATTCAAGCCAACCGGCATCGGCATAGGTGCTAGAGCCACTGACTTGATTGGCGTCATAGCCCCAGAGACCGCCGCAGCCATAGCAGCTGGGGAGGATGATGTAACCGTTGAGGGTGTCTTTTGCGGTACCGAATGTTTCGAAGGATCCCTTCGCAGTCTTGCCGCCTTCTTTCCACTTCACGGTAGCACCCTTGGAATCGATGCGGGTGAAGCTGGCTTTGTAGTTGTAAACCAACCAAGACAAGTTGTCGATGTTAGCAATCTTATTTTCCCAAGCGGGAATAGCGCTAACAGTCATTGCGAAGAGCCCAATCAACAGAGCTGAGAGAATCTTCTTCATTTTCTTTTCCTTTTTTTGATTTCTTGCCAATTGAGACCCAATTTCAGGCCTCTAATTTTTTACTAATACAAAAACTTACTACTTAACTTTAAACTACCAACTAATTCACTTGCTTACTTCTTTTGCCTTGTGCCCTAACATTCCCTCCTTGTGCCTTGCTAATGCACCGTCTTCTAGGTTTCCTTAGCTGTATAATTGAAATATTTTGGTTTTAGAAAAACGTTCAAACAATAAAATACACTGCTTTTTCCACAAATCAAACCATGACTTGTACTTTTTTTGATGTTTTTCAGAAAAAACACCGAATTCTTTTGACAAGATCGCCCATATCCCCGCCAAAAAAACTCCAAATCCTGGTTGCGTGAACTAATCTACAACTGTTTATGGGGAATACAACCAGAATCCAACGCCTAAAGCGAAGTTTTTTACAGAATTTGGCAAAAATTCCGCTTTTTCATGGTATCTCCACGCGTTCATTTCATTGATTTCGGCATTTGCGTCCTGGATTTCCATCAAAGTCCTAGTCAGGAGCATCCATCCTTTATTGGGCAGCGACCTTACATCGTCTATGGTACAAGTAAGCTTGAGTTCTTGAAGCGTTCCGTCATTGAACACCCAGTACCCATGCCCACCCTTGATGGTGGAAGCAACCGAGTATATTTTCGCCTTGGCGTCATACCCGTACAAGATCCAGCCTGAATCCGCCAGCTTGTTGTATCCGAAGTCCGAGATGTCACCAGGGAATCCAATCAAGTTCCAGCCCCTAGGAAGCGGATCGCCAGCGGAGTTGTACGAGAGCGGATAAGCCGCAGTACGAATGGTTACGGTAACGAGTTCGCTGGGAAGCATGTAGCCTTCCCCGGAATAGAAGCTTCGCGCCTTGATGGTACCGGCACTCATGCTTACTGACACTCCAGGGTCGCCAGGATAGTTTCCTTGAATATACATGTCATCCTGCGGCTCGCTTTCATTGTTGGTGTACCAGACGACTGCTCCGTCATCGGGAGGATTGGGGTTGAGGGTCACCCTGATCATTCCACCGCCATCAACTGCATCGGAAATAGGAAGGTTCGCTTGGGACACGACTATCCCGTTAGGGGTGACGTGGTCAAGTTGACACACGGGTTTGGCGGGTCGACGAATGGTTGCAGCGACCTGCTCGCTGTCCAGCATGTTGTCAACGGGTGCCCCGCTTGCCTGGACGACCAAATCGCAAGCTGTGCCGATAGTCAATGGCTTAGTATAGAGCTTATTTGGGTTCCCCCCCGTAAGATTGTAGTAGATGGACACGGGCTGCGTTCCCGTCTGCTCCACGTTCATGGTGGCGGTGTAGGTCAATCCATCTGTTGCCTTGGTCAATTCCAGCGTTGGCTTCGGCGCCTTTTCCTTATAGAAAGCCGTGATTTCGCTTGTTTGGGTTGTACCGTCCCCATTTCCATCGTAGAAATTGACTTGAGTGGTTCCATCGAAGACCTTGACTCTCACCTGGCATGTCTTGTCAATGGTCACATGAGTACCCTGTTCATAGACCATGCTTCCGACATTGGGTTCGGTTCCATCCATCGTATATAGGACATTGTATCCGAAATCCCAGGGTTGTGCCGTATCGCCTTCTCCGCCTTCCAGTTTGAATGTCCAGGTTCCTATGAAGACTTCCGGGGCGGCCTGCGTTCCATGTGAATCCAATGTCAGTTCAATTGGGTAAGGGGTAAAGCGTACGTTTTTGATCCAAATGCATTGCTGATAATTGGCGTAGTACTCGTCGTTTGCATCAGTTGGTATTTCTCCTATATTATACCCCTCGCACAGGTATTCAAGGATGATGGTATGGGTCACCAGGCCCGAAGCCGGAGGAATTACGATTGCGTGTTCCTCGAAATCACCGTAGTCGTGCCCTTGCACGATCAGTTCCCCTGGTTCCCCATTCACGATGGCATACATGTAATCGTAGTCGCCGCAACCACCTTTCGCCGACAAGGCGAAGATTCCCGAACCTTTGACCTGAAATACGATTCGCGTCCCCCTGAATCGAGTGCTCAGCTTCGCCTTCAAGCCGCCGCTGTCCTTCGTCCAGTAGTCGGATTTCGTCAAGAGCGAGTTGTGTCCGCTCTTATAATATGCATCCTCGTCGTCGGGCAAATATTTATTGCCATCCTCGTCCGTCATAAAGTTCAGTTCCATGTTGTAGAACCCGCGAACTGTTACATTGGTGCAACCAAGGGCATTCTGGGCATCGGCAATACCCACCGACAACGCACAACGACTACCTAATATTAATATTAAAAGTAAGATCCGAATATCCTTCATCTGAACCTGCCTCCTTGGCCGGACCCCAAAAAGCGCCCGCGCCAATCGCTTGAATTATGGTGTTAATTATGGTAAATTTAGCATATTTACAGTCGTTTTCAACTCAATTGACCGATAGTATCACGAAGAGATTTCCAAATCCCTGCAAACAAGAGGATGTTCAGCATGTACGTTGGAAGAATTGTCGCCATTGCCCGTACACGGGATGGTCGTGGAGCGGCGTTGTACCGGGTTTCGTCACGCTCATTCCCAAACAGAATGGCGCAAACCCTGGCTGACGGCAAAACCGTCGCCATCATTCCCAAGCCCGGATTCGAAAACGATATCCACAAGAACCCGTACATCGCCTACAATTGCCTCCGATTCGCAAATCGATTCGCAATCGTAACCAATGGCTCGCACACGGATCCAATCGCCATACAGATCGAAAAGGGAATCCCGCCAAGGGACGCCCTGGCAAACGTCATGCTCAATATGGATTTCGAACACGATTCACTCGATACGCCAAGAATCTCAGCCGTCGTTACGCCGTCGGGAGACAAGGGATGGCTCGGCATCGTCAGAAGGGATGCATTGCTCATACGTGAATTCAATCTCAATCCCGGACAGGCCTACTATCTCGCCACCTATGAGAAAAACAAACCGTCTGACGATCAGGTTGACAACAATTTTACTCCTGTGAACGCACAGCAAGCATGCGATTACATACTCGGACAAGGAGTCTTCGCCGAATTTGAAAAGCCAGTCACGGCCGTCTGCGCAGTCGCAAAACAGGACGGAACCTTCGAATTCCATTCCAAGGACTTCTGACAAAACCTTAGAGGACTAGAACTCGATTGTTATCCTTTCGCCGGGCGTTGGATTCTCAAATACCAGGTACCGGCTTTGATCAACCCGTTCCTCCACAAAATTCCTGGAGGCAACGGGTTTTTCCTTGGCGTCATCGGGCAGGTACATGCGCAACTGGACGCGCTTATGGGACGATTTCAGCACCACTTCCAGGTGGCGACTCTCGTAATCGGCGCGGAACTCGTACTCAACATACGCACCTGAGGACGGATATTCGAGCCGTACCACCGCTTCAGGCTCATTGGCGGCGACAAATCGCGGCGATATCGTCACATCCTCGAACAACTTCCCGTTGTCACGGACACCTGCCAAGCCCTGGCAAAAGGCGTGGAGCAACTCCGCACCGCACCAGCAACGGGGACCGCCACCAACGTCAACACCAGACCAATTGTACAGGAACGACAACTTCCCATCCTGCAAAATCTTGCAACCCATGCGGTCGAGAACGTCAACCCCGTACGCTTCCATTCCCGATTCAAAGGCTCCAAGAGCCAGCTGACCTGCGACGAACGGAGCTATCGCGCCATTGACATAGACGCCCGGCTTCATCGACTTGAAGCAGGGATACGGCGGATCCAGGTTCCTAAAGTCGTCAAGCTCACCTCCGTACTTGACTCGTAACGCCTGGTACGTCTTGATAATCGCTTGCCTCTCTTGAAGCGTCAGGATGCCACGATTCAAGGCATAGGCATTTGACAAGCTCAGCTGCCAAGTCTCGTCAACGCCATAATCCACGGGCGTCAACGCCAGGAAATGCCTGAAGAATTGCCCGTTCCACAAATGCTTCATGATCCGTTCCCGAAGTTCGCTCGCAGTCGCCTCCGATTTTCTCGCCTTGCCCTCGTCTCCGACAATCCGGTAGAGCCTGGCCATCAGCATCAACGCATTGTACAATCCCGTATTGTCGCCGTGGAAGATCCCCATCGGATCGTCGTCGCGAATTGCACGGTCATAGCTTGAATCCTCGCGATCCAGGAAATCCCAGGTATCCAAAGTGCGGGGACGCTTCGCCAATTCGTACTGATTGTCCCAGCGCAAGGAATCCGACATCATGTACGCAAGGCCTTTTTCCAGGCGAGGCAATTGCCGGATCATCCAGGCGTCGTCACCGGTCGCCTGCCAGATCATGTGTACCCCTTCTACCATTAAGTACTCGATATCAGCCTCCAATTCCAAGCGAGTCAAGCCGAATCGACACCCCTCCTCATGGAGCACGCATTCGTCCGATGTGATCCTGCAAGGACTCCCGTCAACACGAAACTTCCCGGGAATCACATGCCCGGAGTGGATATCCGTCAACGGGGCAATAATCTCGTAGAAAAAACCCTTTGGATGCTGACGCTCAAGAAGCAAATCCGGAAACGAACGCAAGTCCTTTTCCGTATATCTGAATCCCTTCATCGTCAAAAAATAGTCGCGAATCCAATGAAGGTTGACGCGGATTAGCTTGTCGCCATAGATAAAGACCCGCTTGTTGTAGTTCATGGCGCCTTCGCACAAGCCGAAGAGCATCGACAATGGATCCTTCTGCCACGCCGTCCCCGCATTCGGTATCCGCCCCGTCGCAATGTAACTTCCCGGCAAACTATCCATATCTCAATACTCCTTAGTCGATGGACTCAGTTGTATTTTTCTTTGAGAACCCAGAATTCCCACAACTTGTCCTTACACGGTTCTGACGGTTCCGTCATCCACAAGTTCTGCAGGGAAGGTCAATTGCTTTGCGAATGCCGCGAATCGTTCCTTGCCATGCACCACATCGCAATAATGGTCGTAGGGATGCTGGAAGCAGGCATGCTTAATCGCCTTGTCACGCAAGCCCTCAACTACCAGCTTGACGGGGAAATGCACCAGCTCGCAAACGATCAAATCCAAACTCGGTTCAATCACTCCATATGGAAAATCGAACTTATTGGACAAATCCCCCGAGAAGACGATTCGCTTTCCTGCGCCTTCGAAGAGGAATGAGTATGCTCGTGCAGTCTTGTCCGCGCGACGCGCCATGTGATCGTTTCCGATCGCGGTCACCTTCAGGCCGCCGTCCTCGAAAATCACTCCTTCCCCAAACCCAATTGCGTCGCAAAATCCCGGGATGCCACGTCCAAAACCCATGGCTCGCATGGCGTTTCCGATGTTGCTCTTCACGTCCTCGCCTGGCAAAAACAGCTTGCACGGGCGATCCTTGTACTTTTTGTACCCCCCGAAACTGGCCATCTGGACAAACTGCATCAACAAGCCGCCCATATGGTCGCCGTGGGGGTGGGTGATGAAGATGCCGTCAATATCAGCGGGACTGATCTTTTGACGAATCAGCAAGGCCGACACCGGTTCCCCTGCGTCAATCAGGTATTTCTTCCCGCCAAACTCAAGCAACGTGGAAGAATTGAACCGCTCCAACGTCGGTCTCCCATGACTCGTGCCCAAAAACGTAATCTTGAAATCATAGTTCGCAGGCGCTATTTCTGGCGCTTTCTCCAGTGCTTTCGCCTCCTGGGCATGAGCAGACTTCCCCAAACCTGCTACCAATGCGCCAAGCCCTATACCCTTTATAAAATCTCTACGTTCCATATCATGACCTCCTGCTTCATGATTTCAATGCAAACAATCTCGTCTCATATTGCTCAAGTTCGACTTCAATCACATCATCAGTAAACGATTCCCCGCCAGGCAGCAATGGCACGATCTCCTGCAATTGAGGCAAACGAATCTGCTTCTTGCCTGCAGTGGCGGCATGAATCGCGACCAAATCATTGGATGCGTAGATTACGTCATCCGTGTCACACCAATTCCATACTCCGCAATCCGCATAGAACTCGCGCAACGCATTGGTCGTCAAATCAGGATTTTCCTGGGACACAACCAGCACGGGCAAGTCCGCTTGCTTGCAGCGAGCCAAGGCACGCTCCATATCGGCCGTCATTGCGGGAATCAACATTACACACGCAAGGTAGTTTGACTGGACAGCCTCGAAATCGCTGATCTCATAGATGTCGTACGGAGCTCCGCACACACCCAACGGATCGCGGTTCGCCGCGGCAATCCGATATCCCAAGGCACGACCATCGGGCAAGTGCGAATAGCAGGTCTCGTCAATGAACACTGCAACTTCGGCGATGCTCTGGCGATCCGTTCCGTGCAACACAGACGCCCCAATCTCACGCAAGTCTCGCAATTCGGTCATCAAATCGGGAGACGCATACCAGCCACCCCACATGTCAAACCACCAGGAATTGTACCCGTGGGTCAACTGCCGGGAAATGTTCGCGCGCAAAATCCAACGGCAAACCTCAGGCGACTCCGGACCAAGCCAAATCGGCTGCTCGTACGTCCCGGGTACCGTGGATCCCTCACGGCTGTCCTTCGGAAACTTCGACAAATGAGTCCGGGTGTCCAATTCGACGAAGTACGCCTTCCCATGCAGCTTCAAGCTGTCAAGAACCGTCATGCACGGCCAGTCGCGACCAGGCGCACGAACACGCATGTAGGACGCCGGAGAGCACAAGAAGTCAACATCCCCGCAATTCAAAAGCCGACGCAGCCCCATGTGATTTGATTGCCAGAACGGAGTCTCGAAGGTATATCCGTAAAAACTTCCGACAGCAAGGCGGCGATGGGTACGAACCTTCACCGCGCCCGCCAAATACGCAATCCCGTCAGCCACGATATCACTTAGGAATTGGCGATAGCCCACCTCGTCGGAAACATCGCCGCCCCATTCCAAAAAGCGTTCCCGAGACGCCTTTCCGATGCTGCCTTTCTGGTCAAACGAAAACCACTCCTCCGTATTCCCGCTGGCAATCTGATATCCGACAATGTGGTCGCACCAACTCGACGCCTCGACGTGGTCGATCAACTTCAGCAAAAACTCCTCCGATTGCCGACGCCAAAGCTTCGACGAAAAACACGCACGTCGACGGTTCCCTCCATACCCGGTATCGTTCAATTCGTCTGGATTCTCGTCTTCCCACCAGGCAGGCAATGACATGTTCACCCGTGGAAAGATCATTGCATTCGGGCAGGCCTTCAGGATTTGCTCTACCGACCTATCGAAATCCGTATAGTCTTCCTGTCCTTTGACATCAAAGATTCCAGGCGAAAAGGGTTTGATTTGCGATGTTTCATTGATTGTTTGCCCAGCGAAAAACGTAGCGAACGTGAACAGGTTATAGCCTGCTTTCGCAAAGTCCTCGTATCGGTTATTTTCCTGGAAATAGGTGATGTACGCCATTCCCACCTGGGGTTCCCCGTTCACGAACAGGGTTGGCACTCCGCCATAGGGTGCGATTTTCGATGTGACGCCCATTGGTTTCACTCCTGTGTTTTTGCGGCCTATCGAAGCAACTACTTCATCGACGCCCCGTGGGGTCCCAGCACGCGCCCGCCATCGACGGGAATATCAACGCCGGTGATGTAGCCTGAATCGTCATCGGCCAGGAACAAAATCGCTCGTGCCACCTCGTCGCCCTGCCCGTTTCGACCTAGCCACGTGCCTGAATTCGCCGCAGGCGTCCGATGGATCATCCCAGGCGACACGCTATTGACTGTAATCCCGTGCTTGGCATGCTCCATCGCAACGACCTTCGACATCATGATAACGCCCGCCTTTGCCGCCGAATAATCAGCATATCCAGGCAATCCGCTGACTCCTGCAATCGAACCCAGATTCACGATCCGACCATATCCGTGCTTAACCATCCCTGGCAAAGCCGCCTGCATGCAGCGATACGTCCCCTCCAAGTTGATTGCAAAAATCCGTCTCCACTCCTCTTCGGCAACCGTTTCCATCGCCTGCTGACCGCGTACATCACGATGCTCCCAAACACCAGCATTGTTGACCAAGATATCAATCTTTCCAAAATCAGACTCGATCTGGCTAAATCCCGAAACGACGCTCTCGCGATCCGTCACGTCAATCACATACCCACGCACAGTGATTCCCAAAGACTCTAACGAGGATACCGACGCCTCGACGCTTGACTCAGCCACGTCTGTCAAAGCAACAGACACGCCCGACTCGCCAAACATCTTGCAGGTCTCATACCCAATGTAGCCAGCAGCACCGGTGACAACGGCAACACGATCAGCAAACAACATCGCTTAACTCCAGTTTTATACCTCGATCCTTGAAAAATCAATCTCCTTAAACTTGCCCTGATTTTGATTTTGTCAAGAAACCACGATGGTTTCGGAAAACAAAAAAGCCCCGTGATCTGGTTCTCACCCCAAACCCATAAACGCCAAATTGTATTTCGATGCAGAATTCTTCTTGATATCATCGCGTGACCTCTTGAAAAGCAATATAACAAATGATATAATCTATAGCATGTTTTATTTTGAACCACTATAAAGACAACTGCCGCACATGACGGAGAGAATGACTGACGACTATCCAGAACAAATCAAGAGTCTGCGGGCGAAGCTGGGACTGACGCAAGTCGCCCTTGCGGAACGTCTTGGCGTCTCGTTTCCAACGGTCAACCGATGGGAGAACGGAAAGTCACGGCCATCGCAACTCTCCTGGCAAGCTCTGTTGGATCTGAGCAAGGAAGACGAAGGCACAGAAGAGGCTCCCAAAGGATTGGCGGTTGCCCAACCACAGCCTACAGATGAGCCGCCATTGCTGGACTTCACAGCTGAGCCGGAAGTAGTTCGCATGCTGGTCGAGGGCGAAAGACTGTCCTTCGGACACCTGGCCAATCCGACCTTCGCCACCGAAATTTCAAGCATTGACGTGCTACCTCATCAACGCATCGCAGTCTATGACCGAATGCTCAAGCATGCCCGACTTCGCTTCCTGCTGGCCGATGACGCAGGCGCAGGCAAGACTATCATGACTGGTCTGTACATACGCGAAATGCTGTCGCGTCGCCTCCTGTCACGCATATTGATTGTGCCGCCTGCCGGCCTGGTCGGCAACTGGCAGCGCGAATTGCAGATTCTCTTCAACTTGCCGTTTCGGATTGTCAGCGGGCAAGATGCAAAGAGCGGCAATCCTTTTGTCGGTCCCGAAAGCGACCGCATCATTGTCAGCATCGATACTTTGGCAGGGGAACGAGTCTTTTCGAAACTGGCGGAAAAAGCCGTTGAACCCTACGACCTGGTTGTTTTCGATGAAGCCCACAAGCTTGCGTGTGACCGTGGCATCGACTTCCGCATCCGCAAAACATCCCGCTACAAGTTAGCGGAAGCCCTTGCTGGCGTCTATACCGGCGACAAAGACTGGTCGCTGCCGTGGCATGCCCACCACCACCTTCTCCTGACTGCCACCCCGCACATGGGCAAGGATTACCCTTACTATGCCCTTTGGCGACTGCTGGAACCAGATGTTTTGACCACACCCGAGGCTTTCGAGCAATTCCCAGCCGATCTGCGGCAAAACTATTTCATCCGCCGAACCAAGGAGGAAATGGTGCGCCTAGACGGACAGCCCCTCTATCCTGTTCGGCAATGCGATACCCTTGCCTTCCAGCTTTCCACCGGCGATATCAGTGAGCAACGCCTGTACGATGAAACAACCGAGTACCTGCGCTTTGTCTATGACAAAGCCAAAGTGCTCAATCGCTCAGCCGCTCGCTTGGTGATGGGCGTCTTCCAACGCCGTCTGGCAAGCTCGACCTATGCGCTGCTGTGCTCTTTAAACCGCCGCATTGACAAGCTCGACCGGATTATCGAAGACATCCAGTCTGGACAGCTGAGCATCGATCAGTTGCGCACCTTCCAAAGCCGCATCAACGAGGACGATGATGTCCTGGAGTCTAAGTCCGCCGATGAAGAGAGCGCCAGCGAAGGACAGGAAGAGAACGAAGCTGCCGAAGACAAGCTACTCCAAGGCGTAATAGCGGCATCGCTGGTAGAATTGATCGCAGAACGCAATCAGGTGGTGGAACTGCGGGGCCTGGCGCAAAAAGTGTACGATGCAGGAGTCGATTCAAAGTTCGAAAAACTGCGTGAAGTGCTTACCGACAGCCGATTTACTGACGAAAAGATGCTGATCTTCACCGAGCATCGCGACACCATGGACTTCCTGGTGCGTCGCCTCGGAGGCCTTGGCTACGCAGGCCATATCGCACAAATTCACGGGGGAATGCACTACTCGGAACGTCAGGAGCAGATTGAGCGCTTCCGCCTGCCGGCCAAGGAAGGCGGGGCACGATTGATGGTCTGCACCGATGCCGCAGCCGAAGGCGTAAACCTCCAGTTCTGCTGGATCATGGTCAACTACGACATCCCCTGGAACCCGGCGCGCCTCGAACAGCGCATGGGTCGAATCCACCGCTATGGACAAAAGCACGACCCGGTCTGCATCGTCAACCTGGTCGCTCCGGCAACACGCGAAGGCAGCGTGCTCAAAACATTGCTCGATAAGCTCGAAAAAATCCGCAAGCAGCTCAAGTCCGACAAGGTCTTCGACAGCATCGGGCGTATCTTCTCAGGAGTCTCGCTCAAAGACTACATGGAACGAACACTGCAGGACAGCACAGATGCCGTGACAAAGGAACTCGACGGCCAATTGACCAAGGAACAGGTCATGGCGATCGAGGAACGCGAACGGCGCCTCTACGGCGATGGCGGAGACGTGAGGAAAGAGCTGCCGCGCCTGCGCGAGGGAATCGAGAATGAAAGCTTGTCCCGTCTGCTCCCCGGCTATGTCCGTCACTTCGTGGAATCAGCCGCTCCGCATATCGACCTTGAAGTGGATGGCGATCTCGGTGCGACATTCCAATTCGCGCCTGCCAAGAAGGGCGCCGCCGATCAACTATTCGAAGCTATGGACACCTATCCGCCCGGCATGGCGCGACGCCTTTCGATCCAGCGTCCGACCGATCACCAGGCCTGCATCTGGATGCACCCCGGCGAACCGGTTTTCGAGAGATTCCGGGAAATGGTGTACCAACGACTAGGTCGGGATGCGCTTCGTGGCGCCGTCTTTGTCGATCCCACTGCCGATAAACCATACCTATTTCATCTGGCACGCCTGACCGTGATGCGTAAATCTGATCCTGAGTTCGAGGAACTGGCCCAGGAGGAAACAGTCGTCTGCCGTCTTGTCGGTGTGCGCCAGACTGAAGGGGCGGATATTTCGATCTGCGCCGTCGAACATTTGTTGCTTTTGCGCGGCGGTATTGGACTGCCGTCGTCTGCCCAGCGCCTAGCCCTTGAAGCAAGCAAACTTCGCGACCAAGCCAATGCATACCTTATGGAACGTGTGTGCCGCGACATTGCCGTTGAACGCCGCAATCAAATGATGGCCACCTTGCCCGAACGCGAATCCTTCGTAGGTCGCGGCTTCGACTTCCAAGAAGCGGAGCTGGCGGCATCGCGAAGCAAGCTCACGCCAAAAGCACGGGAAGGAAACAAGGATGCGACCGATGAACTCTCCCAGATCAAGGAGCTTCAACGCGGACTGCGTAGCCGACGAGAACGCGCCCTGGCAGTCATCCGACGAGAACCTGAGCTTGTCGTTCCCGGCAACGTCGATTTCATTGCCCATGCCATCGTCGTGCCCTCGAACGCCAAAGCCGACCGGGAACAGCTCGACGCCAATGTCGAGCAAATCGCCATGGAAATCGTCAAGGCTTACGAGGAAGCGTCCGGAGCAATCGTCCGCTTTGTACACACGCCAGAACTGGCTCGCGCCGCCGGACTCCCGGAACACCCTGGATTCGACATCCTCTCAATACGCCCCGACAATGAGCGCCGATGCATCGAAGTCAAAGGACGGGCGACTACTGGAGACATCGAGGTCACCGACAATGAATGGGGACGCGCCTGCAACCTGCGCCAAGAATATTGGCTCTACGTGGCCTACCACTGCGCTACACCAACACCGCAACTAATCCGTGTACAAGACCCCTTTGATAAGCTGCTGGTCCGCCCATTCAAAAAAAGACAGATCGTGACCCGAACCATTACGGCAACCACCAGATCAGGTGGAGTGCGCATCTCGTCGCAACAAGTGACCGAAGTAGGGGAAGTGTGACAGATGAACAGAAATTGTGCCAACTTACTTATACAAAATAATTATAAAACGCAGTTTGCAATCGAATTTTGTGATGATAAAGTAGTTCTTGATACCAACCCTAGTAGCTTAGGCGAATGGGCGCGGAGCCGCCTTGGAAACAAGGTGGCTCTTGCTTTTTTATGCGGACATTCGTCGATTCCCTTAGTCTGTTTTTGGCTATCGGCGCAAACTTCTCCGAAGCAGAATATTTACCTGCAACCGCCGACCCAGTCACCGACCCAGTCACCGACCCAGTCACCGACCCAGTCGAGCGACCCAGTCGAGGCCCAAGTCAAGGCCCAAGTCGAGGCCCAAGTCAAGGCCCAAGTCGAGGCCCAAGTCAAGGCCCAAGTCGAGCTAGCTAAGTGGCAACTGAGCATCCTAGCGGCCTGTGCCACAGACGAGAAGACAGGGAAAATAGATTGGAGGCATTTAAAATCAGCCCCGTAGAGGAAGAAAATATGGATTCGAGCAAACCCAGACTCATCGAGCACGCCTTTCCATTGAAGCAGGCGTCATTGACATCGGTGCATGAGAAGAACGTTCGCCATGGACATATTTCGACGCTTCACATCTGGCCTGCGCGGCGACCTTTGGCAGCCTGTCGGGCTGCCTTGCTGGCTACGCTACTGCCCGATCCGGGCACGACAAAAGAGCGCCATGAGCTATGCGAACGCATCGGTGGAAAAGTGGTGGAGAAGATCGAACGGAAGAAAATGCCCGATGGCAAGATCGCTGAGATTATGAAGGAGGAAGTTGAAGGCGGCATCCTGAAATGGATCGGAACGGCGCCGTCTTCCAGCAATAAAAAAGCACGGAAGGCGCATCAGGATATCGTCGATTTCCGTGAAAAAGAGTTGCAATGGTTCCGTGACGAAATCCGCAAGACCTATGGCGGTCGCGCGCCGTGCGTGCTTGATCCATTTGCCGGGGGCGGTGCCATCCCTCTTGAGGCAATGAGGCTCGGCTGCGAGGCAGCGGCGGTGGATATCAACCCGGTCGCTTGGTTTATCCTTAAATGCACTCTAGAATACCCGCAAAAACTGGTAGGCAAGACGCATCCGCTGCCAGAGTTCATCCTCGAGGACGAAGCCTTTATGGAGGACTTCTACAAGGTTCATCCTCACCTCGTCGGTCGCACAAAAAAGACCAAGAAACAGCTTGAGGAAGAATATCGCCAGCCCACATTCTGGGACACGCCCGACTCTGGACGCGCTCCCAAGGCCGATCTGGCTTGGCAGGTACGCGCCTGGGGACGCTGGGTGCTGAACCAAGCGCGCAAGGAACTGGCGCCCTTCTACCCAACCTATGCCGACTTCGAACCAATCGATCTAAAAAACCCGAAGCCTTACGAGCGTCTTGAAATGCGCTTGGTGCCATTGAAGGACGATGGCACGCCAAACATCGATGCTCTCAATGCGGAATTCTCGGAAAAGTACCTGTCCGACAAGCGGAATCCACGCTGGGTTGCCAAGCCAACCGTCGCTTATCTCTGGGCAAGGACGGTCACCTGCAAAAACTGCCGTGCCACCGTGCCACTGCTCAAGACACGATGGCTTTGCAAAAAGACCAACAAGCGTGTACTTCTGACCATGCAGCCCAATCGCGACCGAAGCGGTGTGGTTTTCGGTGTCGATGACCATGTTCCGCTTCAGGGCTGCAACGCCGCCCAGCGCCGCGAAAATGACAAGCGCATCGGAGCAGGCACGATGTCCCGTGCCGGAGCGCAATGCCCGTGCTGCTCGACTATCATGACCATGGAGGATATCCGCCTGGAAGGCAAAGCCGGACGACTCGGAATGCTCGCCACCGCCGTAGTCACCGAAAGCCAGACTACCAAAGCCTATCGGCTACCGACCCAACACGAAATCGACTGCGCCAAGCGCGCCGAAGCCGAACTGGAACGAGTATTCGCAGACATCCCATTCGGAATGCCGACGGAATACATTACTGAAGACGCGAAAAAAAATACATGGTGTGTGCAATACGGGATGGATCGTTTTGACAAGCTATTCACCTCCCGTCAATTGCTGGCGCTGGGGACGCTGGTGCAACAAGTGAGAAAGGTTGCCTTGGACAACAGCATCTCCCTGCCGCCTGAGTGGCGAGAAGCGATAGCAGCTTTTCTGACAGTGCTTTTCGATAAAACAGCAGATTATAATTCAGCTGTTTGTACATGGCACGTATCAGGGGAGAAGATGCGAAATACCTTTGCGCGGTTTGCCATCCCTGTGGCTTGGGATATTGCGGAGTCGGCAACCGTAAACGACGTCGGTGGATCGGTGGTTGCGCAGCTTGAATGGATAGCACGTTATATCGAGACGGCTCTTATCGCATTCAACGCTTCTCCTTCCCCGACCATCATTCAACAATCAGCTACTCAGACACAAGATAATCAACTGTTCGATGCCATCGTCACCGACCCGCCGTATTACGACGCCATCGGTTATTCTGTCTGCATGGATTTCTTCTATGTCTGGATTAGGCGAATCGTCCATGGCACGCAGCTAGATCCATCTTCTGTCTTTGATGCGGACATGTCTCCCAAGTGGGACTCTGAGACCAACGATGGCGAGCTAATTGACGACGCCAGCCGCCACGACGGCGATGCGGAAAAATCCAAGGTTGCCTATGAGGATGGCATGGCCCGAGCCTTCGTGGCCTGCGAAAAGAGCCTGCAGCCGAATGGTCGCCTCGTGATCGTCTTTGCACATAAGCACCCGGACGCCTGGGAGACGTTGGTATCAGCAATCATTCGGGCAGGATTCATCGTCTGCGGCAGCTGGCCGATACAGACGGAGATGGGTACGCGTCAACGCGCCATGAACTCCGCCGCCTTGGCCTCCTCCTTATGGATTGTCTGCCGTAAGCGTCCTGTTACGGCGCGTCCTGGCTGGGACAATCGTGTGTTGGAGGAAATGCGTTCAAACATCACGGAGAAATTGCGCGAATACTGGGATGCTGGCATTCGCGGACCTGACTTTGTCTGGGCGGCGACCGGGCCGGCCCTGGAAGCCTACAGCCAACACCCAGTAGTGAAGAAGGCCAACGATCCTGGGCAAATCATGACCGTCGGCGAGTTTCTCGGCCATGTCCGTCGCATGGTCGTTGACTTCGTAGTCGGCGAAGTGCTGTCAGGTGACGGTACTGACCGGGCGGCGGCCGACCGCATGGACAGCGTTACAGCCTATTACCTGCTGCATCGGCACGACTTCGAATTTGCGGAAGCTCCCGCCGGCGCTTGTATCCTCTATGCCACCGCCTGCGGTATCTCCGACCGCGACTTGGAAGCAACCTGGGACCTGATCACTACCAAGGGTAGCGCAAGTACTCCGGTCGATGATGACTCGAATGATTCGGACGAGTCCGACGATGAAGACGGCGAAGCCGAGAGCACCAGCTCTGGCGGCATGATGAAGCTCAAGACATGGTCACAGCGCAAGGGTCGAAACATAGGTTACGAAGCACCGAGCGGGCAGCCCATTCCCCTGATCGACCGCGTCCATCGGCTCATGCACCTCTGGCGGGCGGGCGATGTCCATAACGTCGATGAGTATCTCGACGACAACGGTCTTCGCCGCCACGAGTTGTTCCGCCGCCTGATCCAATCCCTCATCGAACTATCCGAACGCAGCAGCGAAGAACGCACACTTCTTGAAAGCCTCAGCAACCACATCGGCGCACGTGGTGCGACCAAAGATGACAAACAACTACGCTTAATTTGAACTAAACCGAAGTGCCAACAACCTATTTTTTAACCACGAACCACATAGCTCGGACTGATCACTCGTAACCCACACGGAAGAGACACAGACGATAGTTCGAACGAATCAGTTAGATTAGCCATATATGCATAACACATTGCACCGTAGGTGTTTAACCATGCTTAACCCAAGACTTTAGCCTAGGGTAGCCTTAATTTTTGAACAACTCCTTATTTTCCGAAAATCTGCGTTATCAGCGTATAAAACATTAGGCGATAGGCGATAGTATTACAAAGTAATGATTTATGATATATAATAAGAAGATTGTCCCTTCGCATACTGTTGACAATACGGAGGATTTACCATGATTACCCGTATAGAAGCCAAAAACTTTAGATGCCTTCGCTATGTGAGCCAATCTCTGGATAATTTCCATGTGCTGGTTGGACCAAATGCCAGTGGCAAAACGACTTTTCTTGATGTTATCGGTTTTCTCGGACGTATGGTAGCAGATGGCTTGGATGCTGCTGTATATGAAAGAACATCAAATTTTGTTGATCTCCTTTGGCAACGCTCCGGTCAAGCCTTTGAATTGGCATTGGAAGCGGCTATACCACAAACAGCCAAAAAACTATTGGCAAAACCATTTGTCACCTTCCGATACGAGATACGCATTGGCCTCGATCCGGAAACCCAGGAAGTGGGAATCCTTGACGAAAAAGCATGGCTTCAACAAGCCAAAGCCACGCCAAACGCTCCTTTGCAGCGAGAGCTTTTCCCGATGGAACCGATCATACCGGAGACTCTGCTGACAAACCGCGAGAAAAGTTGGCAAAGAGTCCTGAGCAAGACACATGGAAAAAACGACAATTTTTATGTCGAAGTCCGTGAAACCAGTAATGGAAAAGGCTGGTTTCCTTCCATCCGCCTGGGACCAAAAAAGTCTGCTTTGGCAAATCTACCTGAAGACGAATCGAAGTTCCCGGTTGCCACCTGGTTCAAACGCAACCTCATGGAAGGAGTCCAGCAGATTGCCTTGAACAGCATGCAGTTGCGCAAACCCAGTCCACCAAATCGTGGAAAAGGTTTCAGCCCGGATGGATCCAATCTTCCCTGGGTGGTGTGGAATCTGGAACAATCGGCGAATCGGGAACGATTCGAATGGTGGGTGGATCATGTCCGAACCGCACTGCCGGATATAGAAAGCATACAGACAGTGGAACGCCCCGAAGATAGGCATCGCTACCTTGTGCTGCATTATCACGGAGGATTGAAGGTGCCTTCCTGGATGGTCTCCGATGGCACCCTGAGGCTCTTGGCTCTCACAATTCCCGCCTACATCCCTGACTTTAAGGGTGTCTGCCTGATCGAGGAACCCGAGAACGGAATTCACCCGCAGGCCGTCGAGACTGTATTCCAGTCGTTATCCAGTGTGTATGATGCGCAGGTACTCCTGGCCACGCATTCACCGGTCATTCTCAGTGTTGCGGACGCAGACAAAGTGTTATGTTTCAAGAAAACCGATTCCGGGGCTACCGACATCGTCCGAGGCAACGAACATCCTGCACTCAGGAATTGGCGAGGCAGGATTAATCTTGGTGATCTGTTTGCAGCGGGAGTTCTGGGATGAAAGACACAGACCACAACAAAAAAGAGTTAATTGTGCTGGTCGCAGACCTGGATGCGGAAAATTCACTGCGTGGAATCCTTGGGCGTTGCAAGGCTTTGAACATTCGTCCATTGGCTCCCGGAGTTGATTATGATATACTGCGCCATCCGCAACGTGATTCCGGATGTCGAAGTAATTCGGAATACTTCCTTGAGAGCTATGTCAATACCCATCACCGTGCACTTGTTCTCTTCGATCATGACGGGTGTGGTTGGGAAAATCGCGACGCAACGGAGATTGAGAACAGCATTGAAGAACGTCTGGCTAAAGCTGGTTGGGATCAACGCTGTGCTGCTATTGTCATCGTCCCCGAATTGGAGGCATGGGTCTGGAGCCATTCTCTACATGTTGATGCAGAGCTTGGTTGGCAGGGACGCACTCCAAATCTTCGAGATTGGTTGGCGCAAAACCAACTTTTTCTTGCCGGACATCTCAAACCTGAAGACCCCAAAAAAGCCATGCAGGAAGCCATGCGGGAGGCCAGAAAGGCTCACTCAGCAAGAGTGTTTTCACGGCTGGCTGAAACTGTAAGCCTAAAAGGCTGTCAAGATCGCGCTTTTAATAAATTGCGCCGTGTGCTCGAACAATGGTTTCCAGTAGGTCAAGATAATAATCAGCATCTTAAGCCATCGGAAGAATAAACACTTCATACGAACCAACCAGTGGTTCCTGGGTGAATCTATGAGTTGGAAAGTTGCAATAGGTTGCAAATCAAAAGCAAATAGGATAATCATAATGTTTTTGAATAAAACAAGTTACAAACATGCAACCATTGCGACTGCGTACTTTTAATTGCAACAATGAAGCAAGCTCGGACAGCTTAATCGAATAAAGGAGAACATCCATGCCCAAACCAGTTTGGAAACCCTGGCACGAAGTCGTCGCGTTACGGGACGACCTGAAATCCGGCGAATTGCCGTTGCACATGTTTGCGGCGGACTTGTACGAGGTCATGATGCAGAGCGGCAAGCGCCCAGTTTACGAGAACCCGGACAACTTCTTTGCGCTTACTTTCCCGACCTACAATCTTCGTCAATTGGTGCGCGATGTGGTGCTGCGAGTGGCAGGAAAGAATGACAAGGCGGTGCGTCAGCTTGAACTGACCTATGGTGGCGGCAAGACGCACACGCTGATTACCCTGCGACACCTCGTCTTTGATCCTGACAAATTGCCTGATCTGCCCGCCGTGGACGAATTCCGCGAAGCCATTGGCCAGCCTCCACCGAAGGCGCGCGTGGCCGGACTCTGCTTTGACAAGCTGGATGTCGAGACCGGAATGGAAGTCCGTGATCCGCAAGGCAACACCAGACGGCTCATCCATCCATGGAGCATACTCGCCTGGCAGATTGCCGGCGAAGAAGGACTGCGCGTACTGAACGCCGGAAAATCAGCGGACGAACGCGATTCCGCCCCTGCCGAAAATATCCTGACTGAGTTATTGGAATTGCCAATGAAGGAAGGGCTTGGCGTTCTTATCCTGATTGACGAAGTCCTGATGTATGTCCGCGAAAAGGTCTCAAGCAATAGCAAATGGCGTGACCGCATGGTCAATTTCTTCCAGTATCTGACCCAAGCCGCGACCAAGGTTGATCGTTGCTGCATCGTGGCATCGCTTCTGGCCAGCGATCCGGGAAAGGATGACAACCTGGGTCGCCAGCTTAAGGGCGAACTCTACGACATCTTCCAGCGTCAGCGGGAAGAAGCCGTCGAACCCGTGGTGAAGGAAGACGTGGCTGAGGTGTTGCGTCGCCGCTTCTTCACGCCCAAATCAATCAAGGACAAAGACGCTTTCCGACCTCATGTCCAAGCAGCGCTCAAGGGTGTCTTCGAGATCGACGAACAAACGAAGAAGCAGGGCGCGGAGGCCGAAGAACGCTTTTTGAAAAGCTATCCCTTCCACCCTGATCTCACGGAAGTCTTCTATGCGAAATGGACGCAACTGGATCGATTCCAGCGAACCCGAGGCGTCTTGAGAACCTTTGCCCTAGCCCTTCGGGAAGCCGAAAGCTGGGATACAAGCCCATTGGTGGGACCGGCCGTATTCCTGACTGACCCGAAACGGGATGGCTTGTCCGAGGCAATGCGGGAACTGGTGACGGTCGCTGACACCGAGGAACATGAGGGTAAACGACAGGCTTGGACTGGAATCATTGAAGGCGAGTTTGGTCGCGCCCGGGATATCCAGCTGGACTCGGTTGGACTGAGAAGCCGAGAGATCGAACAAGCCGTTGTGGTCACGTTCCTGCACTCCCAGCCGATTGGCCAAAGCGCCCGAACAAGAGACCTGATGACGCTGATCGCTCCGAATCGCCCTGACAAAATCGAACTGGAGAAAGGATTGACGCGCTGGGCGCAAACGAGCTTCTGGCTCGACGACCGGTATGCTGCAACCGAAGAGAACCAGCTGCCGGGTACCTGGCGGCTGGGAAACCGACCGAACCTGACCCAGATGCAAGCCGTGGCGGCAAGCCGAGTGTCGGATGACGTCGTCCGTGCTCGACTTCTGGACGAGATCGGCAAGTGCAAGAGCTTGACAACAGGAGCCTCTTCCGCCGGAGTGCAAGTCCATTTGCTACCAACGCGACCTCGTGACATCGAGGACGATGGTCTGTTCCACTATGGGATCCTTGGTCCCAAAGCTGCCAGCGAATCGGGGAAACCAAGCACGGAGGCAAAACGCTATATCGAGGAGACGACTAGTTCGGAGAAGCCGCGAGTGTTCCGCAATGCAGTCATCCTGCTGGTGCCCTCCCGTGACGGCCTGGAAGTAGCCTCGAACAGAGTGCGGGACTACCTGGCATGGGAAACAGTGCGAACCGATCTCAAGGACCAGGAAAAAGACGGAAGCATCGACCCCACACGCATGCAAACCCTGGCCATCAACATCGACAAGGCGCGGGGACGTATTCCTGACGCCATAAAACAAGCCTACTGCACCGTCGTCACCGCCTCCGACAAGAACGAGATACAGGCCTTCAAGATCAGTGTGACCGACGAGCCGCATTTCACAATCATCAAGAACGACAATCGTTCGAGAATCCAAGACTCCCCGATCACCGCTGAAGCCCTGCTGCCGGACGGTCCATACAACCTCTGGCGAGAGGGTGAAACGAGCCGATACGTCAAAGACCTTTCAGGAGCATTCGCACAATTGCCGCACCTGCCGAAAATGCTGAAAACCAAGGCGATCTCCGACACCCTGGTAGAGGGCTGCCAGGCTGGAGCGTTTGTCTTGAAACTTACCCGCCCCGACGGCTCGGCACGAACTTGGTGGCACGCTCGGCCCGACGAAGCAGCCATGGCTGATTCAGCCCTTGAGCTTGTCCTGGCAGAAGCGGCTGAACTCGAGGAAATCTCTCCTGATCTTCTCGAACCCAACTGCCTGCCCGAACTCTGGCCCAGCGAAACCATCTCCGTCCAGAATGCAATAGACTACTTTAAGGGCGGCAATGTCGTGCAGATTCAACGAAATGGCTACATGGAGCCACTAGCGATTCCAAAGGCCGCCCCTGCAGTTGTCAATAACGCCGTCACAAAGGCAGTAGAGTCAGGGAAGCTTTGGCTTACCAATGGCCCCGCCAGCATCCTTGCCGAACCAATTCCTGCCGGGGTGTTGACGACTCAGGCTCACCTGCAACGTCCTCCATCTCCGATCGCGGCAGCCGAAATCTTGCCCGAAAACCTGCCTGATGCCTGGACTAATGGCGAAACGAGCGCCTTGGCAATTGCCACCGCGCTCTCTCAGAAATCTGGTCAAACCCTACCCTGGAAGACGGTACAAGACGTTATTGCCGCCGCCTTGAACGCACGCTTTGCTCAACTGGATCCGACTTCAGGCACTTGGCCATGTGACTACCCTGCTGCTCAAAGCATCAAGCTAAAGATTGGAACTAGCGACTATAGTGGCGATCCAGGAGCAGGAGGCGTTGAAATCCATGAAACCAATGCCAAATGGGCGGAATCGGAGCTGGATGCTTCTGAAATCCAAAACCTCGGGGATGTAATTCAGAAGCTTCTTGATATCAGGAGCAAGTCGGGATACCCCATTACCTTCAAGGTACGAATCGAAATCGGAGACGCAGACAATATTCCCGATGACGCAACCATCGCCGAAATCAACCAAATCCTCGACAACATAAAACAGGGATTTAAAGTGTTGTAAACCTAAAAAAAGCAGTTTGGGGATGACGCCAATGATTTTCATGCCATTTTTTGGGGACTCGAATGGGAAAGAATGGTTGTATGAATCATATTTGTGTCCATTTGTGTTTATTCGTGGTTCAAGCGTTTGTTCATGAACCACGAATGGACGCGAATAGACACGAATCATTTGTGATTTCGATGTTATTGGCATCGTTTGCACACTACGAAATTGGATTTAATATCAGGAGCTGCCGCCGTTAAGTGGGGAGCTCGCGGCCAAATGTGGGGAGCTGTCGACGTTAAGTGGGGAGCTCGCGGCCAAATGTGGGGAGCTGTCGACGTTAAGTGGGGAGCTCGCGGCCAAATGTGGGGAGCTGTCGACGCTAAGCCTAAAAAAGCAGTCTTTTTAGGTTAAAAGCAAGTAGGTGCTTTACTTTGATTATATTTTTCTGAACAAAAAAGCCCCACGTTCCATCGGGAACGCGAGGCTTTGAATTGGCTCCGGCAGCTGGGCTCGAACCAGCGACCAAGTGGTTAACAGCCACCTACTCTACCACTGAGCTATGCCGGAGTGTGGTAATCTAGATTTTGGCTCCGGCAGCTGGGCTCGAACCAGCGACCAAGTGGTTAACAGCCACCTACTCTACCACTGAGCTATGCCGGAGTACTCTATCCAAAAAAAGAACGACTTTAACTATACAGCAAAATCAGCCTTTGTCAAATCAACATAACAAAAAAAATCCTCGCAAAAACTTTGCGCTCGCCCCATGTTTTGAACAGCTCTCTAGTCCTTGTTCGCAACTTCAACAGGGATGGGATCCAACACGCGAACCAAATCTTTCGTGTCGATCTCGACAACAAATCCCCTATGGCCTCCATTGATGACGATCTTCGGCAAATCCAAGATGGTCTTCTCTATGTAAATCGGCATTTTCCGACGCGTCCCAAATGGGGACGTCCCACCGCAATGATACCCTGAAAAGTGCTCCGCAACAGAAGGGTCGCAAGGAGCGACAGACTTCACGCCAAGATGCCGAGCCATGTTCTTCGTCGATACGCTGCAATCCCCATGCATCAAGACCACGAATGGCTTTTTGGCATCGGTCTCGAAAATCAGGGTTTTGATGACCATGTGCTCATCGAACCCCAGGGCGTTTGTTATGCTTCCTGTTCCGCCACGCTCAATATAATCGTAGTGGTGCTCAACGTACTCAACCTTGTTCGCCTTCAGCATCCGAATCGCCGGCGTCATCGGACTTTTATCCTTGGGATCGGCCATAAATCTTACTCCTGAGCTTGTTTCCTAACCTGTCCTTCTAGATATGATATCGTATTGCCGACATTTCGTGCATCGGCTATCCTTAAAAAATGCTCGTGCTCCCCACCAAACATCGCACGCGCCAACTTCAACACAAAACCATTGTCCGCCCCCGCAGGACGACCGGACTCACGCGCAATCTCAAGCAAAAATTCCAATGCGTCGCCAGCGCCCTCAACCAGCTCGCCACCACACCCATGCTCGATACGACGCAACAACAAAGGATCGCGCAACAACCCGCGAGCCACAGAAACACCATCCAAACCAGGACAGATCGAAGCCAAACGAGAGACGTCCTCGACCGAACAGACATCGCCGCATCCAACCAATGTTAGCCCTTCCAGCAACTCGCGAGCCATCCGAAATCGTTGCCAGCCTCCTGGCACAGGACCATACATCTCTTGAACCGTGCGAAAATGCAAAAACACGATGTCGGGACGACACTTGCGTAAAGCCTCCGCAATTCTCGGGAACTCAGATGCCGACTCGAATCCAATCCGAATCTTCACGCTGACGCCCTTGTTTCCGCAACTCTCCCGCAATCGATGAATCGTATCGCAGATCCACTCGGGATGTTTCAGCCTGGCGCCTCCGCTTTGGTTTCTAACCACCGTCGGGCTTGGGCACGCGCAATTCACATCGACGCAGGACACGCCGAGTTGATGCAACCGACCTCCAGTCGCCGCCAATCGACCACCATCTGTTCCCATGACCTGGGCAATCACCGGCAAGCCGGTCGCTTGGTAGTCCGCCAGCCAATTCCGCAATCGGGACATCCTAGGAACCCCAGTCGATATCCTCAAAAACGGGGTATGCCACATCCGTACCCAACCTCGGGACGACAGTGCGCTCACGAAGGAGCTTTCGCTAACGCCATCCATCGGACCAGGAAAAACACGGCACGGCAACGACCTGCCATCGCCAAAAGCCAAAGGCTCAATCCAATGTCCCGGCAATTCGATCATCGCTCACGCCCATTGACACACTACAAGAAAAAACCAACCAGAAAACCAACTAGGCACACAATAAACGCAATAAGGCGATCCCGCACCTCAACTTTCGATACCTCCCCACCACGACAACGAAAACTATACAAAACACCGCTCATCAGGCACACGCAACACCCAATGCCAGCACCCAACAGCCAACGACCATTCCGAGAAATGGCGTCTTCACCAGCGCGGCTAATCATTATGTATGACAGCAACACAATATACGATACACCAATCCCGAGCAAAAACGATAAGATCTGACGCAATATCCGGCATGCCACAGCAATAAAATCTCCAGTCAAGAATCTCTTTTGGAAAAAAGTTAAGATACCCTATTCCCCCATAATTTTCAACTTTCCCTAACCACCACAACCGCCTCTCTTCTAGCATCCATTTTTTCACACTTTCGTACCTAAATAGCATGTGACATACCATTTAAATGCTGAATGCTGAATGGTGAATGATGAATGACCCAGTCAGACCCGCCAGACCCCGCCAGACCCCGCCAGACCCCATCAGACCCCGCCAGACCCCGCCCGACCCCGCCAGACCCCGCCAGACCCCGCCAGACCCCGCCAGACCCCATCAGACCCCATCAGACCCCATCAGACCCCATCAGACCCCATCAGACCCCATCAGACCCCATCAGACCCCATCAGACCCCATCAGACCCCATCAGACCCCATCAGA
>JAGVUR010000210.1:0-9967 GCA_019136135.1 Verrucomicrobiota bacterium
GCGAAGGGGAAAATTTAGATAATAATATTTGCAAAGCGTAGGATTTGCAGTAAATTAAATCTGTTTTTGTGCCGGAGTGGCGGAATGGCAGACGCGCTAGACTCAAAATCTGGTGTCCTTACGGGCGTGAGGGTTCGAGTCCCTCCTCCGGTACCAGCGCTTAATCAAGGGGCTCACGACTAGGTAATCGTGAGTCCTTTTTTTGTTTTCTTGGATCTTTCGGTTCGGCAAAAATTAAGGAGTCCACCGATGAAGAATTGTTTATTGGCGTGCATGATGCTGTCCCTATGCAGTTTTGGAGCAGGAGACGAGGCTTGGCTTTCCTTGATTCGGCGCGACCACCCCAGGATGTTTTTCAATCGTGATACGTGGCCGACTGTCAAGGCGCGTGCATTGGGCGAGCAACGTCAGGTTTTTGAAACGATGCTCCGCTCAGTCGAAAACTATCCTATGGATCCGGTTTGTTCAGGCTACGATCCCATTGTGTTTGGCGAGGTAAAGACAGCCTCGGGAACCCATAAGATTACCGCCGCAACACCAATCAATTCCGTACGCGACTGGGGGCCGGAAGCCGCTCAATGCGCGTTTGTCTGGCGAGTCACAGGAAATCCGATCTTCCTTGAGAAGGCGCGGAAGATGATAGAGGTTTCCGCCGCCGCCTATCGGATGGCCATCAAAAATGGACGCGCCGTGAACTGGTACTCAACCAATCGAGTGCTGGCACTGGCGGCATACGATTGGATCTACGAAGGATTGGATGACGCACAACGTAAACCCTTGATTACCGAGTTGGTCGCACACGTGGAAGAGGTTCAGCCCGGACCCGGAAAGCCAAGAATCATCCGATTGAACTCAAGCGGCGTCGGGACGGGATTCTATGGAGTCCAAAACATGCTGTGGTTCTCCGGTCTAGCCGGCTATGGTGACGGATATTGCGACGAGTTGGCGCTTAAACACCTTCGTCAAGGGTACGATTTGAACCAGAAATTGCTGGAGTACCGCTCCAGGAGCGCAGGCGATGACGGCGGACTTTCAAGCGGCGTTGACGGATACTGCATGGGTGCGTATCCTTGGGCGCATTTCATTTTCTTCCATACGTACCTTTCCGCAACAGGCGTGAATGTGGCAAAAGACTGGCCGTCGATGGCACTGTTTCCAAATTGGATTTACTGGCTTTGGATCCCGGTACGCGGGAGCAAGGCGGCATTGACGTTCGGATTCGGTGATTGCCAGCATGTGACCAATGAGATGAATATCGGGACGGTCTATGAACACATGTCGCAGTACATGCACTTTTTCAAGGATGCCGATCCTGAGGCGGCACGCCTGGCTGCATCGCTTAGGTCGTTGGTCAACAAGCGGACGCCGGGCTGGGTTGTCCTCCCGTTTATCTTGGGCAGCGGCGATGATGTCCAACCCTACACGGAACAGGAACTTCAGCACACGCCGTTGAAGGCAAGGCATTTTGAGTCGCTGGGGCAAATTGTCATGCGCTCCGATTGGACTCCCGAAGGAACGTACTGCCTATTCACTAGCGGCGCAGAAATGGCACAACATAAGCACTTGGACGAAAACAACTTCGTCATCTACAAGCAAGGATTCCTGGCACTTGATTCCGGAACGCGTGGACGGGAAACCGACTACAATCTCAGGCATTACTACGCACAAACCGTCGCCCATAACTGCATCCTGATCCATCAGCCTGGCGAACCGCTGGCACCCTACTGGGGCATGAGGGAAGATAGCCCCGAGGGAAAACTCAACCACGGCGGAATGATTACGCCGAAGGGCAAGACTCTCGCCTTTGAGACCAACGACCTGTTTACATACGTGGCGGGCGACGCATCCAATGCGTACGGCAAAAAAGGCAAAGAAGCCGTCAGGCAATTCATCCACCTCCAACCCGATTATTTCGTGGTCTACGATCGAGTCGCCTCGGCAGATCCAACCTACCGGAAAGAATGGCTACTCCATACTCAAAATCAACCGATCATCAACGGAAAAACCTTGATGGCAGACGAGAACAAAGGACGTCTTTTCTGCGAAAGCCTGCTCCCTAAAGACGCCAAGTTGACACTGGTTGGAGGACCAGGAAAAGAATTCTGGGCATCCGGGAAAAATTGGGAAGTTGACAGCGCTTGGCTGGAGAGGACAGTCAATAATCTCGCTAAAAGCGGACGTGAGCCTTTGTTTGGAAAATGGCGCTTGGAAGTGTCGCCTGGGGAAGCCCGGGTTGACGATCGATTCCTCCATGTCCTCACCGCCTGCGTGCAAACCGTGGAAGCTGGAATTCCTGCAAAGTTACTTGAAAGTCCAGATCAGGACGGCGTCGAATTGCAACTGCCTGGCAAGACGATTGAAGTCTGGTTCAATCGGACTGGAGAAGTCGGTGGCAAAATCGTCGTTCGCGGTGGCAAGACCTATGAGCTTCGAAAGGATATCCAGCCGCAAGCAGGTGTCAAAATCGTGCCCTGAACGTAACCACCAGAACTGAGTTTCCTGCACCGCCAGCCTATTTCTGTTGCCGTTGCCACTCGAAGATTGAGGGTACGGCCGGCTGCGGGCGCGTAGCGAGCTTTTGTTCACTGAGTGGGAAGAGGCCGTTGTTGCGGGCATTGAGGATTCGCGTACTGTTTGAGTCGGTGGTGATGGCGCCGCCGAAGATGCGATTGTCGTAGAAGTCGATGCCTTGGCAGTCGGGCGTGGCCAGCTGTACTGCTGGCGAGCGATTGTCTTTGAGGATAAAGACATTGCCGGCGATGATGTGGTCGAAGCTCACGTTTCGGGTGGTGAAGCCCGGTCCCCTGTCCACGGTGAATCGGTTGTGGAGGATCAGCCAGTTTTCATTCATGCCGCCGAGCCAGAGACCGGCCTTGGGCGAGAACACGTCGCAGTTATAGACGACATTTCGCGGTCCGTTGGGGCCGTGTGCGTCGTCTTCGGGAGGCGATGCCCACATGCCGAAGCCATAGGCGCCGTTGCTGGTACTGGAATAAACGACGCAGTTTTCCATGAGGTTTTCGTTGGTCCAGCCGGAGTGCCATTGGGCGTCGCTGTCATGGAAGACGCCATTGCGGATGACGCACCCGCTGGCTGACCATTGGAAGAGCGGCGCGTGCCGATAAGCGAAGGTCTCGATGCCGTCAATGAGGCAGTCCCAGCTATGTTCCCAGCCAGCGTAGGCCGTGCCGCCACCGCCCTTGAACCACGCATCGCGGAAAACCATGTTGCGGAGTTCGCAGAATTTGGCCTGCGAGCCATAGACGGGAAAGCGGCCGCATTTGATGACTTCGATATCCTTGGCCCAGCAATTCCAGGCATTATGGAAGAGTACGGTACTGATCCAGAGGTTTTCGGTCTGCTCAATGCTGAGGGCTTCAACGCCTCCACGTTGGATGGGATGGTATTTGCGGATGTAGCTGCCGTCAATAATCGGGAATTCGATGCGCAGGGGTTGCTCCAGCTCGATGGTATTGCCTGATACGGCCTTGATGCGCAGGGCATTCTTGCGGTAGGTGCCCCAGCGGCAGGCGTTTTCAGTGAGGGTTTTCCAACGTTCGGTGGCAGGTCCGTCAATAATGACGTAGTCACCGGCGGCGAAGCCGGTGGCGTCCTTGACGGTGATGCTTGTATCGCCACGCTTGCCATCGGCGCTGAGTTCGCTCCGGGTGTTGGTGAAGCCTCGACCCTGGAAGAAAATCACGGCGCTAATGCTTGGTGGCGGCATTTCGCCTTCCTTGGGTTTGAGGACAATCGGCAGGCTGCAGCGCCGGGTGCTGCCATCCTTGTAGGTGGCTATGCCTTCCAGCGTCAGCGGTCCGCCTTCAGGGAAGTGCTTGAGGATGGTGCTACCGCTGACGGAGGTGGCGAAGCTGTTGCCGGAGTGGGTGCTGATTCCCCAACGGGCGAGAGTCTTTCCGCCAGCGCTGATGATCAATGTTCTCAAGTCGGTTGGCAAGGCATGCAATTCTACACGCGATTGCGGACCGACTTGGGCGTTCGCGCTTGGCGAGTAGAATTGAATGCCGTCCTGCCCGATGCCATAGCGGAAGATGATTTTGGTTTTGCCGATGCCCTGGCCACGGATGACCACGCCGTCGCGACTGATGGTCACGGGACGGTCGAAATGGTAGGTACCGGCGTCCAGAATGATTGCGCCACCGTCGGCTGGCAGGGCGGCGCAGGCTGCTACGAGTGCCGTGCTGTCATCGAGGTTGTCATCGACTTTGGCGCCGAAATCACTCAGCTTGAGAGTTGCAGGAATGTCGGGGATGCCGCCTTCGACGCCGCATCGTCGCCAGTCGGGATAGACAATGCTGTCGGGACCGACGACATCGGCGGCGGTCAGGCGATGTGTTTCCTGCGGTTTGATCTTGTACTGTGGCGTCCATGGTGGCTCGGTGCGGAAATCTTGTCGCTCCATGGACAGGTCATCGATATAAGCATGGACATGGGCATGGCTGTAGCTGTGGAAGTAGAGTTGGACAGCATCGGTGTTTTCGTCAAGGAAAACATTTACGGTGAAGGGCGTCCATTTTCGGCTATTGCCGCCTAGTCCTCGGATGTGTTCGTCCGCGACTGCAATGCGTTTCCTGTCCTGATTAAATTGCCGGAGGTAGATGCCGAGACCGCTACCGGATACGGGATAGTACCAGCCCTTGATGACGAGTTTGGCTGGACCGCTGCAAGGGATTATCGGTCCTGAAGCCCAGCTGCCGTTGACATCATGTTCGTCAAGGGTCTTTAGCGAGTACTTGCCGCTGTGTGCCTGCTCCTCGCTGAGGGTAGTCATGCCGCCATCGCCTTCGCCGATGGTCCAGTGTTCCAGGCCCTGCTCAAAATCGGCGTTGGGGAATTCCAGCACTTGTGCGGCGATGGCTAGCGGGAGAACGGCAACGAGAAAGAAGTAGTGTAGTTTAGACATGTCTGGAATAAAAATTTCGTGATTTTGTACTAAAAAGGCATGTGACATGCCTTAGAAGACGACTGTACGCATGAATGCGGCGTTGTGAGGCGTGACAATTGGTTCCTCAAAGCTCTTGTTTTCTTGTGTTAGTCGCAGTTGGATCAGGCTGTTTCGGATATGGTTCTTCGCCTTGTCGAAAAACACGATTTTGGCGGTTGCATTTTGTTTGTTTTGCGGCAGTTGTACGATGATTTTCCTAGGTTGTTTTGGTTGGACTTCGATGTCTTGGACTTCGGCATTGAATTCTTGCCTGACTGATCCGTCCGGAATCAGTTTTGGTTTCAGTTCAAGCGGCGTTAGCTGGTCGATTTCCTCTTGGGTTGCCGGTCTAATCGCCACATTGTCGAGTGTAATGGAGGAAGGATTTCTGTTGATGACGAATGCCAAGCGCGCCATTTTGGCATGGCTTGGGGTTTTGAAGACGAAGAAGCCGTCGTCATTTCCGACTGGGAACCAGGGTACGATGTAGTTAAGTCGTTCTCTTTCGTTCCATTGTCCGTCTGGATTTTGGAAATAGATGAGTGTATTTGGGAATGCTCCCAGGCTTCGCGCCTGGTTGAAGGTCAGGGTTAGGAATTGGTTTGGCTTGACCTCGAAGTCTTGGTAGATTCTGGTGTATGTTTTTTCGTCTGGTTTGGTAAGAGTTACCTTGCCGTCCTCGATTTTGGCGTGGGACTTATTTGGGGTGACGTTCCAGTGTTCGAGTCCTTGTGAGAAGTCGCCGTTTTTCAGGTTGCTGTCATTGGTTGATGTGTGCTTGATTGTCTTGGCCTCGAGGCTGAAATCAGGTTTTTGAGCAAGGGGTTTAAGTCCCAAGTCCTTGAATTTCAACATAACTGGATAGTGGTCGGAGAGTGAACGGAAGAATTTCCTGTCTGATCTGAAGTAATTATTAGCCTCGACAACATTTGCGACGAGATTATCCGAGAGCAGGGCGAGGTCGATTCTCCAATTGTAGTTGATATTTTGTTCTTTCAGGATAGTGAAGAACACGTCATTGAGTCCTGCGTCGAGGAGTTGCTTCACGGCAGTGTAGTCGAATTTCCCCTCGTTGAGATTTTTCTTCCTTGACTTTATGTAGGCTTCCAATTGCGCCGGAGTTTTCGCCTGAAGCCATGCGTCGAATTTCGGTTGATCGAGAGGCGATGAGTTGTTGAAGTCGCCCATCATAATGATTTTCTCGTTGTTTTCAATCAGTGGTTTGAGTCTCAATGCGTAGTCGTTTGTTTCTCGGATTCTAACCTGGTAGTCAAAAGGCGAGCAATGAATGGACATGAAGTAAACGCCGTCGATTTTAGCGAGTACGAATCCATGGTGGAATCCTGCCGTATGCGTTTCGATGAGATCGAAGGGCCTGTTTGAGGTCAGTGCGATTGAGAAGTCAGTGTAAGGCTTTGCGACGGCAGCGTAATCGTGTCCCCAAAGCTTGGCGAATCTCGCGAAGGACTCGCTGTCGTGCCTTGCGATTTCCTGGAAGAGGATGACGTCTGGATTGATTGATCGGATCCATTCTGCGGTTTCTAGTGCCTTGGTTGTGGAATTGAACCCGATAAGCACGTTGTACGCGAGAACGGTTTCCGCATTGGTCAGGATGGAGGTGGCCAGGATTGCCAGGCAGAGGACGAAGCGAAAAAAGTTTGATTTCATCGAACTACCCTGTTTTAGAATGCTCACTTGGTCGACTCGTCGAGTTGGATGATTTTTTCATCGGATTTGCAGTATCCGAATCGTTCACGCAGGACTCTTTCGATTGCAGGCGGATCTTCGGAGTTGAGTTTTGAGATTTCGGTTCGTTTGCTATCCAACTTTTCATCAAGTTCATCTTTTTGCTGAAGCAGTTCAGCACGTTCCTCATTGAGCCTTGCGTTCTCGCCAAAGACTGGGGTCAGGAAGAAGAGTCCACCTGCAATGCAGATGACCAGAGTGATGAGGAGAAATAAATCACGCAATGACATTTGAGAGCTCCTGGAATGAAAGGGTGATGATTATGTTGATTTTTTGGTTTACTGGAGGCAGACCTGAATCTCCAGGGGGATCAGCCTTTGGCGGTGATGTTGGAAACTCAGGACGATGATCTTGACGAACTGCCCGCTCTTGGCGTGCTTGAGGATTTTGGTGAGGTCGTCGACCGTAGCGACTTTTTGATTGGCGAATTGGATGATGATATCCCCTCTTTTGACATAGTCTCTCCAGATTTCCTGTTGAGTCATAAAGAGCGATTCCGGTTGGATTTCGTTGATCACGAGTCCTTTGAGATCCTTGTTAAGGTCGAGCGCATCGCAGAGGTTCGGGGTTAGTTCCTGGACTTGGAAGCCAAGCCTTGCCTGAACCAGCAGGCTTTGCGGGATTTCCGTTGCTTTGACCGTGATGGTCTTCTTGTTTGCCAAGGTCAATTTGACTGATTGCCCCGCCTTGATTTTGGCGACGATGTGACCGAAGTCCAGCAGTCTTGCAACCCGTTTGTCGTTGACGTGCGTCACGATGTCATTTGACTTGATGCCCGCCTTGTCAGCCGGGCTATCGGGTATGATTTCCGTCAGTTTGATTCCTGTGCTTGTTGCTTCGAGCTGGACTCTCGGCGAGATTCCCAGGTATGCATTGGAGAATCTGCAAGGTAGTAGCCAATGTGAAAGGAACTGCTCGACACGTTTGATTGGGATTGCGAATCCTATGCCCGAGGCATTGCGCCTGATTGCCTGGTTGATGCCGATCAGCTGCGCGTCCAGGTTGATCAGGGGCCCACCCGAGTTGCCAGGGTTGATCGCTGCATCGGTTTGAAGGATATCGCTAAATGGGTATGAATCGTCTTCGTAGGTTCTGTTGATGGCTGAAAGGACGCCTTGGGACACGGAGTGCTCCAGGCCGAATGGATTTCCGATGGTAAGGACAGTTTCGCCGAGCATCACGTCATCAGGTTTTGCAAAAGTGGCTGCCTTGAGCGGCGTTGCATCCTTGCGTTCCGCCATTCTGATCAGGCAGAGGTCATTTGGCGCGTCAAATCCAACGAGTTCTCCTTGGCATGATTCTCCGTTCCAAAGTCTGATTTCGATGTTTTTCGCTCGTTTGACGACGTGTAGATTGGTTAGCACGAGTCCGTCTGGGTCAACGATGATTCCGCTTCCGAGGGGAGCGTATTCCTTGACGATCTTGTGCTTGGCCCGCCTGAACCTGAAGAAGAAGAATTCTTCGAAATCGTCTTCGTATCCGTCATTGACCTTGACGAGGGTTTCCGTTCCGATGTTGACGACCCACGGCAGCGCGGAGGAGATCGCCCGAACTGTCGGCGTCACGCGATGGCTAGTTGTGCTTTCCTGAGCTTGAAGTGAGGAAAATGCAAAAAAGAAAATGAGCGGTAATAGGAATCGCAAGGGAAGCACCTGGATGGCTTGAAGACCAAGGTTTGTAAGATATTGTCAATAAGGAAAATAGATGCAATTCAACTATGATGCCGATACAAAAAAGGGCATAACTATCCTGTCAGGCGTGGTTGAATACATCATTAAAGTATTTTATATTGTGATGATTTCAAGATGGAAAAACGTATTTTTTGTAATATTTATCATAAAAGTCCAAGAAAATCCAAGCAGGAAGGAAACAGATGAAACGTGTACTCTTGATTTTGACGGTATTGGGTTTGTCATTGTGTGGTCAATTGGTGAAGAACGGCGACTTTTCGTTAGGCGAAGGCGAAGAGGTTTCCAATTGGAAATTGGGCGTTGGTCCTGGCGGCGTTGTAGAAGGCGCGAATCGGGGGATTTACGTGATTGGAGAGGGCGAGGACTGCACCTACTGGCTATCCGATCCTATTCCATTTTCATCAAATGGGACGTATCGGATTCGTTTTCGTGCTCGCGGTGTCAAGGCCGGCAATGGTACGGCTGTGACTGGACCTGTGTTTGCGAACATAGACATCGGTTGTCCGAAGGGTGACTGGCGCGAGTACACGAATGTCTTTGTCGCCCCCAAGAATGTAGGTGGCGAGAACAGTCGGATTCGTCTAGGTCAATGGCATTCGAGGGGTCGGATTGAGTTTGACGATGTGTCTGTAGTGCCTGTCCATGCGATATACCACAGCGAAGGCGGAATGGTCTTGGGTGAAGGCGAGAAGGTATCCGTCAGCGGTTACGAGTGCCAGCTGCAGTTTGGCGGCGCTGGCCGCAACCATTCCCGCGTGTTGGCTGAGCACAACTGCGGGTTCAATACGAATCGCTGGTTTTTCGGTGAAAACAGCTATGTGACGTACTGCCATCAGATTGGCGGACGAACCCAGGGATCAGGCAAGCTGGAACTGGCCGTGAATTATCATGTTGGCGGAGCCCTGAAGGTCGAGGCGAGCCGTGACGGGTCAAATTGGCTCGAGATTGCCAGCCAGTCTGAGCAGGGGCAGGTCGAGGTTGATCTGCCGGCATCGCTGTATCCAGCGGAGAAGATCTGGATCCGGCTGTCTGCAGTATCCGGCAAGAAGGTGGGCGCGAAGGATTCCGATCCCGGATCGTTCCAGGTGAATTCCTACAAGTATGCGGCGTCTGTCTCGGGAACTCCTACGGAAGTTGTTGGATCGACGCAGTATTTCGAGGAACGCGTTAGTTCGACAGGCTTGGAAGCGTCAATCCTTGGCATTGGCGATGGTCTTCCTGGCGGTAAGAATGTAGTACGGATCAAGGCGAAGAATACAAGCGGCAAGGCGATGTCCCTTGTTCCAAGCGTCACGTTGACGAAGGAACATGCGACGAAATATGACAAGTTTGATGGCGCTAAAGTCGAGTTGCCTGCTGGCGGCGAGGCTGAACTCACAGTTCAATACGAGGTTCCGGGAACAGGAAAGTGGGAGCTGCAGGCGTCTGTGAGGGCAGGAGGCGATATCGTAAGCGCCTTTGCAACGGAAATGTTCATATCTGACTTTTTCGACACGAGCTATGGCGAATTGCTTGATGACAGCAAGGATTGCGCTGTGTGGTGGGCGTCGTCGGGCTGGAAGATTCCGCTTGTCCGCGAAGCCCC
>JAGVUR010000210.1:9984-18407 GCA_019136135.1 Verrucomicrobiota bacterium
GGCGCGTGGATGGCGGTTAGCGGTGCGCGTGGCGAAAGCGAAGCGGCTCAATTGGTTTTGAAGGCCCGTCGCCAATTGGAAGACGTGACTGTCAAGGCGACTGATTTGAGCGGCAGGGGCGGTGTGATTCCGGCTTCCTGCATCGATTTGCTTAGAGTGCATTATTCCGAAGTGACTGTCAAGACTGATGCGACGAGCATACTCGGCATGTGGCCCGATGCCCTTCCGCCGTTGAAGGCCGGCTTGAAGGTGAAGGAGGGCAACAACCAGCCGATTTGGGTCCGGGTAAATATTCCGGAGGATGCCAGGGCGGGCAACTACAGCGGAAAGCTGAAGATCACCGCGTCAGGCGGATTCGAGAAGGAAGTCACGCTGAAAGTCAAGGTGTTCAATTTCGACTTGCCCAAGAAGATGACTTGCGAGACCGCATTTGGCTTTGGTGTATGGACCTGCTTCACGTATCAGAAGCCGAAGACGGAAGCAGAGCGGCGCCAAATCTGGGAATCGTACATGAACATGTATTCACGCCATCACATCAGTCCGTACGATCCGGCTCAGTTGGATCCTTTCAAGTTTACGCTTGAAGGCATGGAGAACAGGTGGACCGGGCACGGGAAAGTCGTGAAAGAGTCGAAGGACGAAGGTGGCTATTCGCTGTTCCTGAACGACGATACGACGACGGGGCGCAGAGCCGTGTCGTTCCCGGCGAAAATGCCCGCAAAGGGAAAATTCCGCCTGAAGATCACCTACAAGACCAATCCCGGGCATACGTTTGTCGCCTCGTTTAATCATTTCAATGATGCTGGCAATTGGATTTCAGGCAACAACCGCGACCTCCGTGTCAAGGGTGATGGTACCTGGCAGACGTTTGAAGCCACGTTTGACACCTATCCGAAAAACGCAGTCTCGCACGCCTTAACGATACATGCGACAATCTGGGAGGAAAAAGGCGAATTGACAGGGCAAGTCTGGATCGATGACATCAGCCTGGTTGACGTGGATACCGGCAAAGTCTATATCGACGATCCGATCAGCCCCGTCGATGTCAGCAAGCTTAGGATCAAGTTTGACTGGACTGCGTGGGATGCCGCGATGACCAAGGCGTTTGACGAGTACCATTTCAATTGCGTCAGGTTCCCCATCACCGGTCTTGGCGGTGGTACGTTCCATTCGCGTACGGAACCCAGCTTCATGGGCTTTGCGGAAGATACTCCTGAATACGAAAAGCTGTTTGCGGACTACTTGGGACAGATCGAAGCCCACCTGAAGGAAAAGGGCTGGCTGGACAAGGCTTACGTCTATTGGTTTGACGAACCTGACGCCAAAGACTACGAATTCGTGATGAACGGCTTCAGAAAACTTAAGAAGTACGCGCCGGGCTTGCGCAGAATGTTGACCGAACAGATCGAACCTGAATTGATTGGCGGTCCCAACCTCTGGTGTCCCGTAACCCCGAACCTAAGGAAAGAGCAGGTCAAGGAACGCAATGCGGAAGGCGAGCAGTTCTGGTGGTACGTTTGCACCGGTCCGAAGGCTCCGTATGCAACGCTGTTCATCGACCACCCGGGAACAGAAATGCGCGTCTGGCTCTGGCAAACCTGGGACTTCGGAGTCGATGGAATCCTGGTCTGGGCGTCCAATTACTGGACCAGTGGCTGCGCCTATCCTGACAAGCCGCAAAATCCATACGAGGATCCGATGGGCTGGGTCTCCGGCTACGATACCCCCAAGGGAGTCAAGCGCCCATGGGGCAACGGAGACGGACGATTCGTCTATCCGCCAGAAGCTGCGGCTGACGGACAGCAGGAAGAAACAGTTTTGGACGAACCCGTCAGCTCAATCCGCTTCGAAATGCTGCGCGACGGCATCGAGGACTACGAGTACTTTGTGATGCTCAAGTCGCTGCTGGCAAAGAAGAAGTGGATGTTCCCCTGGACACGTGCCAAGTACAAGAAGCTGCTTGAAGTGCCTGTGGATGTCAGCAAGTCGATGACCGAATTCACCATCAATCCCGCCACGTACGAAAGGCATCGGGAAAAACTCGCGGCCGCAATCGAGGCATTGCAGTAAAGAGTCGATCCGACGTGATTCTTGCGAACAGAATTGATTTACCAAGAGGAGAAAAACGATGAGCAACCATACGACGATGTTGATGGGGCTGGTGACGATGATGTGCTTGTGTGCATTGGGGCAAGGAGTCGCCCCGAAGGCAACAGCTCCCGTGATTCCGGAGTTTTCGTTTAGTAGCGACGCCGATGCTCAGAAGGTCTTTTATCCGACGGATAGCCCCAAGGTTTCCTGGGTGCAGACCGGCGAGACAGGCTATGTTAAGCTGCCGATGGCATTCAAGGGAACGACGGCGGCGCGGATGTGCTGGGATGTCCTGGCGAAGCTCGATCTTAGCAAGTCAAAGGGAATCGCCTTTGACATCTATGCCGAAGACGTTGAATTGCTTGGCGGCATGACGATATATTTCAAAAGCGGAGACGGATGGTACTCGAGTCATTTTGGGATTCCCAGTTCCGGCTCCTGGTGCCACGTTGAAGTGACGAAAAGCGGGGTGGGAACAGAAGGCAATCCAAGTGGCTGGGGCGATATTAGCGCAATCCGCCTGTCCTTCTGGACGGGGCAAGACAAGAAGGATACGTTTGCGGCAGTGGCCAATTTGAGTGTTTTGGAGTACAAGTCCGACATTGTTGTCATGACTGCGGACTCCTGCATTCGTCCCGGAAATCCCGAGAACAAGGGGTATAGCCAATTTGCGGCGGCGATTGTACGCACGCTGGATACCCTGGGTCTGGAATCGGCGACGGTTTCGGATTTGGATATTGCAAAGGACGACACGCCGCTGAAAACCGCAAAGTTGCTCGTGATGCCGTACAATCCAAAAATTTCGCCGGAGGCGATAACGGCGCTGGAGCAATTCGCTGAACGAGGCGGCAAATTCCTGGCATTGTATAGCCTTCCCGAAGGGATGGAATCTTTGTTTGGAGTTCGTCGAAAAGGCTGGGAGAAATGCCCGACGGGAGCGTTCAAGGGCTATCGTGCAACGAAGGATCGGCTGCCTGGGCAGCCTGATTTGGCGCGTCAAACCTCGCCGCACACGGTAATCATGGAGCCGGAACCCGGTTCGAAGGTCATCGCGACCTGGGAGGATTCCGAGGGCAATGACTTAGGTTGGCCCGGAGCGATTGCGTCACCGCGAAGCGTGTTCTTGGGGCATGTCTGGTTCAGTCCCGGCGGCGAAAATGTCTCCCAGTTCCTGCTGTCCATTGTCGGATATCTCTGTCCTGGGATTTGGGAGAAGAGCAGTCGCACCTCCATTGATCAGATTGGGACTTTAGGTTATTTTTCGGGCTTGTCTGAGTTGCGCGAGATGTTGGGCAAGGAGGCGACCGTCGAGGCTCGCCGGGCTTTGGATGCCGCTTGCTCTTTGCGTGACAAGGCGCAACATGCATTTGACAAGCGTGATTATTGGGAAGCGATGTCGCTTTGCGAACAAGCGAATGCCCGTGCTTTGGAAGCCTATTGCAGGATGGCTCGTTCCGTACCTGGCGAACATCGCGGGTTCTGGTGCCATAGCGCAAAGGGCTTGCCGGGAAAAACCTGGGACGAAGCCATTGAAATTCTCGCCAAGCATGGGTTCAATGCGATTTTCCCGAACATGCTCTGGGGCGGAATGGCGTACTATCCCAGCGATGTCCTGCCTCGCTACAAGGGCTTGGAGAAGGAAGGCGATCAGGTTCGGTTGTGCTTGGATGCCTGCAAGAAGTACGGCGTTGCCTGCCATGTCTGGAAGGTCAATTGGAATATGGGAAGCCATTTGGACAATGACTTTGTCGAGAAGATGGTTGCCGAAGAACGCGTTCAAGTGACCTATTCCAGCGAACTCAAGAAGACTTGGCTTTGCCCAAGCCATCCTGCGAACCTTCGTCTGGAGGCTGATTCAATGGTCGAACTCGTGAAAAAATATCCTGATCTGGATGGCATTCACTTTGACTACATCCGGTATCCTGATGGAAATTCCTGCTTCTGCGCAGGTTGCCGCCAGCGCTTCGAGGCTAAGATCGGCAAGCAGGTAGAGGATTGGCCAAAGGACACGCGGGCAATACTTCGCGAAGAATGGCAGGATTTCAGGCGCGAAAACATTACCGCCCTGGTGAAACTGGTTCATCAGGAGGGCAAGGCAGTTCGCAAGTCGATTCAAATCTCAGCGGCTCTCTTTGGGAATTGGATGAGCGACCGTAATAGTGTGGCACAGGACTGGGAACTCTGGTGCCGCAATGGCTGGCTGGACTTCGGCTGCCCGATGAACTATACCGATTGGCCGAACACCTTCAAGTCGCAGTGCACACGCCAACAAAACTGGCGCCATAAGGTGCCCATGTATCCTGGAATCGGATTGTCCTGCTGGAAGTACACTTTCGATCCCGTGAATATGGTCAAGCAAATCGAGATTGCACGCGACCTGAAAACCGGCGGTTTCAATGTGTTCAACTACGACAACCATGCCCTGAAGGTCCTCCCGTTCATGAGCCTGGGATGCACCAAGGAATAAAATAACAGCAAAGACGCAAAGTTTGCGGAGAACTTGTTCGCGCTTTGCGTCCTGTGCTTTATCCTAATAATGGCGAATTCCAAGTCGGATGGGTCGGACGGGTCTGCGGAAACTGACAAGAAGCGCGAGGAGTAATAACGGGGCATGAACCATGTCATCCACAACAACATTGTGAATTTTATCTGGGGTATCGCCGACGACGTGTTGCGCGATGTTTATGTGCGTGGCAAGTACCGCGATGTGATCCTGCCCATGACGGTCATCCGCCGTCTCGACGCGCTTTTGGAGCCGAGCAAGGAAAGGGTGCTTGGCATGAAAAAGCAGCTTGACGGGGTCGGAATCGCCAACCAACACGCCGCGCTTTGTCAGACTGCAGGCGAGGCCTTTTACAACGTCTCGCCCTTTACCCTGCGCGACCTGAAAAACCGCGCCAGGCAACACCAGCTCAAGGCAGATTTTGAAGCCTATCTGGATGGCTTTTCACCCAATGTTCAGGAAATCCTCGACAAGTTCAAGTTCCGCAACCAGATTCCCACCCTGGTCGAAGCCGACATCCTTGGCCACCTGATCGAGAAGTTTCTTGACAGCCGTATCAATCTCAGCCCAAAGCCGGTGCAGGACGCGGACGGCAACGAGCTGCTCCCCGCCTTGGACAATCATGCCATGGGCACCATTTTTGAAGAGCTGATCCGCCGCTTTAACGAAGAGAACAACGAAGAGGCCGGAGAGCACTTCACCCCACGCGATGTGGTCAAGCTGATGACCGACCTGATCTTTCTGCCAGTGGCCGGCAACATCGAATCGGGCAGCTACCTTGTTTATGACGGAGCCTGCGGCACCGGCGGCATGCTGACGGTGGCTGAAAAGCGCTTGGCCGAATTGGCAAAAAGCCACGGCAAAGAAGTTTCCATCCATCTTTTTGGTCAGGAGGTACAGCCAGAAACCTACGCCATTTGCAAGGCCGACCTGCTGCTCAAAGGCGAAGGAGCCGAGGCGGAAAACATCAAGTACGGTTCCACGCTCTCCAGCGATGCCTTTCCATCGCATGAATTTGATTTCATGCTCTCCAATCCGCCTTACGGCAAGAGCTGGAAAACCGACCTGGAGCGAATGGGCGGCAAGGGCGACATCATGGATCCGCGCTTTGTCGTCCAGCACGGCGGCGACCCGGAATACTCGATGCTTACCCGCTCTTCTGACGGGCAGCTTATGTTTCTGGTCAATAAGCTCACCAAGATGAAAAACACGCCGCTTGGCAGTCGCATTGCCGAAGTGCACAACGGCTCGTCGCTTTTTACTGGCGACGCCGGTCAGGGCGAGAGCAACATCCGCCGCTGGATTATCGAGAACGACTGGTTGGAGGCCATCATCGCCCTGCCGGAAAACATCTTCTACAACACCGGCATCGCCACTTACATTTGGCTGCTGACCAACCGCAAGTCTGAAGCGCGCCGGGGCAAGATCCAGCTCATAGACGCCACAGAATGGTATGTGCCGCTGCGCCGCAACCTCGGCAAGAAAAACTGCGAGCTTTCCGAAGAGCAAATCAGCGCTATTTGTGAGCTAGTGGTCAAGCCAGTTGAAACCGAGCAATCCAAAATCTTCCCCAATGAGGCCTTCGGCTACTGGAAGGTGACGGTGGAACGTCCGCTGCGCCTTGCCGTTGACCTAAGCCCAGCTCGGCTGGAGCGCTTCGAGTTGGCCTGTGCCAAGGCCAAGGAAGAGCCGCTGGGCAATCTGGTCTGCCGTGTGGCCAAGACGCTTGGCGTCGGCCCACATCTGGACTTCAACGCCTTTATGGACGCCGTTGAGGCGGATGCCGACAAGCATCACGTCAATCTCACCGCCAAGCGCAAGAAACTATTGCAAAGCGACCTCTGCGACACCTGCGAGGACGCCGCGCCAGTGCTGAAGAAAGTGCATAAGCCAGGCAAGGCCACGCCCGACCCCATGATTGGGAAGTTTGAAGTGGGAAGTTTGAAATGTGAACAGGACAAACATCACCCTTCACCCTTCACCCTTCACCCTTCTTCTGTAGTCGAATACGAGCCGGATACCGCCCTGCGCGACAGCGAACAGGTGCCGTTGCTGGAAGAGGGTGGCATCGAGGCGTTTTTCCGGCGAGAGGTGCTGCCCTACACCCCAGATGCCTGGATAGATCTGGACAAGACCCAGATTGGCTATGAAATATCTTTTACCCGGCATTTTTACAAACCCGAACCCATGCGTACTCTGGAGGAAATCAAGGCCGATATCTATGCGCTGGAGCAGGAAACTGATGGCCTGTTGGAACAGATTATCGGGGAGGCAAAATAATGAATCTGCTTCCGTACCCTGAATATAAAGATTCCGACGTGGAATGGATTGGGGATATTCCAAAGCATTGGGAGGTGCGGCGGCTTAAAAGTATAGCTAAGGTTGTTCTCGGAAAGATGCTGAAAACATCCCCATCAAAAGGCGACCAGCTCAAATCCTATTTACGGTCTGCCAACATTCAATGGTTTGAAGCGAACGTTTCTGATGTAGCTTCTATGTGGTTTTCTCCAGTCGAGATGAAGCACTACCGCATTTCTAAAAACGATATTTTGGTAAGTGAGGGAGGCGAGGTCGGTCGCGCCTGCATTTGGAAAGATGAACTTGAAGAATGTTATATCCAAAATTCAGTCCACAAAGTCACTGCTGGTGTAGAAATATTGCCACACTTCCTCCTGTATCATTTTTCTACTTTCGGTGACAAAGGTGTTTTCAAGGCGATTGTGAATCGGGTCAGCATTGCGCATTTAACCAGAGAAAAGCTCGTAACAGTTTCATTCTGCAAGCCACCGCTTGAAGAACAGACCCAAATCGCCCGTTTTCTTAACTGGAAAACCTCCCAGATTAACAAATTCATCCGCAACAAGCGGCGGTTGATTGCACTTCTCAAGGAGCAGAAGCAGAACATCATCAATCAGGTCGTGACGGGGAAGTGTGAAGTGAGAAGGGTGAAGGGTGAAAACGGCAAAGAACGGCTGGAAGCTTTTCCCACTTCACCCCTCAAACTTCGCCCTTCAAATGTGGAATGGATTGGAGATATTCCGGAACATTGGGAGGTTTCGTTTGTGCGGCGTTGCGCAAAACTTGTAAAAACTGGCGGAACGCCTCCGGGTGCTGGAGACCAATATTTTTCCACTCCGGGATTCAACTGGTTCACTCCAGGAGACTTCAAAGAAAGTCTTTATCTTGCCAATTCTGAACGTCAGCTGTCAGAGACTGGAAGAAACTGCGTGAAGCTATTTCCTCCGAATACGGTGATGATGATTGGAATTGGTGGAACAATCGGAAAAGTTTCTATTAGCAGAGAGCAGGCAAGTTGCAACCAACAAATTAACGCTATTGTTCCCAATGAACGAGTCAACGTTGAGTATCTAGCGTTAGCCCTCCGTTGCCTGAAAAACTTTGTCGTCTCATGCGGAAAATTCACGACAATGCCAATAATCAATCAGGAGAAAACGAAATCGCTTCTGGTTCCAGTACCACCAATGACAGAACAAATAGATATTGTTCAAAATATTGATGCAAAAAGTTTGATAATCGACCACGCCATCACCCGTGCTGAGCGCGAGATTGAGCTGATGCGCGAATACCGTACCCGACTGATTTCCGATGTGGTTACTGGCAAAGTTGATGTGCGCGGCATCGAGGTGCCGGAGGTTGCCGAAGACGAGTTGCTGCCGCTGGAAGAGGACGACGCTGCAACCGCTGAGATGATGGACGGTAGTGTCAAAATTCCATGAAAAAATGAAAGCCTGAGGCGACTCAGTGCATTGCTCTTTGAAAAACTGAAAAATATCACTCATTGTGATGCGCCCGGTTCTGCCCTGGCCGC
>JAGVUR010000203.1 GCA_019136135.1 Verrucomicrobiota bacterium
ATCGGCGAATTGCGGCATGATGACGAAAGGGAAGCCCTTGAGTACGATTGTGTCATAGATGTCGTTGGTGTTTCCGAGCATTCGCTTTACGTCCTGGAAAGCTTCTTCCCAGTTGTCCCGATCGATTCTGTCATGGTTTGCGTAGACGAAGATTTCCCGTGGTTTTTCGGAGTTTTGGAATGTTTCATCATAAGCCTTTCTGATATGTGCGTATGCTTCTGGGTAGTATCTGTCAGCGATGTCACCCATATTTGCGATTGCATCGACATTTTGATCCCGGAAGAATTCGTAAGCCATTCGCACGAGTTTAGCCGATGATTCCTTTGGTGTCACGTGAGTATCTGTGACGAGTCCGACCTTGAGGATTGGGTTGGCGAGGGTTGCTGAGATTGCGAGCATGGGGATCAGTGCGGTTTTCATTGTTGGTTGCCTAGTGATTTGTAGTGCCATGTTACGACCGTATGGGTTGCGGGCGGTCAGTCTGCGCTAAGTTGTTACGCTGTTTTGCCATTCGATGAATTTTGTTCCCAGCCATTCGAGTGGATTTTCCTCGATGATCCGTATCGCCTGATCCACGAGAGTCCTCGTGCGAATGCCACCCAGGGTGGCGGAGCCGAGGGTCGTGGTGATGAAATGGCCTGACTCTTGGAGGGTTTTCTGGAGGCGTTCGGAGTTGAAGTAGGGCCATCCGTAGGGTGCTTGAGTGCAGTTCTGGTTCAATAGATTGCGCGCTTCCGTTGGATTCTGGCTGTGAGCCAATGTGCGGGCGACCAATTCGCCCTCGATGAAATGCTTCATCGTGCATACGCGCATCGTCACTCCGATGAAACAATACCACGAATCCCAATCGTAAAGCTTTTGCCAGGGACTGCCATGTCCGAATGCCTGATCCGACCAGGGGCTGGGGCGGGAGGCGCCGGAGGCGTGATCCGCGCATAATTCGGCGGCACGGGAACCAATTGCGCTTACGGCGTGGGAAAAGTGATTGCTCCGGCAACAGCGCGGATCCAAACGCATGCCCTCGGACAAAGCACCGATGTAGGACGGCGATGAATTGACGTCAAACTTTGCGGAATCGCGTCGCTCCTCGCTGCCGTCATACCAAAGGCTTGGCATGGCGACAGTTCCGCCTGGCGAGGTCGCCTCCAAGATGCCGTCAAACACGCTGGTGACGCCGCCGAGCACATATCCCATCGAACTCAATGAACCGTGGAACAAGACAATGTCGCCTGCGGTTACGCCTAAACGCCGGAAGGCGTCTCGTACATCTGAAGCTCCAACCTGAATTTTCATTCGCAATCAAACTCCGATTCATAATACTTGATTGTTATCCTGACAACTTCATAAACTATCAACCATCATTGGGAAAAAACGAATTTCCCGCTTATTATTATTTAGCTTAATTTTTTGGAAATACCGCGAGGCAATGCTACATTATTTGGTTTATTTAAAAAAGTAATATCAGGGTGTATAATAATGGAAAATAAGAAGCGTCTTTATCTTGGCATTGATATAGGTTCGACCACGTTCAAGGCTGTGCTGATGAACGAGGCGGGCGAGTTGTTGCATTCCATGTATTCGCGCACGAAGCCCGTTGAGTCTGGCACCGTAGCTTGCACAGGCAAATGCAAATCCTGCGGGCGTTGCAACATGGGCGCCATCAGGAAGACCGTCGCGAAATTCCTGAAAGATTCTGGTGTGACCAAGGCTGACCTGCGTTGCACTGCGGTCACGGGAAGCCAAATTGTGGAAGACACCAAGCGGTTCATCGATTTCGACATTCACATCAGCGAGGTATCTGCCCACGTGGCAGGCGCAAAGCATTATCATCCTGACGTCGATGCAATCATCGATTGCGGCGGACAGGACAGCAAGTGCATGATCTACAATGAGTAACCGTTCACGGGGGGGGGGCGAAGCAAATCGATGTTTCCGTGTGCCTCAATGAGAACGGGCGTCTTCCTTAATCTCGATCAAGTGCATCGGTTAAGCGTATCCGATTAA
>JAGVUR010000141.1 GCA_019136135.1 Verrucomicrobiota bacterium
TGAAAACCTTTTTTTTCAATGCATTTCACCAACATGGTGAACGGAGCAAACTTCCTAATGCCTTTATAATCAATAGGTTATGAATAAAATCCAGCTTCAACTGCTTTTTTTAGGTTAAAACTTTGCGCCGTAGGCGCCTGACCATGCTTAACCCCGGGCTTTAAGCCCGGGGATAGGATGCCCATATGCCGGGCGCCTTGTAAAGGCGCTACAGAAGACTGAAGTACTTCACAATTCTCCAGCATGGTAAATGGAACGAAATTTATAACCATTTGAAAATCAATGAATTAGAAATTAATAGCTAGTCTCAACTTTTTTTAGGTTTAAAAGGAGTCCACCAATGCCAGATCAATTGCGAAACCCGATTATAGCTGTATTACTGATCCTTACCGTGGTTTGCGGAGGAGCTGCTGCCTTTTATTGTATGGATAACAGTTCCCTTCGATCGCATATCTCAGAACTGGAAGCCGATAACGGAAATGCGCAATCGACAATCAAACAGCTGGAAGCCGAAAAGTCGGCGCTGATCGCGCAAAAAAGCAGAAACACGCAAATCGTCGATGCGCCAGTAAACAAGGACGAACTCTCAAAGGAAAACGAACGGTTGAGAGCAGATGTCGCAGCAATGAAAAATGAAATCAATGCACTGAAAGATGAAAACGATCGACTCGCAAACCGGGAAAACAATGACCGAGACGATAGGGAAAGATGGGGACGAGACAATAATCGACGCGGCGGAAATATGCAGGAGCGAATGGAAAGAATGAGAGAGGAGGATCCAGAACGGTATGAACAAATCATGGCCGAAAGGGAAAATTTCCAAAAGCAAATGCAGGAAAGGCAAAACAAGGTGATTGATTATTTCTCCAAGGTCAACACATCTAAGATGACACGAGAGCAACGTGATTCTGTCAAGCGCTACAATGAGCTTTTGCAGCAACAGCAAGAATTGCAAGCAAGTGGAGATTTCCGTGCGATGATGCAAAATGGCCGTGAATTGATGCAGCTCAACAACCAGGTTCGAGATGCCCTATTGGATCAATACTCTGGAAATGCGGCTGCCGAAGCCGTCAAGGAAATCTATGATATGACGAATATGTTCGGCGGACCCGGTGGAGGATTTAGAGGTGGTCCAAGAAGAGGCGGTGGCGGACCACGATAAACTAAATACCTGTAATCATCCCGGATTTGACGTTGAACACCTTTCCCTTTCCCCGTAGCGCTTCAGGCAAGAATGTGCCTGTGTAGATGATTTGCCCGCCCGCCAAGAGTTCCCGATAGAAATTATCTTGTCGAGCCATATCCAATTCTCCAGTCACATCATCGACCAACAGGGTAATGTCATCGGAATCAAGCGTTTTCCGAAGAATATCCAAGAATGCGAATTTAATCGCCAGCGACGCCATTCTGCATTCGCCTTCCGATCCATAATGCAAAAGGGAATTCAGATTCAACAAACAAGTCATTTCCGCACGATGTGGTCCGCAATGCGTAAAACCTTTGCGACAATCCCGATCGTAATTCTTTCGCAATGCGACGCGAAACTTTTCCTCCAGCTCTTCAGCATCATCGTAACTCACCTGCAATAAAGAACCTATACCAGACAAGTACCGAACGCTCAAAATCAAATCCTGGGAAAACAGAAGCGAGGATTTTTCAAAGAGCGACGAATTGAGCTTCTCTATAAACTCCCGCCGCTCCATTTCCACGGCAACTCCGGATTTCACCAGCACATGATCGTAAGCTTTAATTGTAGCATCCGTATATTTTATCCGATCTTTTAGCATGGTATTTCGCGCCCTCAATGCCTCCGTGTAGCTTTGCAGATTCCGCAAGTACCCAGTTGACATTTGCGTCAGCGAAATATCCATGAATCTTCGCCTCAAATTTTCAGGTCCGCGAATCAAGTCCTTGTCTTGAGGAATAAATGTGACGCAAACAAATTGATTGATGAAGTCACTCGTACGATAAATATTCGTTCCATTGACTTGCAATCGCCGTTCATTTCCATATGTGACGCTCAAATGACAAGAAGGCATCCCATTTTTGGTGCATTCACACTCCAATCTGAAAAAATCCTTCTTCCATTGACGCAAATCACCAATCTGATTCGTGCGAAAAGAACGCAACAGCGACAAGTAATAAACGGCTTCAAGAAAATTCGTCTTCCCTTGACCATTGGATCCAACCAATACATTGACGCGACTATCCAATTCCGTCTTGATACGGTCAAAATTTCGAAAATTGGAAATGGTCAATGATTTCAGCATCCAAATTATAGGGCGTAGCTGAAAATAGCCTCGGAATACAAATGCCATCCCGCAGCAATCTTCGTCTTGTAATAACCGAAAACCTAAAAAAGCAGTTGACACCACCTTAAGATTGTAGTGCCTTTACAAGGCACGATCTAAGGAACGTATGCGCATACGCGACTGACAGGACGGGGGAAAGGCGGCCAAAAGAAACCGGAAATGCAAACTTGATTTTTTAACGGCTACTTAGCCGCGCATCGGCATGATGATGTACAGGAACCCCTCGTCACCAGTCAGACAAACAGGACTCAAATCATCCGAAAATTGCATTGACAACAGCTCACAGTCAAGATACCGAAGCGGCTCGCCTACAAATTGAGGATTGAACGAAATCTCAAACTTCTCGCCAGAATACTCGATTTCAATAGGCTCGCTCGATTCACCAACCTCAGCGCTGTTCGCCGAAACAGTCAAAGTATTGTCAGACAATTGAAGCCTAATGCTGGAACTGCTGTCACTCACAACCAACGATACCCGCCGCAATGTCTCGGCAAATGCCTGGCGAGGAATCAAGACTTGCTGCTTGCTAACCTTCGGAATCACTTGACGGTAATTGGGATACGTACCCTCGACAAGTTTGCTCGTTACAGTCGTCTCACTCGTCGAAAAGGAAATTGACGATTGAGAAATCAGAATTTTGACGTCTCCGGAACTATCAAGGGAACGGGACAACTCATTGGCTGCCTTCGCGGGAAGAATAATATCGCCATCCAATGTCGAATCAGCCTCCAAAGGACGCTCAACCAAAGCGAGACGACGACCATCAGTCGCGGCAAATGTTAAAACTCCAGAGCGAACCGACAGCAAGACTCCATTCAAATAACGCCGCGATTCGTCTTCGCTCTTCGCGTACGATACCTTGGACAGGCTCTTCAGCAAATCTTGAACAGGCAACGTCAATGTCCACTCTTCCTGAACATCCTCGGGCTTCTGGAAATTCTCCGCCGCCAAACTGCGAATCTTGAAGTACGACTTTTGGCAGGACAATGCCACATTCTCATCTTCAAACGACTCCAAGGTAACATCGCCAGAAGGAAGCTCTGACGCAATCTGCATAATCTTCTTCGCGGGCAACGTAGTCGCGCCTGGCTCGAAAATAATAGCGGGAACAACGGTACGGATGCTGATTTCCAGGTCGCTTGCCGTAAAGACCAGCGTATCTCCTTCGGCTTCAATCAATATGTTGCTCAATGCAGGCAACGTAATCTTCGTGCTTACTGCGTTGACAACACGCTTGATACCGTTGACAAAATTCTCTTTCGTTACAGTTAGTTTCATTGTTTTGATCCCTTTTGGTAATCTGATGACGACAAGCGGCGGATTTTTCAATCCAGCTCCATCGTGTTTACATATTACTGTATTATATTGTTATTTATATCTATTTCTATTAGGCGTGTGAATAATTCTTGATTTTTATTTCAACTCATTGAAAAACAATAAATTAAGTATTTTCCATAGCCTTGTGAAAAGTTGTAGATAAGTGGGTTTACAAGATTTTTGACAACATTGTCAACAGGTTATCGGCAGTATAATCTATTAGATATTGACTGAGGTTTTTCTTTGAAATAGCGATGAAAGGAGAGTTTTAAATGCAGGAAGTGATAACTAAATTGATTGGTCGTTATCCTGGTTTGGCTGACTGCTCGGAGTCGATTTGCCAGGCTATCAATGCGATTATTTGTTGTTATGAGAACGGAGGGACGGTTTATTGTTGCGGCAACGGAGGTAGTGCAGCTGACGCCGAGCACATCGTTGGCGAACTGATGAAAGGTTTTTTGCTTTCACGTCCACTTCCTGAATCCGATGTTGAATCATTGCTAGACATTGCAGGTGAGGAAGACGGTGCCTATCTGGCGAAACACCTTCAATGCGGTCTTCCTGCACTGTCGCTAATGGCTCAACAGGCGCTGACCACCGCAGTCGGAAACGACTTGGGAGGAGATCTGGCGCCTGCGCAACAACTCTACGGACTCGGTAAAGCAGGAGATGTGCTTGTCGGTATCTCCACATCCGGCAATGCCCGTAATATAGCATTGGCTTGCAAAGTTGCCCGACTCAAGAAAATGAAAATTATCGGATTGACGGGCAAAAAAGGAGGATTGCTTGGCAAGCTTGCTGACGTACCTATTCACGTACCAGAAGACGAGACTTATAAAATTCAGGAATATCACCTACCAGTCTATCATGCAATCTGCATCGCAGTCGAAAAACACTTCTTCAAAAAGTAGTGTCGGTGCACCTCCGTTTGTTTTGGCAAAGGAAGCTTTAAGGTGGCAGAACATAGTATGACTTAGGCGATTCACCGGTAACAAGATAGTAGATGAATCCGCTTGCGATGATGACCAATCCTGCCAGCATATCGCCAGCAATCATTCCGAACATCAAGGGCTTGATTCGCTGATAGCTTTTGCTTCCACCAAATCGAGTCACCAGCACCTTGATTATGCCGCCAATGACAAATGACCAGCATGTCATGTACGCGGCGTAGTTCGGCCATGCGCAGAACAAAATTGGATGAATTGGCCAAGACGAGTAGCGAAGACGACATGCCGAAAACAGCAAAACCCCAAGAAATGCAATACCAAATGTAATCAGGAATTGCTTGTTGGGTTTCATGTTCGCAAAGCGAGCAAATCCGCTGACGGACTCGGCTTGTTCAAGTATCCCTTGTGCCTGAAGGCTTGTCCGTATGGACAGCATGCTGTTGATTGATCCGCGAGGAACGCTGCTTGTAGCAAAGCCATCGCGCCAATTCGTGCCGCCATCATACGAAAAGTAAATTCCAGCTGGAACGGCAACCAACAAGCTTACGCACATCGCAACAAGCAAGGCTTTGGAATATCGACGGTAGTCTCGCCCGCCAAGGTCAACGAACTTGACAGCATTCACGATATACGGCATGTACGTTTCGCGTGTGTCGCTGAAAAGCATGGTCGTCAGGATGAACATGATGACCAAGGTCACTGGACCAAAGGATTGCTCCCCCATCAACGCAATCAAGATCACGCAGGGATAAACCCCAGGGGACAAGTAGAACATCCCGGTCTCGGCAATGATTCGACCCAAAACCAGGTAGCAGATGAATATGAGAATCGTAAAAAGGATCGTCAATTGCCAATCCAACCCGATTGCACACATGCTGATGATCAAGCCAATCGCCGCCAAGAAAAACAATCGCATCCCCCAGACCGCAAGCGATCCAGTCTCTTGATGATCGCCAAAACCCAATGAACTCTTTAAAACACTCCAATAATAATGACGGCCCGTGTACATCATCGTCACGAAAAATCCAATGTAGCCACCTAAAATCATTCCAGAATGAATCTTGGGCGAATATGAACCTCCGGCGTAAGGAGATAAACCGAATTTCATCATCACGCCAAGGATGTAGTAGGCAATAAAGGGACCAAGGCCAACTCCGAATGATACGTCGGATGGCAACAAGTACGCAATCGCAATGAACGAAAAGTAAAGGCGAATCCAAAACATCGCCCAACCGCCGCCGCGAAGCATCGTTGGAAACAAGACCCGGAATGGCGTGAAGTTAAAGACGCGTTGAACGGGAATCAGTATGTCTGAGTGATACTGATGCAAGGTATTGTTGATATGAATCCCGAAGATGATGACAAATGAAATCCAGAAAAGCTTGTTCCTGAAAATGCTATTGAGAGAGCCTTTCTCGTCTGGAAACAAGGATTGCGCAAATTGGACAACAGGGTAGGGCAGATGCTCGTTTTGAGACCATTGCCGATGGCACACAAATGCCAATCCCGTCAAGGCAAGCCACAATAGTCCAAACAAAAGCACCCAGAAAGTCAGGGTTTGTCTCCATGCCGACCAGGGAATGTCACGGAAACGAACGTGATTTGCGCCCTCATGCTTGGCCAACCCCTGGACAAATCCATTCAATGCCTCGCCGTCTGCAACATCGGGATCCGCAAGCATTGCTTTTGGAATGAGTTCAGTAACAGGGAGGTAGCTTCCATCCTCTTGTTTCAGCTTCCAGCTGGGAGTCGTCTTGACATAATGATGCGGAAGCATCACGGCACGAGGCAACAAACGCATGAAACTGCAGTAGGGAATGGCGCACGTGGGTAGCACCAACGCAAATATCAAGCAAAGTTCCTTGCCCGAAAACGGCCTGAACAGCCGAATCCGAGTGTGCTTGTACAATAGCACCAAACAAGGGTTCACAAGAATCACCAACGGAATCAGCATGCCGAATAAAGACATCGGCATGTGAAAACCGATGAGCAAATTCTGGTACAGAACTGCATCGTTGAAAAAACAAAATGCACTAATGAAAATAATGGTCAGAAGACCGACTATGAAAGCTCGTAGTGTCATGGTCAATCAAGCGAGCGAATCCAGATGTTCTTGTAGCGGGTCGGATTGCCGTGATCCTGCAAGGATAATGGAGCCTTGCCGTGACGACTGTACTTGCCAATGCACTTATGACCCGTGGGACCAAGGATCTCAACATGATTGTGAACGACTACGCCGTTGTGGATGACAGTCACATAGGCGGGCTTCTTCAATGATCCGTCATCGTTGAATTCCGGAGCCAAGAAGATGATATCGTAGGATTGCCATTCGCCGGGCTTGCGGCAAACGTTTACCAATGGGGGATATTGACCGTACACTGCAGCCGCCTGTCCATCCGCATACGTGGTGCTTTCATAGCTGTCCAAGACCTGGATCTCGTAGCGACCCATGATGATGACGCCCGAGTTGCCGCGCCCCTGGCCCTTTCCCTTCGGTGGAGTCGGGGAAGCCCATTCCACGTGCAGCTGAACGCTGCCGAAATTGTCCTTCGTGCGAATGGAACCCTGTTTGGGAACGGCTTCCATGTAGCCGTCAACAATCTGCCAACCAGAAGGCTTGCCATCGGCCTTGCACCACTTGTCCATGTTCGTTCCGTCAAATAAAACCACCGCGTCGGCAGGGGCGGGAACCGAAACAAATGCGCCGGGAGTAACCACCGGAGGATAGGGGCGACGATTGTCATGAACGTGCCAATTGGTGCCGGGAATCAATGGCGTATCCTGGTAGCCATCACCCAAAACAGGCAAATTCGCCTGGGAAAATGCCGCTCCCGCTGCAAACAATACAAGTGCAAGAATTTTCATGGTTGTCTCCTGTGTTAGTTCTTCCAACCCGGCAAAATCGATCCATCCAATGCCTTCAGGGCAGCGCAAGCTTCCCAATCGTTGCTGCCGTTCGAAACCTTAAGCATCAAGACGTTGCGACCGGCGTTCAATTTCACGTTCGTGACGGAGGAGCCGGGTTTCAATGCCTGGTATTGTGGGTAGTCAATCACTAGCTTCCCGTTGAACCACGCCTTCAACATGTCGTCGGCGCCGATCTCCAAGCGGGCTTCCTGTTCCGTAGTGCATGTGATTTCAGCCCAAAGGTAGGCGGCACGATTAACACCACCCAAAAGCTTGTGAAGCTCGACAACATTCGGCTTGACGGGATTCGTACCTGTCTTGCATTTAATCCAGCCAGCCTTCTTTACGTCAAAACCAGGTGTCTCAGGTTCGAATACAGTCTTGTGAGCCTCAGGGCACGAATCATTGCCCTTGGCGTCCTTCGCAAAATAGGCTTTCGAATGACGCCAGTTGCTGATGTATCCATAGGGTTCGCAAACGGCCTTCATCGCTGCTTGCAAATCCTCCTTCGTCGATCCTTCGGCCACATTGATCGCGGCACGCAAAGCAACCAGGATTGTCTCCAATTCCTTTTCACCAAATAGCTTGGCGTTGGAAGCAAGCGCCTTGGCCGCCATGTCGCGATAGTCGGCTACGTAAATGTGAGCCTCCAATTTGTTGAATGCGGACATGTCGGCAATCTTGGCAATGCAATCAAAAACCATCTGGGTTTCCAGTACGCGCTCGCACTTGGGAAGCAAGGCAATCAACATGTCAACCTTTTTCGAAGTGGGTTGGATATCGCTGTCGCTGGTCGCCTGAATGACGCCCGCCAAGACTTTTGCGCGTGCAAAAGGATCCTTTACATCGGCAAGCATAGTCAAGATAAATTCAGATTGTTTGACGTTTGGCCACCTTGAAATCGTATCCAAGGCCAAGGCATGGTTCGGATCATTGGCATCCTTGGCCATCGCCAAAATCCTGTCGAATCCATTTTGCGTTCCCAGCTTTGCAATCAAATCAAGGATTTTTCCAGTCTGTTCGCCGGAAGTTTTGGCAATGGCGGGAATCAACGCATCTGTCCACAAATCAGGTTTTTCAGTGCGTGCGGTGTTCTTTGCGACGCAGTCTAGCGCCTTGTCAAGATGAACGTAGTCCTTGTTCAGGAGACTGGCGAGGCGGGGCACGTCAGCATCAACGCCCAGGATTCCGAGAGCTTCCAATGCAGACAATGCAATCGCGTTGTCGCTATTCGCCGTCTCGGCAAAGATAATGTCATTGTAGCTGCGGCAACGACGATAATTCAAAAGTTGGAGGCAAACGCCCTTGTACGCTGGGTTTTTGGAAAGCTGTTCGGCCAAAAATGCATCGACTTTGGGCCAGTGGTGGCGACGGAGCAGGCGCAACGCCGTATTCCTCGTCGACTTGTCCTCATTGGTCGTCAAAGCCAGAATTGCCGGCAAATCGCTTGGGGAACCGATTTCGCCCAAGGCATCGATGGCAGCCGTGCGCAATGCGATGTTGTTGGATGCAAGACTCGTACGAGCCAATGGGGCAAAGGAAGAATTGAGGGACTTGGCGAAGTTTGACATCAGCAAAGGCTGGGTCGTCGCGGAAAATGAATCGAAAGCAGACGCAAAGTACGAGTACAGGCAGTATTTGTTGTGGATTTGACGACCAGATTCAAATGTGGGTTCGTTGGGATTGACCAAGACGATTTGACCGCATTTGCAACCGACTTCCAGCCACTTGACCAAAACAGCATTCAAGACAGCCTCCTGCTCGGGCTTTGACAAACCAGCGAGAAGTTCCAAGTCGCAATCCGAGGAAAGGCATGTGTCCAGCAAAATATGCATCAATGCACCCGTCCGAACAGACGTGTTCTTGCTGGTATTGTACAGCAACATAAACAATTCGCGGGCCTTGGCCTGATCAGTGAGCGCTTCCGCCTCGTCAAGCAACGCAAATGCGCCGGCATCGCTCCTGCGAGCAAGGAAATCATCGCGGATAATCTTCGTCGTCTCAGGCAAGCCAAGACCGGACAAGGCTTTGACAGAGGCATCAGCTAAAACAGGATCCTTTGGCAAGGGAAGCAAATAGCCGACAATCAGCGGCTTCTTGATCTGACCCAAGCCGCGAATCAAGGCGAGCTTCCAGGCGGCATCATCGGAATTGATGTACGCCGCTCCGAGAATCCTGATCGCTTTTTCCGATCCAGAACGAACCAAGTCCATCCGGGCGGCTTCCCGGATGTGTACATCCGTATGCGACAGGTTGGCTGCAGCCTGCGATTCGTTGACCTTCTCCAACGAAATCGCATACTTCGACGAGCCGCCGCTGCGACAGCCAACAACAAACAACAAGCACACGAGAATAAGTAGTGAAAAGATGCGTTTCATCAGACCTCCTTGATACTGAAGGATTATAGACACATTATTGCAAAATGATTTTTGACCGTAAAAATAGTATTATAGAGTTCAAGAATTATCTTTCAAGATATCTCTCGGCAAAAAACGATCTTTCAATGGATTTTAAGTAAAGAACGAACGATGATTTCCGTAGATTTAAAAAAATGTCGACGATGCGGTCTTTGTGCCAAGGCATGCCCGTTCGCAGCAATCGAAATACAGAAAAAAGTTCCAGTCATCAACCAAGAGGCATGCACCAATTGCGGAGCCTGCGTGGAAGCGTGCAAATTCAATGCACTCGAAAAAAGCGATCAGGACGCAAGCATCGCAAGGACCGATGGTGACATATGGATCTTCGGCGAATGCGATGAACATGGACTCGCACCAGTCGTATACGAACTCGCGGCAAAGGCAAATCAACTGGCAAAACAGGCGAAGGTCAAGACCGCAGTCGTCATCCTCGGAAATAAAATCCCAATCCAACAGGCGCAACGGCTCGGAGTCGGAAAAATCATCGCAGTCCAACATGAAAAGCTTGCCAGATTCGATGACCAGCAGGCGGCAAATGTCCTCTGCAAACTCGTCGAAAAGTACAATCCCTCCATACTTCTGGGAGGAGCAACCGCCATCGGAAGGGCACTGCTGCCAAGATGCGCAGTCAAGCTACATACAGGATTGACAGCCGATTGCACGGAACTGAGTATCGACCCCAAGACAAAGATCCTCTTGCAAACAAGACCGGCATTCGGAGGAAATATACTCGCTACAATCGTGACCGAAAACCATCGGCCGCAAATGGCGACCGTTAGGCCGGGAGTGATTAAAGCCGAAAAAACAAAACCGAAAAAAGAAGCGGATATATGCTGGGAAACAGTACCCGAGGAACTGCTGGATCGCTCGTTCCAATGGATCGATTTCATCCCGAAACCAGCCGAAACAACCAACTTGAGGGACGCAGAAGTCATCGTCGCAGCGGGATATGGCTGCCAAGGACCGGAAGGAGTCAAGCTCGTCGCAGAATTCGCACAGGCAATCGGGGCGACCCTTGCCGCCTCGAGACCCGTGGTTGACGCAGGTTGGCTTAAGTACCACCAGCAAGTCGGACAAACAGGTACGACAATACAGCCTAAACTATACATAGCATGCGGAATTTCAGGCGCAATTCAACATTGGGTTGGAATGAGCAATGCCGATAAAATTATCGCAATCAATATTGATCCCGATTGCCAAATGATGCTAAATGCAGATATTGCCATAAAAGGAAGCATTTTCGATATTATTCCACAGGCATTGGATTGCCTCAAAAAATCAACCGCTAGCCAAATGACAAAGGATTAGCATGAAGACAAAGACCAATGCCATTGGAGAAGCGGCAGAATTAGTACTCAATTCATTCTCGAATTGGACCAAGCCGGAATTCTTCATCCAATTTGGATCAGGGTTCAACCTGGATGGACTCTTCGATGACCAACCGCAGGAAATGCCGCTCGCGAACTTGCCAGGCATGCCCGATTATCCAAACCCAGATGACCAACACCCGATGCTGCTGTTCGGTTTCGCAAGCAAGATCCCAATCTTGGTCGCAAAGGGACATCGACACCTTTACGAAGGACTTGGATCCTTCCCTTGCGTCATGCAGATATGCGTCGCCAAGAAACTTGGGATTGAACGGCATATCCTAGTCGAACCGACCTTGAGCTTGAATAGCGAACTCAAGCCGGGCACGTGGACATTGCTGACGGATTTCATCAATGGCCACATGGTTTCGCCACTTGACGGTATGCATCACATCCTCGACTCACCTTTCCCGGACATGACGGAAGCACTCTCGCAATTCCAGAATTCAGAATTGGTCAATGCCTTTGCAGAGGTTGGAATCAATATCAGGCTTGTGGTTTATATGGCTAGGCCAGGGTCTCAAATCTGCACCGTCGCCGAAGCTGAAGCCGCCAGTCGAGCAGGAGCCGATACAATTGGACATGACCTGGTCATGGAAATTATTATGGCAAACGCACTCAAATGCAACGTCTCGGCGTTCGCGCTCGTCGCCGACAATGCACCGATACCAACAACAAGATCGATCACAAGACGAAAAATACTCGAAACCTGCAGCTTCTGCTCCCAGGACTTCATCAGAGGACTACGCCTCGCATTCAATGAAATTATCCAAAACAACGAGCACAATAAAATCACAAATCACCCAATCGGCAATGCCGATGAAATCCTCGCAAACGATTTCAAAAGACCAACGGGAAAACCGATGAAGCTAAAACTGCTAAATACAACCATCCCAGATGACCATGCATAAAAGGATCAGCTTACAGCTTCCTGTGCGATTTTCCGCAAGAATTCCGCATCATCGTTGTCAATGATATCTGGCACAAACGTGATGCTCGAGGTCGGTAGCTTAAAGAAAAAAGCGAACCAGACGCAGGCTTGCAGGTATTGTCCTCTTTGGTTCAGGTGGATGGTATCCCGTGCGATTTCAAGCTTTCCTGTAGTTTGGTTTTTATGCCACCACATCCGTCCTACGAGGGAGTTGGCTTGCCTAGGCAGGTCAGGCCATTTGAGTTGTGTTAGGAGTTCTGGATCGTATGCTACGAAGTTATCCTGCTGTTTTTGCCTGGCGAGTTGCACTGCCTTTCCCGTTGGAATGATTCTGAGTCCGCCGAGTTCTTCAGCGAGGCGCTTGTAGTTTTCGGTGAGTTTTGAATACATTTCATCCTGATCGATATTCCAGATTCCACCTGGTGCGATCCTGGGGTCGTCAGCACGATAGGACCAGGTTTGCTGGATCACGACTTCTGCCTGTGGCGCATGTTGGTTAACGTAGTTACGGATGTTTTCTCCATAAGGCTGGTAGGTGTCCCAAATCCAGCTATTTGGGGATGACTGCTGAATAGTCACCACGTCCCATTCGGTTTCGCGAAGAATTTCGCCCATCGTCTTCGTGTGGTTCCTGTACATGCGATAGACAGGATCGTGTTCTTCGTTTTCGATGTATTCCCAATGCCTTGAGAGTTGGCAGCCACCGTGGTTGGCGTAATCAATTTCAAGTTCGACGCCTGCGCTTTCGCAAACCTGAGGAAAGTATGCCTTGAGACTTTCGGTAAAACTGTTGCCAATCGTCAGGATCTTCATAGTTTTGATGACTCCATTAGTTTGTTGATTCCTCATCGCTCCAAACGATATGAGTTGGTTTTTGGGCTGCCTTGTTGAATTGTGCATTGACCATTTCGGCATATTTGCCATTCAGTTCCATCAGTTCCTGATGTGTGCCCTGTTCGACGATTGCGCCGTCAACAAGGACCGCGATGGAATCGGCATCCATGATCGTGCTCAATCGGTGTGCAATGACGATGGTTGTCCTGCCCTTGAGAATTTCCTTAAGGGCATCTTGAATCGCGTTTTCCGATTCTGTATCGAGGCTTGATGTCGCCTCGTCCAAGATTAAGACTTCAGGCTTTTTGAGGATGGCCCGCGCAAGCGAAACCCGTTGTTTTTGCCCGCCTGAAAGCTTGACTCCGCGCTCGCCAATCATCGTCTCGTACTTGTCAGGAAATTCTTCGATAAATTGATGCGCCGCAGCGATTTTCGCCGCATCGACGATTTCCTCGATGGTTGCATCGGGTTTGCTGTAGGCGATATTCTCGGCGATGGTTCCATCGAACAGGAAGACATCCTGAAGCACAAGGCTGTAGAGCGAGCGGTAGGATTGGATCGTAAAGGAGTCGATCGGCATCCCATCAAGCGTGATCGAGCCGGATTGAGGTTCGTAGAACCTGACGAGAAGGTTGGTGATCGTTGTCTTTCCCGCCCCAGAAGGACCAACGAGAGCCAAAGTCTTGCCAACGGGAATCTCCAAATTCAAGCCCTTGAGAACGGGTTTGTCGGCTTCGTACTCGAAATCAACATGTTCAAAGCGAATCGACTGATCGACTGTCGTGGCGTCGATGGCATCGGGCTTGTCAACCGTCGCTTGCTTTTCATCAAGCATGTCAAAGATACGTTCCGTGCAGGCGACGGAATGCTGGACATGCGAAAGAGAGTGCATGATCATAAAGACAGGGTGGAAAAACCAGTGCGTGAAACGAGTGAAAACCATCAAATCGCCAATGCTAATATGACGCTTAATCACATAATAACCACCGACTGCCCAAATGGTTAAATCCATGGAAATGTTGATGAACTGAATCAGTCGACGAATCCCGATGTTGAGCTTGTCAGTATGAAGGGATTTGCGGATAAGCAGGTGGTGCGCCCCGATGTAATCGGCTGTTTCCCGCGGCTCGCGCCCAAAGATTCTGACGACCCTGATGCCGCCGAAGGTCTCGGCTAGCCTCCCGGATATCTTGGATCGGTCTTCGTGGAGGTCGCGGAAAAGGGGTCTCATGATATTGAATACGCAGAATGCCGCTAGCGCCAAAAGGACTATAAAGCCTGTGCAAACAAGGGTTACGACCGGACTGATTAAAAGCAAAGAACCCAACCCGATGGCAAACATTATGATGCTGTTTAGTGGAGCGAGAAATCCGTCGTGGAGAAGTGATGAAAACGAGTTGACATCGCCTTCGATTCTGGAGATGATGCCGCCAGTCTTGAGACGCTCCAGCACGGACAAAGGCATCACCTGGAGGTGCTTGATCATCTGGCGCCTGATGCAGGCCTGCATTTTGGCGGAAAGTACTCGCGACACGTAATCGGTAATCGTACTCATGAACAATTCGCTGAGCGCAATCAGTGCAAGCACGAGGCAAGTGATCATCAGAAGCGATTGGGAATCCTTCGAAAGAAGCACGTTGTTGAGGTATGCGCCGAGATTTTGCGGTCGCTTTCCCTGGATCAGGACATAATCCAGCATGAATTTGCTTGTCCAAGGGTTGACTGCCCTAAGCCCCATCGACAGGAAACCCATCACCACAAGGATGATAATATGCTTTTTATGTTGCCCTAGGGTGCCGATGTAACGCTTCAGATAGTACGAAAGCGGTTGTTTTCGGCTGCCGTCCCCGGGCATTGGCTCTGGAGGGGGTCCTGACGGTCCTCCGCCACCACGACCCCATCGCGGTCCACCTTTGAGCCAATTCTTGCGACGTTGCCCAAAGAATCCGCTTTCCTTACGGTATTCTTTGTATTTCTTTTTGCTGCTTGCCATGGATAATCAATTTGTCCGATCTTACCACTGCACGGACATTGTTTGCAAGGATTTTTCGAAGATTTGGTTTTGGTCAAGTTTCCAGGCTACGGTTTTGTGGTTGATTTTCGTGCCTGTAGTCTGTTTGATTGAGCTTGGGGTATGGATTTCGAGTGAGACCTTGATGTCTTTGCAGAGTTGAACGAGTTCTTTGTTTTCCCCGGCATTGGGGACATTGGGGACTGTCAGTGCCAGTTGCCTGGTTTTGTCCTCGAGACGTTCCATGGTGATGTTTCCGAAAAGCCCGGATTTGAATGCCTTGTCCGCATTTAGGGCAAGTACGATGATTTGAATCGTGGTTGTATTGTCCCGTTTGATTTTCCTATAGCTTCTCAATTCTAGTTCCAGGTCTTTCCGATTGAACAGTGATTTCATGGCCGTTTCGTCAAACAACCTCACTTTTGGCGCCGTTGTCTCCAGGAAGGCATTGAATGCAGGAATTTGATCGTCATTGATGGTGTAGAGCAGGGTAATCACGGCGGAACCATCACTTCCCAGTACGATTTTTTCCTCCATTTCGAAGCATCCGCACAAAAGCAGGCAAGAAATCAATATGGTAATTAACGGAACTTTCATTATAGTTATTGTGTAGAAAATAAAATTAAGGCAAATCTGGGTGAAACCAATACAATAATAGGATTTTGGCGATACGCAATGCGAACGGTTGGAAATGGGAGACGGATAGGCGTCGGATTAAGCGGCGGAACGGACAGCACTTGCGCGCTTTTGGAGCTGCGCGAGGCAGGATACGTGCCTGTGGCATACACAATGATCACTGGTGAAGACGGAGACCGGCAAATTCTGGACGCAGCTAAGGCAGTCGCCCAGAAACTTGACGTCAAACACAAAATCGTGGATGTCAAAAAATGCTTTGCCGACAAAGTACTTCGATACTTCAGAACCACTTATGCCTTGGGAAAGACACCGTCGCCATGCGTGACATGCAATCGATTCATCAAGTTCGGCGCCTTGTTGGAAAGTATCCTTGCGGATGGATGCGAGTTTATGGCGACGGGGCACTACGCCCGTTTGCAACGCACCGATTCGGGAATGAATCTACTCAGGGCATTGGATTCACGCAAGGATCAGAGCTATTTTCTATCTCAGGTCGATCGTGCTTCCTTCGAGCATGTCTTGTTTCCTTTGGGCGAGTTATTGAAGACGGAAGTAGTCCAGCGCGTGAAGGAACTCGGAATCGTCCCAAAAGCTGAAAAAGAAAGCCAGGATCTTTGCTTTTTACCTGATGGCAGATATGATTTGTACTTGGAAAAATTCTATCCAAATCTATGCAAGGAAGGATGGATTGTTGACACTTCTGGCAAACATCTTGGTCGGCACACAGGCGCCTTCCGATACACGCCTGGTCAGCGTCGAGGCCTAGGCCTTGGAGGCGGTCCTTGGTTTGTAACCCGTACGGACATCGTCAAAAATCAGGTCGTTGTAGGACATCAGGATGAATTGTCGATAAAGACTGTCAACCTATCCGGACTCAATTGGTTAACGACCCCTACTCAAACCTTGTCTTGCAGGGTTCAAATCCGATATTTAATGAAGCCACGCCCCGCCACGCTAGTTGCAAACGAATCGGGAGGCGGACAAGTGGTCTTTGACGACCCGATCGAATCCGCCCCGCCAGGACAATTGGCCGTCGGATATGACGACCAACAAGTCCTCTTCAGTGCCTGGATCGAAAACTAAGGAGCTGCAGACACTAGCCCCGCAAGGGGCGTGACTGCAACCCCGTCCGACTGGGCATGCGTCATTTTCAGCCGCTTGGCATGTGATACCGTCTGAGTACGAGCACCCCGGGTGCCCGTACCCAAAAGCGCCGTGTTCCGAAGCAGGGCAAATTTGCCCAGCCTGCCAGACTAGGAACGCCCCAGTTTCGCCGCTTTAGCGGCGACACCGCTTGAGTACGAGCACCCCGGGTGCCCGTACTCAAACTGCTGCCATGGCGTCAACTGCTTTTTTAGGTTAAACTGCCTTGTACTGCAGAAAGGCTGCCAAAAGAAACCGGAAATGGTAACTTAATTTTTTACGGCTCCTTATTCCAGTCCGACAAGTTTTTTGGCCAATTCACGCAACTTGAACTTCTGGATCTTACCGGAAGCCGTCTGGGGGAATTCATCGACAATGAAAAAGTGCTTCGGCGTCTTGTAGTAGGCAATCTTGTCCGAACAGTAATCGCGAAGATCGTCCTCGTTCAAATTGCTCCCTTCACGCAAAATTACAAAAGCACCGACCACTTCACCGTACTTTTCATCTGGGATGCCGACAACGTCCACGTCCAAAACATGGGGGTTCGTGCGCAGAAATTCCTCGATTTCCCGAGGATAGATGTTTTCGCCGCCGCGGATGATCATGTCCTTGATTCGTCCGGTGATCTTGTAGTATCCGTCCTTGTCACGCGTGGCCAGGTCGCCACTGTGGAGCCAGCCGTCGGCATCGATGGCCTCGGCGGTTTCCTCCGGCATGTTGTAGTAGCCCTTCATCACATTGTAGCCACGGCAAAGGAGTTCTCCGGGCACGTCGTCGGGAACATCCTCGCCGGTTTCCGGATCGACGACGCGGATTTCGACGAACGGTTGTCCGGTACCGACGGTGGTGGCCCGGCGTTCCAGCGTCTCGTGCGCGCCACTCATGATGAACACGGGGGACGTCTCGGTCAAGCCATAGGGGATGGTGATTTCCGGCATATGCATCTTTTCCACGACTTCAATGACCAGCTCGACCGGGCAGAGCGAACCAGACATGATGCCTGTACGGAGACTGGTGAGGTCGAACATATCGAACATCGGGTGTGTCAATTCCGCGATGTACATGGTCGGAACGCCGTATAGCGCTGTTGCCTTTGCCTTTTGGACAGAAGCAAGCACGATAAGCGGTTCGAATTGTTCGACCATCACTGCGGTTGCCCCGTGGGTGAGGATCGCCATAATGCCCAGGACGCAGCCGAAGCAGTGGAACAGGGGGACGGGTACGCAGACCCGGTCATCCTTGGTGAGTATCTGGCGTTCCCCGATGTAGTATCCGTTGTTGAGGATGTTTCTGTGCGTGAGCATCACGCCTTTCGGGAAGCCGGTCGTGCCTGACGTGTACTGCATATTGACCACGTCGTTGTTGTTGATGCCTTCTTTTGCCTTGGCGAGCATCTCGTCGGACTGAAAATCCCCCAGCTGGAAGAGTTCCATCGAGGTATACATGCCGCGTTGTTTTTCCTGTCCCAGGTAGATGACGTTTTTGAGGTGGGGGAATCGTTCGCTCTTGAGGGTTCCCCGTGCCATCGTCTTGAGTTCGGGAACCAGTTCGTAGAGCACGTCGATGTAGCTTACATCACGGAGTCCGTCAACGATGGCAAGTGTATGCATGTCGGATTGCTTGACCAGGTACTCCAGCTCGTGCTTTTTGTAGTTGGTATTGATCGTCACAAGCACGGCGCCGATTTTGGCGGTTGCGAACATCAATGTCAACCATTCAGGTACGTTTCGCGCCCATACGCCCACATGGTCGCCGCGACGGACGCCGATCGCCAGGAGACCCTTCGCCATATCGTCCGTACGCTTGTCAAAATCCTTGTAGCTCCAGACAAGATTTCTGTCCGGGTACATGATGAATGGGTGGTCGGGCTGCTTTTCTACCAGATCGGCGTAGAATTCACCGATGGTCTGCTCGGTGAACAGCTCCGTATAAACCTTGTTGCCAATGCGATATTCCATACTTCTGAATGATAATTAGTGAGTTATTTGAATTAAAAGGTTTTATAAAACGTGACTAAAGAACTAGTTCGGAGTATAAATCACAGCTAGGATCTTCGTTTCAACGCCCTTGGCGGAGTGGACATGGTGAGGCACGATGGAATCGTAGTAGATCGAATCACCGGCGTTGATGACATACTTTTCCTTGCCGACCACGGCTTCCAAAGTCCCGGAAAGGACGTAGATGAATTCCTCGCCTTCATGGCTCGATAGCTCGAACTCGTCGTTTTCAGGAGCGTGGACATCGATGATGAACGGCTCCATGTTGCGGTCGGTCTTGTTCGTCGCAAGAGCATGGAATTCCAATCCGGATTGGCCGGCTCCAGCGAAGCGAACCGCGCTTTTCTCTTTTGTATCCGCCCTTGATACGACGGGCCCCGAGGTTGTTGAATCATCCAAAAATGTGCCCAGGCGGACACCAAGGCCGCGTGCAATGCTCAGCAACGGGGTCAAGGACGTGGTGACACCGCCACTCTCGATCGCTTGAATCTTCTCTACAGTCAGCTGGCTCCGTTCGGCCAATTCCTCAATGCTGACACGACGCATTTCGCGCAAATCGCGAATCTTCGCTCCAATTTCGTTGTTCGTAGGCATCTTGACTCCTGAATCGATTTTCTTCTCAAAAAAAAACCGCCGTTCTCCTCTTCGGAAAACCGGCGGCTCTCTAACTCGGTCGCAAAGTAGCGCGACCGGCTTAAGCGGCGCCGGTCGATCGCAAAGTAAGGTAAAAATAATTGGCGGAAATGTGGTTCATGAATTTTCCTGAAAAAAGTAAAACGCAATAATCTAACCCACTTGCACGAAAAAGCAAGTGAAATCTTAAATTTTCAATCAGATTTTTCATCAGCGATAAGGGGCAAATTATAAATTGTGCTATATATTACTAAATTCACATAAAGTTATTTAGTTAAGTTTTGAAATGAGCAGCATTGGGTTTTGACGAATGAAAAAGATTTTACTAGGCGACGAGGCATTTGCGCAGGGTGCGCTTGATGCTGGTCTATCGGGTTGTTATGCCTATCCTGGTACTCCTTCGACTGAGATCATGGAGTACATTCAGGCTTCGGCATTGGCGAAGGATCGTGGTGTTCATCGCGAGTGGTCGTCGAACGAGAAGACCGCAATGGAGGAAGCTCTTGGCGTATCCTATGCCGGGAAGCGTGCGATTGTCTGCATGAAGCACGTTGGCTTGAACGTCGCCGGGGATGGTTTTGTCAATGCCGCTGTAACGGGTACGAACGGCGGCTTGATTGTTGCCGTTGCGGACGATCCTTCGATGCATTCGTCCCAGAACGAGCAGGATTCCCGTGCCTACGCGCAATTTGCCATGATTCCTTGCCTGGAACCCTCGTCCCAGCAGGAAGCCTACGATATGGCGGCATACGCATTTGACCTGTCCGAAAAGCACCAGACCCCAGTGATGATGCGCTTGACCACGAGGTTGTCCCATTCCAGGGCGAATATCGAAACCAAGGATGCCCCCGCACCCCAGAATGAAAGGCGAGAACCTGAAAATCCACGCCGCTTCATCTTGCTCCCGGCAATCGCAAAGAACAATGTCAAGAAGCTCTGCGAAAAACAAGCGGATTTCGTCAAGCTCTCCGAATGCTCGGGTTATAACAAGCTGGTTTGGGGGAATGACACGTCCTTGGGCATTGTGGCGACCGGCATTGCGTACAACTACGTGATGGAAGCATTCGGGGGAGACTGCCCCCATCCCGTCCTGAAGATTTCCCAGTATCCCCTACCGAAGGCCCAGCTTGTCAAGTTGGTAGGTGCTTGTGACAAAATCATGGTCGTGGAAGAAGGCGCTCCTTTCGTGGAATCCCAATTGCGCACGCCGTTGGAAGACCCACGCATTCTTGGGCGCCTGACCGGGGCTTTGCCCAGGACCGGCGAACTCAACCCGTACATTGTCGCCAAGGCATTCAAATTGGATGTCCCCGAACCGCGTCCCATTCCTGAGCTGGTGAAGAATCGCCCGCCAAGATTGTGTGACGGATGCCCCCACATCAATACGTACCAGGCCTTGACCGAGGCATTGAAGGGGTACGACTCTGCCAAGGTTTTCGGTGACATCGGCTGCTACACCCTGGGCGCGCTACCACCGTTCAATGCGATTTCGTCCTGCGTTGACATGGGCGCCTCGATCACGATGGCAAAAGGCGCTTCGGACGCGGGTATCCATCCCGCCGTCGCCGTCATCGGAGATTCCACATTTACCCACTCCGGCATGACGGGCATTCTCGATGCCGTATGGGAAAACTCAAAGATCACCGTGATGATTCTCGACAATGGCACCACGGGAATGACTGGCGGACAGACCTCGATAGGGGCGGGATCCCTGGAAAGGATCTGCCAGGGCCTGGGAGTCGATCCAGACCACATCAAGTCAATCGTTCCCTTGCCAAAGAACCATGAAGAAAACGTGAAGACGATCAAGGCCGAACTGGATTATCCAGGACTCTCGGTCATCGTCTCAAAACGCGAATGCATCCAAACCCTCAAGAAAAAGAAGTGATTGATACCATGAGAAAAGATATTATCCTGGCAGGTGTTGGCGGACAAGGCATCTTGACGATTGCGACGATCATCGCGCAATCCGCCCTGAAGGCGGGATTCAACGTCAGACAACCCGAGATCCATGGAATGTCGCAACGGGGAGGAGCCGTCGAAGCCCACCTGAGATTGTCTTCGGAACCGATCTTTTCCGATCTGATCGCCCACGGCACGGCGGATTTGATCATCGCCCTCGAGCCGATGGAGGCGTTGCGCCACCTGGATTCGTTGGCTTCGGACGGCGTTGTGATCGCCAACAAGAAACCGATCACGAACATCGCGGACTATCCACCAGTCGAGGACATCATCGCAGAGATTAACGCGATTCCAGGTTCCAAGGTCATCGATGCCGATGGCATCGCCGCGTCGCTGGGCAATGCGCGTTCCATGAACATCGTCCTCCTGGGCGCGGCGACCCCGTTCCTGGGAATCGATTCGAAAATACTCAAGGAAACCATCGTCGGCCTTTTCCAGAGAAAGGGACAGGACGTGGTGGACGCAAACATCAAGGCATTTGAAGCAGTCGCCAAATAATTGAGGAGACATCAGCATGAAACAGGCATTTTTCGACTACTTCGGTCTCAAGCCCGACGTCATTGCCAAGGCGCCTGGACGCCTAGAGATTCTGGGCAACCATACGGACTACAACGAAGGCACCGTGCTTTCCGTCGCCGTCGATAGGGCGATGACCGTCGCCGCAGCCAAAGTACCGGGAAAAACCTGCGAGCTGTACGATCAGGCACTGGAGTCAAAGCGGATATTTGATCTGGACAAGCTGGACAATCCAAAGAAAGGCGATTGGGCAAACTACGTCAAGGGTGTCGTCCAGGAATTTCAAAAGCGCGGCTATGACGTACCCGCGTTCAAGGCGATGATGAAGGGTACCGTTCCGCTGAGCGCCGGGATGTCATCATCCGCGGCATTGGAAATGGCGTTCGTGCTCGTTATCGAAAAGTTGGCTAACCTGAATTTGGATTGGAAGACGAAGGCGAAGATTGGCCAGGCAGCTGAAAACAACTATGTCGGCGCCAAGACTGGCTTATTGGATCAGGTTTCGTCATTGATGGGTCGCGAAAACCAGTTGGTCTATTCGGATTTCAGGACCTTGGAAGTTCATAATGTCCCGATTCCCAAAGGAACCGCCTTTGTGGTCGCCAATTGCATGGTCAAGCATAATTTGACCAATGAGTACAACGAACGCCGAGAAGCCTGCGAATTGGCTGCAAAGCTCTTGGGAGTCAAGGCTTTGCGTGACGTGACCCCGGACATGCTGGAGCAGCAAAAGGGGAAACTTCCTGAAGTCGCCTATCTCAGGGCGAAACACGTGGTCGGTGAAATCGACCGTGTGGAAAAGGGAGCCAAGGCCTTGAGTGCCAATGACTTGACCACCTTTGGCAAACTGATGTTCCAGTCTCAGTACTCATCAACCCATTACTTTGACAATTCGATACCCGAACTTGATGCGATGGTCGAAATCGCCAAGACGATTCCCGGTCACATCGGAGCACGGCTCTCCGGAGGCGGCTTCGGAGGCATCACCGTCCATCTCGTCTATGCCGACCAAGCACAGGCGTACTGCCAGGCATTGGTGAAAGCATACAAGGAAAAGACAGGTCTCGATACCGAAGCGATGATCTGCACCGCCGCGCAAGGCGCACACCTCATGTAATAATATAGACAAAAAAACCGATCCCCATGTTCAATACCCTAACCGATAGATTTAAAGTCGCCTTTAAAAACCTCACCGGAAAAGGACGGCTTACAGAGGCGAATATCAGAGAGGCAATGGCCGAAATCAGAACCGCATTGCTTGACGCTGACGTCAACTACAATGTGGTCAAGAAATTCGTCGCCGATGTCTCGGAGGAATGCCTGGGCGAACAAGTCCTCAATTCAATTACGCCGGGACAACAGGCGATCAAAGTCGTCTCCGATAAGCTGACGACGCTCCTCGGCGAAAATACCGTCGGCTTGACCCTGACTTCCAAGCCTTCGATCATCATGCTTTGCGGTTTGCATGGTTCGGGAAAGACGACTACGTCAGCCAAGCTGGCATTATACCTGAAGGATAAGCTCAAGAGAAGGCCGATGCTCGTCGGATGCGACCTGTATAGACCGGCGGCGATTGACCAAATCGAGATCCTGGCAAAGGAATTGCACATCCCGGTTTTTACCGAAAGGGATACGAAAAACGTGACGCTTGTCGCGCAACATGCGGTAAGCTACGCAAATATCCATAATATCGATACAATCATCCTCGATACGGCAGGACGCCTTCAGATCGACAACGACTTGGTGCAGGAGCTCGTCACGATCAAAAATGCCGTCAAGCCAGACGAAATCATCCTGGTTGGAGATGCCGCCTTGGGACAGGAAGCCGTGTCGGTGGCGACGCATTTTGACCAGGCGCTGGGAATCACAGGCATCATCCTGACGAAACTGGATGGCGATGCCCGAGGCGGCGCCGCGCTATCCATGCATCAGGTCACAGGAAAACCAATCAAATTCGTCACCGTTGGCGAACGGGCGATTGACCTGGAGCCATTCCACCCGGATCGCATGGCGTCAAGAATCCTCGGAATGGGCGACGTAATCTCCCTCGTCGAAAAGGCCCAAGAGCAATACGAGGACGAAGAGGCGAAAAAACTGGAGGAACGGCTTCGCAAAAATACCTTCGGTTTTGACGATTTCCTGACGCAAATCGAGAAGATCCGAAAAATGGGCGGACTGATGTCCTTGCTCAAATTCATTCCGGGCATGGGCGATTTGCCGATGGACGGATTGGACGAGAAGGAATTCAATCGAATCGAAGGCATCATCAATTCGATGACTCCAAAGGAACGCCGCAATCCCGAAATCATCGGAGCTTCCCGTAGGCAACGTATCGCAAAGGGCGCCGGCGTCAATCAAAATGAACTCAATCAGCTGATCAAGCAGTTCAACCAAATGAGAGGCATGATGGCAAAAATGGGTTCAGGCGGATTTGGATTCGGTGACCTGATGGGAGGAGGGGGATTGGGCAATATGTTTGGCGGTGGACCTGCTGGCATGCCGCAACAGTACAACATGCCGTATCAACCAAGGTCGCAATCGTCAAGCTCAATGTCTAGGGCGGCCAATGCCGCCGCAAAGAAAAAACAAAAACAAGCCAGAAAGAAAAATCGAAAGAAGAAATAGCAGGTTGTGTTTGATTCGATGGAGATATCAACTTGACGCAACTAGCGCATAGGCATGGGATATATGAATAAAACGAGAAGAGGAAAGACTTTGCGCCGTCGGCGCTTGACTATGCTTAACCCCTGGCTTTAGCCTGGGGTACGATGGTCTCAAATCAGGGCGCCTTGTAGAGGCGCTACAGAAGACTGGTTCATTTCAATAATTCCACCCTTGTATTTAGTGTCCCCTAAAAAACAGTTGCGTCAAGTTGGTACCCCCATGGTTTGAGTACTCACCCATAACTTAGGAGTTGCTTACAATGTTGTCAGGATTTCATCATGTCGCTTTGAAGTGCGCCGATTTTGACAAATCCGTTGCCTTCTACACCGCCATTGGCGCCGCCTTGGAGAGAAGCTGGGGCGAAGGTGACGATCGCGCTTGCATGCTCGCAATCGGAAACGGATGCTACCTGGAACTCTTCGCAGGCGGCAAGCCCGGTGACAAGGCAGGTGTCTGCCTGCACTTCGCAATCCGTTCAACCAATACACAGGCAGATTTTGACAAGGCGATCGCAGCAGGAGCAATCGTTGACAAGCCAGTCACAACCCTCACCATCCCATCGAAACCCGAACCACTGCCCGTAACACTGGCTTTCGTCAAGGGACCGGACGGCGAAACCATCGAATTCTTCCAGGTCCTATAAGAAGTCGTTGCAGACATAGCGCACAACGCCATCCCTTTTTGTTTGGATGGGATGGCGTCCTCCAAGAGCCGTGGTTTTCCAAGCGTAATCCTTGACCGACCACGGCTTTCGGTTTTTTAGAATCCCTTCGACCATCATGTTGCTTGCCGTATTTTCAATCTTGTTGGCAGTCGTAATCCTGCTTGCCCATCGCGGCATGCTAGCCCGGACGCAACCTAGGCTGGCATGGATGATTACAATCGCCCGACTCGTCGCACTGACCGCCTTGACCCTGATGGTCGCAGACTTGAAACGCTCCGTGACCAGGCCTGAAAAGGATCAATGCAAAATCCTTGTCTTCGCAGATGCATCAAAATCAATGAAAGTCAACGATGCAAAAATGCAAACCCGTTTGCAAAAGGTTGAAAGTCTTTTTAGTGATAATAAATGCATTGATGAATTGCAGCAATTAGGGCGGGTTGAAAACCAGGTTTTTGCAGATGACGTGCAATCGGTCCAACGCTTGGATCGACTGAACTTCCTTCCGGGAAACACAAATTTGGCAGCGCCATTGAGGCAGATTCTGGACGTGGATTCGTTGGGGTTGCCTGTTGCGGCTACCGTCCTCATTTCCGATGGACGCCATACCCACGGCGATTCCCCCATACAAGTCGCTAAATCGCTTGCAGCCGCAAAAATCCCAGTTTCCACGGTACTGATCGACGAAGCCGAAAGACCCTATGACATTTCCCTGAAAATCCATGAGGCGCATATTGTCGCCGATGCAGGGCAACCCTTTGCCGTCCAAGCATTTATATCTTCTAACAGCTCGAAAGCCGAGACAGTTACCGTCACCCTCGAGCAGGATGGCGCCGAGCCAAGCTCGAAAACCGTCCAAGTTCCCCCAGGCGCCAAAGACTTCCAGGTCGAATTCAAAACATCCTCGACACTGCCGGGAAAACACCTCCTTAAATTACAGGCGACAACCCAAAAGCAAGATGCCAATCCCGATAACGACCTGGACTGCGCAATCGTACAAATCCAACAACCGCCGAAAATGAATATCCTATACCTTGCGGCATCCCTAGATTGGGAATGGAAATACATTCGGCTCATGGCGAAAGACGATAAGCAATTCGTGTTCTCAGCACTCGTCAAGGCAAATCGATCCGAAGATCAAGAGCATCAATTCATCCTGGAAAACATCCCCGACGAAACGATGGGCAAGTTGGCAGGGGATTTTCCGCAAGCCCCGGAGTTCTATGAACCCTATGATGTCGTGATTGTGGAGACAACTGTATTTTCCCAGTTGAGTCCCGCTGCCGTCGATGCCCTGGTGGCGTTCGTCCAGAACAAGGGCGGCGGCCTGTTGCTTAGAGGCTCGCTGGAACCCGTGCCCGACACCTTCAGGAAATTGCTTCCGTTCCAGGAAACACAGGCCCTGCTGCTCGCAAAGCCCGTCAGGGCGACGATTGCACCGCAATCGATTTTCTCGCAGGATCGCCTGTCACCGATGGGTGTCGCAAACGGATTTTTCCTGCCAAAACTGACGATCTTGACCATTCCAACCCAACTTAAGATTTCTGCCAGGACCGCCCTGGAAACTGTCAGGCCAATCCACAACGAACGGAACAACGCGCCGCTCCTCATCGCTCACGCCTACGGCGCGGGAAAGGTCGCTTTCACGGCTATCTCAGATACGTGGAAATGGAGACTCGAATCCGATCAAACAGCCGAAATACATCGGCAATTCTGGAAAGAAGTGATACATTTCCTTGCGCAATCGGCGAAGCCCAGGCTCAATCCCCTTAATCACGGACAGAAAATCCAACTCGATACAACCACAATTCTTAAACTCGATGTCCTCGGACAAGACTTCAAACCCGCGCCAGACGCAAAGCCAATCCTTGAAATCACAGGACCAGATCATGAAAATTCGACTCTGGAAATGCAGCCCTCCCTAGACGAACCGGGACAATACGAAGCTCTTTTCAATCCACGCCTGCCAGGACTCTATAAACTCAAATACAATACCAAAATCGCCTCCGCAAAGGATGAAATCCCGCTGACCGCAAACGCAATAGTCGTCGCAATAGCATCAGGTCCGGAATCCCTTAATCTCGACCCGGATCCGGATCTGCTCCGAGACCTGGCGCGAATCACGGAAGGACGATTCTATAATCTGGAGGAATTCAAAAACAAGCCCGATTCCATACCGATTTCGCCCAGGATCCCAACCACAACAACCACCACGAACCTGATTCCACCAACAATCCTATATGCTGTTTTCGCCATAGCCTTCATCGCCGCAATCTCGTTCAGAAGACGTATCGGACTCAAATAGAGGACAACCAAGGAGGGCAATGCCATGAAAATCCTAGTCACCGGAGCGGCAAAACGTATCGGGGCAGCTGTCGTCAAATACCTCGCGCAAAAAGGACACCAATGCGTGATCCACTGCAATCGATCACTGGAACAGGCCCGAGAACTCCGTGAATCGCTCCCCAACCCGAAACAACATGAAGTCGTCAAGGCGGATCTGACAGACCCGGAACAACGCCAGAGCCTATTCAAAAAACCTTTTGACGTGCTCGTAAACAATGCGTCACAATACATCAAGGTTGCATTGGAAGATGCACAAAATGATACATTGTTGAATGTCTATGATGTTAATTTCTTTATGCATTTTGAAATGATGAGACTTTTTCATCAACTATGCAAAAAAGGTCAGATAATCAATATTCTCGATCATCGTATTGACCACCCCGATCCCCGCTCAGGGCCCTACGCCTTCGCGAAAAAATCCTTGCGAGACGCGACCTTGGCCTGTGCAATCCAGTGGGCGCCCGACATCAGGACCAATGCAATCGCACCGGGATTCGTCCTCCCGCCCGATGGAGTCCCTCTCGAAAAGATGGACAGGCTTGTCCAGGGCACCCCAGGAAAAGTCGCACCAACCCCTGAAGACGTCGCAAAAACCGTGGAGTTTCTAATGACCACGCCTGCGATCAACGGACAGGTGATCTACCTCGACTCAGGAATGCACCTCATCGCACCCTGCAGCGCAACGCAACTCGAAAAGCTCTGATGCTGAATGCTGAATGCTGAATGCTGAATGCGGAATGCGGAATGCGGAATGCGGAATGCCCCGTCCGACCCGTCCGACCTGTCCGACTGGGTCCGACTGGGTCCGACTGGGTCCGACCGGGTCCGACTGGGTCCGACCGGGTCCGACCGGGTCCGACCGGGTCCGACTTGTCTAAGGCTCAGAACTTCCACACCTACAAAACCCAAGCCAACGTCCCATAGTCCCAGTCCCATGGGTCTCATTTGTCCCATTCGTCCCAGTCCCATCCCCCGCCACAAAGGCAAAATTTCCCATTGTGTTCAGCGCTAATAAATTTCAGACGCTAAATATGGAATCTTCATGCGGCTGAAACGCTATGCACGATTGATACTCAAAAAAAATTCAAAAAAAAATCTTTTTTCAATTTGCATATTTGCTAGAATGGTGTAATTTGTACTTGTGACTAGACTTGTCTCAAGTACGAATTGAGCATAGAATTTGTCCCCTTTCGGGGGGTTGAAAAAACATGTTAATGACCTTGAACCTGGCTTGAGGGATCGGCCGGGGGATAGGGGATTTATGTTCCGATCCCTTTATCAAGACCAAAATAGGCTCAAAATCAGCCATCTACAGGTTATCAACAAGCTTTTGACATACAAGCGAACAGGTTGTTCCCAGTGTCGGAACAAAAAAAACGATGAAAACAAACAAAATTTACGATAATCAACAAACCCAGAAGCAGGTAAAGGAGTCGAAAATGACATCGAAAACCTCAAAATTTGTCGCCACTATTATTCTTGCGGCACTGTTCATCGTTCCCAATCTCCGTGCTCAAGCCACGGTGGATGAGGCAAAGCAGGCATTGAAAAATGCCGAGAAGAACCTGAAGGTCGCCACAAAGGCGGCCAAGAAAGCAGAGAGCGCAGTCAAGGATGCGTCAGGCACCTTGAACTCGGCTGACAAGGAATTGACGAAGATCAACAAGGAACTGGCAGGCTTGCAGGAAAAGCTCCAAGCCGCGACGGAAAAGGACAAGCCAGTCGTTCAATCAAAGATCGCCACTGCGAACAACAAGCTGGCGGCCGCAAATGCCAAGAAGGAAGAAGCGACAAAGGCGCTGGCTGATGCAAAAGCCAATGCAGCGCAGGCCCAGGCAACTGCAGCAAATGCTGAAAAGGCAGTAGCCGATGCGAAGGCGACCTTGGCAGCTGCGAAGACCACCGCAAAGAACACCGAAGCAAAGGACCAGGCCGCGGCGAAAGCAGACAAGGAAGCCAAGAAGAACGAACCCGTAGTGCTTCCTTGGACTCCTGAACCACAGCACAAGTTGCCGATGCTCCAGGGCGACCAGAAGCTGACGGTCCCGGAAGCGAAGGTCGCCGACATCGTCGCGGCAGATACCCCGCTGCCGCAGTTTGACATCGCAATGGTTTCCGGCGACAGGAAGATCGTCGAGAAGCTCCCGGTTTGGAATGCCTGGAAAGAATACGTCGAATTCAACAAAGTCACCCCGAAGGATATCAACGAGTTCCACGGAAAACTGATCAAGGCCCTGCAGGAAGAAGGATACGTTTTCGCGCAAGTCGAATTCCCCACGAAGATTTGGTCGACGGGAATCTTCCTTGCGAAGGTTGACTGCGGACAGTTGGGCGACATCACGGTCAAGAACCAGAAGCACTACTCCGCAAAGCAAATTGTCCGCGCCCTGGAGAACAAGGAAGGACGCTTCAACTACGCCAATGTCCATTCGGACCTGTTTGACCTGAACGCCAAGCCGGACCTGAAGCTGCAAACCTCGCTGAAGCCGATCCAGCAGGGCGGACGAAGAATCATCAATGCGGAAATCGAAGTCGACGACAAGCTCCCGATCCACGGATCGATCGAAGCCAGCAACAGCGCGGCGAAAGACGCCAGGAACGACTGGAGAATCAGGACGACACTCCAGCACTTGAATATCACAAAGCACAACGACTCCTTGACCTTCGACTGGTTGACGACAGGAAGGATCGGAGAAGACATGAACGCGCTCTCGCTCTCATACTTCCTCCCAATCACGGAAGACCTTTCATTCAACATCTACGGAGGCTGGAGCTCCAACTACACGGATGAAGTGCTCCCGGAAATCTCAGTCCGAGGCCGCGGCGCCTTCGGAGGACTCCAGTTCACCTATACCTTCTATGAAACGATGCGCGACCGCTTGCAGCTGTCCGCAGGCTGGTTCTACCAGAGGATAACCAACTACCAGGATGTCGAGACGGATACCGGCAGCGTCCGCTTTGACAATGGCGACATCACCATCTCGATGCCGACGATTACCTTGGGCTACACCCAGAAGATATTTGACTCGCTGCACGGCCGCAACTTCGCAAGCATCACCTTGCAGCAGAACCGCGCCGGAACATTTGGTTCCACATCCAGCAGGGGCTTCGTCGCCGCATCCGGAACGGACGGCGACTTCACGATCGCGAAGATCCAGCTCGCACGTTTCCAGAGATTGTTCGAGGGCAAGGATGCTCCCGGCAAGTGGACACTGTTCGCCAAGTTTGATGCCCAGCTGGCTTCCGACAGGATGCCGACAATTACACGCGAATACCTCGGCGGACGCAACTCCGTCAGAGGATACGAGGAATCCGAAGTCAATGGCGACCACGCATTCGTAGGAACCCTCGAACTGAGGACGCCGCTGATCGAAAACTTCATCCCGGGACTCAAGAAAGATACGCAATACGTAAAGGACAACCCGGAATACTGGCAGCAGCACAGGCTCCAGTTCCTCCTCTTCTCAGATTTCGGATATGTCGCCTATGACGACAAGACAAGCGGCGCCGACGACCAGGGGCTGATCTCGGTCGGCGCTGGATTCAGGCTTGGACTTACCAAATACTCGCAGATGTCTCTCGACTATGGCTATCCCATTCTCGATGCATCGGACGATACGCCGGACGCTGGTCGCTTCCATGTCAGCTTGCAACTTCAGTTCTAATAGGGAGGAATAGAACGTATGACACAGCTTATAACTAAAAATCAATATAAGACAAACACTAGCACCGCGAAGAGCGGAAAGGGGAAGCACATGAACTTGCTCACTCACAGCCGTAAGCGCAAGTCCGCATTGAAGATCTTTTCGATCTTGATGACGGCAATTCTGATTTTCTCACCAGGTGGACTCTTGGCAGGTTCACTCCCCTCGGGACAAAGCGTCGTCAAAGGCAAGGTGACCGTCACAACCCATGGCAATGTGATGGACATCGACCAGGCGACACAAAAGGCAATCGTCAACTGGCAGAAGTTCAACATCGGCGAAGGCTATACCGTCAATGTCAACCAAATCAACCAGACCGCAGCCATGCTGGCGCGAGTGATCGGAAACGATCCCTCCAAGATTCTTGGCAATTTGAATGCAACAGGGCATTTCTACCTGATCAACCAGAACGGGATCTTCTTCGGGCAGAATGCACGGATCAACGTCGGCGCGTTGATTGCATCGACGATGGACATCAGGGACGACGACTTCATGGCCGGCCAGCTGAACTTCTTCGGCGATTCGACCGCCAGCGTCGTCAATGCAGGCCAAATCAACGCTGACGCCGTCGCGCTGCTCGGCAAGGACGTCCAGAACCTCGGGACGATCAATGCCAACCAGGTCGGACTCGTCGCCGCCCAGAAGGCAGTGACCCTGGGTGACTTCGGCGGCGGAGCCAAGCTGATCGTCGATTTCTCGGGCTTCGACAAGGCGACGGACACGGCTGTGGACACCTCTATTATTAATAAAGGTATAGTCAATGCGGGCGAGGACGGCGACGTCGTCCTGTTCGCGGAAGCCGGCGTCGCTTCCAACGAGGAAGGCTACGTCAAGGCGGATTCCCTGGAAATCTCCGGCGACTTCGTCGATCTCAACAAGCTGGGAGAGTTTGACGTCAACAACCTGCTGATCGATCCTACCGGAACGCTGACCATCCTCGGCTACATCCTGCCAACAATTGATGGTGGTGGCAACGTCAATTGGAATGACGGGTACACCGGCAACGATGGAAACCAAAATATCTCCGAGAACCATCTGAACGCTTTGGCACAAGGGACAAACCTCACCCTGATGTTTGACAACTTCGTTCTGAATACCAGCCCCAATTCATATTTAGACATCTATCTTTCTCCTGGTCGAACCTTGACTTTCTCCACTAACGACCTCACCACGGGTACGTTTAACTTCAATAACAGATACATCAGCTCTGTCCAGAACATCGTCATCAACGCAGGTAACATCGGAGGGAACGCCATCATCAAGACACCCGGCAACAATCGCCGAGACGTGACCCTCAATGTATACAACGGATTCACAGTAGGGGCTGATGGAAAGGTCGTCACCCTGACATCCACGACGGGGTTCATCAACAGCCTTGATGGAGCTAACCGCATCAATGCTTCCGAAGAATTGAGGCTCAACGCCAAAACTGGGATGAATATTGTCTCCGTTTCACCCATCATCAGCGTTGGCGATTCTGATGGCGATATTACAATCTATAACAACATTCTCACGAACAACACTTCATACTTAAGACTTAGGGCATTGGACGGGAATGATATCAACGCTGCCAGCTTTTCACTTCGAAACTACAATGACGTGTTGATTGAAAATGCCATTGATATTACGGGGGCGTTGTCCATAGAAGCCCAATCCTCCAATATCGCGGGCGACATTGTTTCCAGTACCCCAAGTGCTGTTGCGGGTCAGAACAACTCTGTCGGCGACATCGGCATCATGGCACCCATTAGCGCGGGTTCCATCACTTTGGATGCCGACGGCATCGTCATCACGTCGTCCGTTCCAGCAGAAGCGGCGACGCTGACTACCACCAATGGCGACCTCAACATCACCGCAAGGAATGTGTGGAACAGGACGAATGCCATCGACCTCAACAATGCCTTGACTGCTGCGGGATATATCTCAATTAATAAGGCTGGGACAGGTAACGCTGGTGCCATCGTTGGTTCAGCAGCAGCCACGATGACCGCCGGTACAGGAATCACCGTCATCAACGATCGCGGTAACATCGACCTGTCAGGTCCGATGGCTACGACAGCTGGCGGCGTTGCCATCACAGCGCATCGAGGCAACATCGACCTTGCGGATACCGCCGCGATAAATGCAACCGCAGGCGATATCAACATCCTGAGCAACCAAGGCAACATCGACATCAAATCCGATGAAATCACTGCAAGTGCAGGTTCGGTCTTCATCACCACGAATCAAGGCTCCATCGACCTGGGCAATGGCGGTGCAACCGATACGGTCACCGCAGGAACAAATATCAGGATCCGGGCTGAAAACAATCAACCTGGAGACAACCACATCGCCATCGATGCGGTGCTGGATGCACAGGATAGCATCGAAATCTATTCCATGGGCGACGCCGCCGGTGACATCACGTCAACAAATGAAGCAACGATGTCTGCGGCTGGCGACGGCATCAGGATCTTTAACGAGCTAGGTGGCATCAGCCTCAGGTCCGATGCAATCACCGCGCACAACGGCTTGATCGACATCGAAACTGACCAAGGCTCCATCGACCTGGGCAATGGCGGTGCAACCGATACGGTCACCGCAGGAACAAATATCAGGATCTGGGCTGAAAACAATCAACCTGGAGACAACTACATCGCCATCGATGCGGTGCTGGATGCACAGGGTGACATTGGCATCTATTCCGTAGGCGCCGCCGCCGGTGACATCACGTCAACAAATGAAGCAACGATGTCTGCGGCTGGCGACCGTATCAGGATCTTTAGCGCGCGAGGTGACATCAGCCTCAGGTCCGATGCAATCACCGCGCACAACGGCTCGATCGATATCAAAACTTTCCTAGGCTCCATCGACCTGGGCAATGGCGGCGATCCGACCGACAAGGTCACCGCAGGAACAGATATCCTGATCACGGCCCACAACTACTTTGGTGTAAACAATCACATCCATATCGACGCGGTGCTGGATGCGCAGGGTAATATCGACATCGAATCTAGAGGTGTCGCCGCCGGTGACATCAGGTCAACAGATGCCTCTACGATGACCGCCACAGACGGAGAGATCACCATCCTGAACGAGAATGGTCACATCGTATTGGATTCCGACACCATCACTGCCGGGGACAATATCATTATCACTGCGGTAAACGGGGACATCAATGCACTCGGCAACGAGTTCACTGACGTCGTCACCGCCACAAACGGGTACATCGACATCCAGGCGGCAGGGAATACGCATACGAATGCGCAGATGCTCGCCGCAACTGGAATCGACATCACCGCAGGCAACAGTGTCTTCATCACGGGCGACGGTATAAACACGACAGCCAAAACAACCTCAGGCAACATCGTCGTCGATACAGCGCAACAAAACATCGTAATTGAAGATGCAATTATCTCGGCAGTGAAGACTACCGACAATGACGGCATCGTTGATCTCCGAGCCAACTCCAACATCGGAGCTTACAATACGACGATTGAAGCCGAGAAGATCCTGGCGCAAACCGTCACCGCAGCGATTGACATCGCCGGCACCTTTACCGCACAAAACGAGCTGGTCTTCGACGCGGCGACCACGTTCGTGCTCAGCGACGAGAATTCCGTCATGGAATCCATTGCGAACGACGCCTATCTGAAGGCGAAAGACATGGACTTCAATGGCAAGCTCAGAACCCTCGCCGGCAACATCTACATCATCGACCGTGAGAACGATGCCGTCGGCATAGCCATCGGCGGCGCACGTCCCGTGCTCAATGCAGACGGTCCCCTGACAATCGATGTCGAGGACTTCGCCAACTTTGAGACAGGCGACAACGCAATCATCATCGGTCGCGGAAAGGGATATGTCGGCGACGACACGACGAATTACGGTAACACAATCTGGAATTCGAACCTAATCTTGAACAAGGCGGCGGGCATCAGCGGATTCGCCACAACCAACGATGCGATCGTCCAAGTCGGCGACGCGACGACCGACGCGCTCAACCTCGACATCATCACGACCAATGCGATCAAGCGTAACGACGGATACCTCACCTTCAGCCGCGACGACGCCAACCTGGCGCTGGTCGCAAACAAGGGAATCGAATTTGGCGCAACCGCGACAACAAATCTCAACCTGGCGGCTCAAAACCAGCCCGGAAGCATGTTCGCAGAAGGCAACGGTCAGCCTAACGCCCTCAACGACATCAAGCTGCATCTGGGCGATAACGACAAAATCTACAACATCACCGGGTTCGCAGCAGGCACCGACCTGGTCGCCACGGCCATCGCGCAGGACGTCGTCGGCATACTCAACTCCGCCAACGGACGCGACATCATCGTCCTGATGGAAGGCTCAGGCAACACACTCAACATCCTCCAGACCATCGCCGGCACGAAGGGACCCGGTACCGGCGGCACCCCCCCCAATGACAACCTCGCCGACGTCCTCTTCCACATGCCCGGAAACGACATCGTCCAGGAGCACCTGGCCGACGTGATCGCACAGGACGGCGACGTCGTCGCAGTCCTCCGCAACTGGGACATTGCAAAGGTGCAGGCGCTGGCGGGTACAGTCGCCATCATCAACTCCGGCTCGATTCGAGACAATAACGACATCGGCGGCGAGAACGTCAACGTCATCGCCGACGCGCTGTTCATCTCGTCGCTGGAAACCGTCGGACAGGGCAACCCGCTGGAGACCGACGTCAACCGCATCCAGATGAAGGTCAACGAGGACGTCTCGATCGTCAATGCCAAGGATCTGATTATTGGCGGCGTACGCGTCAACTTCGACGGCGAAGTCCTCCGCACGCTCGGCGATCCCAACATCGAAGGCACCCCCACCAGGGGAGAGTTTGAAGAGAAGTACGACATTGGCGCATATGGCATCTGGCAGACTGCCGGGGACACCCATGTTTCCGTCGGAGTCTACCGCCTGACCGTCGAGGACATCGTTGCGCAGGTCGCTGATTCCGCCAGCGGAAAGTGGGCAGACGTCGATTTGACAGCCACCTATGGCGGCAATGTCACCTTCGTCGGAGCAGAAGTCAACCTCAACGACGACATCGTCACCGGCGCATTTGATGGCGAAGGCGGCAACATCACCCTGGTTCCGTCCTATGAATACACCAACATCACAGTGATGGGCTACAACAACTACCAGGTTGACGCGGCCGAAACCGAGCTTGGACGCTCATGGATCATCGATGCCGACTACCTCGATCGCCTGTCCACCGATGGCGGAGTCACCTTCGGCGGCAAGGACCACACCGGCACGCTGACCTTCAAGGTCGGAGCCGCGGCAGATGTCAGAATGGAGTCCGCCGTCTCGTCCTGGACCTTCAATGTTGGTAATACGTTGATCGATGCGGCAGTCATCTTCGACGAAGCCGACACCCTGAACATCCTCGCCAACGGCAACATCACCTCCAACTGGAACGAGTTGAATATCATCACGGTTGGCACAGCAAATCTGACCGCCGTGGGTGGCATCGACCTGTTCAGCAGCATTGGTAACCTCAATCTGGTCAACAAGCTGAACGCAGCAGGCGCCAACAATGGCATCTTTGTCCTCAACGCATTCGACGGCGCACAAGTCACCGTCATCAATAGCGACCTCGCTGTAGTTGACATCACGAACATCGGCGAGATGACCGTTTACGGAGCCAGCAACCTTGGCGGCGAGCTTTGGATGCAGGTGGACGACGGCAACTTGGTCGTCAACTACGCACTTGTCCAGGCCGGCGACATCGTCCTGCAGGGCACCGGGAACGTCGATATCCTCACCGCATCCCTCCTCGCCAATTCAATTACCATTGGTGCGGACTTTGGCGTGACCATCACCGATTCCTTCCTCCAGGCTGACGGCTCGGTCACCCTGTCGGGGGCAGAACTGGGCGTCACAGTCGATCCCTCGACGATTTCAGCAGGCATGGGCGACGTCGTCGTCAACAGCGACTTCATCGTCGCCGGCGACACCAAGGTCATTTCCAGCCAGGGCGATGTCCTGTTCAACGGAACGGTCACGATCGCCGGCGGCGACCTTGAAGCGACCGCCAACGTCGGCGACGTGGTCTTCGGCAGCACAATCGACGGCTCCCTCGGCAGCCTCGACGTCTTCGCGGGCAGGACCGCCCAATTCAGCGACACGGTCAACGTCGCCGGATCGATCGATATCGATGCGGCCACCACGTTCCTGATGGCCGATGCCACCGCCGGCAGGAACATCACGATCAGCGGCGACCACCTCCAGATCGGCGACGCCGACCCGAATGCGCCGACGCTCGTCACCATCCTCGCGGGCGCAAACGCAGGCGTCGGCTTCTCGACCATCGACCTCTCCGGCGTCGCGAACACCCTGCTCGCGAAGAGCGCCGTCATCGACACCAACGAACTCGGAAACGTCAAGCTGGGTCGGATCAACTCCGCCTCGGACGAGGTCGTGAAGCTCACCGTCGGATCAGCAAATGCAGAGTCGGAATTGTATCGCACGGACATCTATCTGCACGGCGACATCCGCGCAACAGGCGGGATCGAACTCCTCGGAAACACGAAGATCCTGGCCGACATCCTCCTCAGCGGCGGCGAAGCCGGTGACGTCGTCATCGGCGACGAAAACTACACGGTGATCGTTGATGGACGCACATACATCTCGAACATGCTCCAGGGCACCTACGACCTGACGATCAGGGCGGCAAACATCGGACTCTACGGCTCGGCCGAACTCAAGTCCCTCGACGCCTATGCGACGGGCGTACTCCAGGATCTCGACGGCGACGGCGACTGGGAACCGGTGGATCCCACTACAGGGGACTTCACGTTCGACGGCGTCAAGATCAGGATCTACGAGGACCTGAACATCGCCGCAAACGGAAGCATCACCCTTAACAACTACGAGAATGTCGATCCCTCCAACAACTCCATCGAAGTCGGCGGAGACGCCTTGATCAAGGCGGGACAGAGCATCTTTGTCGCGAACGACCTCCGCACCATCGGGGACCTCGACCTCTTCGGCGGAAACGCAGTCGACCTCGGCGGATTGACAAAGGCAGAAACTGGTGACATTGACATCCAGGTCAGGAATGGCGGATTCACCGCAGTCAACGACATCATCGCGACCGAGGGTTCCATTGACATCTCGGCCAGCCAGGCAGTCAACCTTGGTACGATTGGCGTTGGCGGTACCGACCCAGCTCCTGCTAACATCTTCGCCGGCGACAAGATCGCCATCCGCGGCTCCGAAGTTTCCGATGTGGAAGGAACCACGATCACCGCGGGCGAAGAGGGCATCCAGGTCAAGGCCGTCACCGGCTCGATCATCCTGGATGAAGCGGTCATCGCGACCACAGGTGTCGTCGAACTTCAGGCCGCCGCAGACATCATCGCAACGAGATTCGTCGGCGACGTCACCAACGCCATCGTCAACGCAGGCGAAAAGGCAACCATAACAGCCGCAGGAGACCTTGTCAACGCGACGATCAAGGCCGCCGCAGCCGACGTCACCGCGGCCAACATCATCTCCGGCATCATCACCACTTTCGGCAATGCCGCCGTCACGGCGCAGGCGACCATACCCGGCGGTACCGCACTCGGCAACATCGTCGACCTGACGATCGACGCCGGCTCGGTCGTCGCGGACAACGGCATCGGCGCAGGCCTCATAGCGGCAAACCTCATTGCCTCGACGATCCTCGCCAGGGACGGAAACATCATTGCCGACATCGCACAAAAGATTGACGGCACCGCCATCAACGCCAGCGGCAACGCAAGCGTCGAAGCGGCAACATTGGTCGATTCCGCCATCAAGGCGGCAATGTTGGCCAGCATCACCGCCAACGACATCGACCGCGCCACACTGACCGCCACAACCGTCAACGTCTTTGCAGACACGATCGACGACGGCATGATCAATGCGGCAACCGTCAACTTCGACCGCCTCGGCCAGGACACCATCAACATCGGCCGCGAAGCGACCGTCGACATCACCGGCGCGACCACGATCACCGTAGCGAACGGCGACCGCGTCAACATCGCCAACGAATCCGAATCCGACACCACCTTCACCATCGCCGCGGCAGGCGACATCGACCTGGTCCAGACCGGCCTGGGAACGATGAATGTGGATATCACCGGTGAGGACACCGGAGAGGTCGGCCCTGAAAACACCATCACCTTGACTGCCGATTATGACATCACCGGCTATGTCAACACCACCATCCTGGATAGCTGGGACAACCTGGACATCCTGGGCGCAAGAAACGTCAACTTGCTCACCAACGTCTACGGCGTCGCGGCCAACAACGTCCGCGGCGAGGCGTCGATCCTCGACATGGGCATGGGCGCGATCCGCGTCTACGATTCCAACATCGCAGGCAAGCTTATCGTGGAATCCCGCAACAACGAGGTCCTGGCGGACACCGCCACGATCACTGCGGGCGGCATCGTATTTGCGGGGCAAGGCGTCAGCCTGGCCGATGTCAACATCTCGGCCACCACGGGCGACATCGAACTCGCCGGCGTGGCGACAGACATTCCCGCCCCAATCGCCATCAGCAGAACCAACATGGACGCGACGGGCGCCATCACCTTCACGGGCAATGCAACCCTCGACGATGCAAACATCGAAGCGGGACAGGACTTCACGGCAAATGCCATTACAACAGACAATGAAATGGCTTCCATCATCACCTCGGACAGCGGCAACATCGCCATCGACTCCATCGGCCTGGGAGCCAACGCCCCCGCAAACGGAAACCTGACACTCAACGCGCTGAACGGCGAGGCAAGGGTCAAAGGCGCGATCGACAGCATAGCCGACATCATCGTCAACGCCAAGCAGGCGGCCTTCGAAGGCGCGATCAGCGTGAACGACCTGATTGTCGACGTCATCGACACGGCGGACTTCGATGGCGCTATTACCGCAGCCAACGTCACCGTCACCGGCCAGAACGCTGACTTCGCGGCCGATGTCACCGCAACTGGAACGATCGATCTCGCGGACACTGAAATGACCACGATTTCCAACGTGGGTGGAGTCACATTCACCGCGCAGACCGTCAAGCTCGACGACGTGACCGGATTTGGACTCACCGTCGACGCAGACGCGGAACTCAACGGCAACATCGTCCTGGCCGATGCCGACGCCACCTTCAACAAGAACGTCACGATCATGGACGACGTCACCATCGCGACCGGCGCCGGCAACATCACGATCGGCACCGATGCCGCCAACACCATCGGCGGCGACTACGACCTGGTCCTCAAGGCAAACGCCATCACCGCAAACGCAAATGTCAACGTCGCAAACCTCACGGCGGGCGCGGCAACCGCAGACTTCAGGGGCGACATCAACGTCCTGGTCGACGTGCTCATCCAAGCCAACGACCTGGATGCGGCAAACGTCAGCGCGGGACGCAACGTCATGCTCGCAACGGTCGGGGACAACCAGGCCCTCGACGTCACCGGAACGATCAACGCCGGCAACGCCATCGACATCCTCACCGCAGGCACCGCCACGCTCGGCGGCGCAGTCACAGCCATCACCAGCGACATCAACATCGACTCGATGGCGGCGTTCAGCCAAGCGGCAGACATCACTGCCATCTACGGCTCGATCGACATCACCTCCCTGGGTGCCATCATCCTGGAGGGCACCACCAGCGCATTCAGGAACGTGACCATCGCAGGCGCATCCGTCTCCAACGGCCCTGCCATCATCGTCACGCAGGTGGGCGACATCTTCATCACCGCCACAGACGGCGACATCAACCTGCCTGAGACCACGCTTACCGCAGGCTCGAACCGCTACTTCTTCAATGCAACTGGAGCGATCAACACGCCCCAAATCATGACCGAAATCAACGATTCGCTCTTTACCGCCGGCACAAATATGACAATTACCTCAGCCGGCGCCATCTCCAACACCACCTTCACCACAACTGGTGAAGGAATCGCAACCATCACCGCAGGTTCCGAGAACCAGTACTTCAACTTGGTTGGGGTAACGGGCAACTTCGCTGATAACGTTGAAATCTACGCCAACGAAATCGATGATACCGGCATCGTCGCCAAGCGCGATATCGAGATCAAGAAGGCATCCTACCTGGTCGACTCCAGCCTCATCTCAGAGGAAGGAAGCATCACCGTCGGTCAGGAAGCTGTTGGCGACGCCATTGGAGACCCGATCCAGAACATCATCAGCTCGGTCATCCTCGCCAAGTCCGCCGACAACGATGGAGGAAACGTCGACATCTTCGCCGCAAACGAGATCGACGGCACGACGATCACCGCCGCCGGCGACCTGAACGTCGCCGCAGGCTACCTGGCCGCATCGGCCCTGGTCAGCGAGACCGGCACGATTAATGCTATCGCCGGCCTAATCGACGCCACCAGCTTCCTTGCGAAAGACGGCGAGATCAACGCTACCGCCACCGGAATCACCGGCAACAGCTCCTTCACGGCCAATGCGCTTGAACTCGGCACCGGCAACGTCACCTTGGTTGGAACCCCAGAAACCGTTGCTGCGATTGACACGATCATCGCAAACGCAGCGATCACCGCCGCTGGCAACGCCACCGTCTCCGGCTTCGACAACGTCGACAGCCTCGACATCAC